>NZ_JAJFZH010000013.1:0-147224 GCF_020733145.1 Chryseobacterium sp. X308
CTTTTGGGGAGATTCCAGAGTGGCTAAATGGGACTGACTGTAACTCAGTTGCTTCGGCTTCGTAGGTTCGAATCCTGCTCTCCCCACTTTATATTTTTATAAAAAAAACTTGCAAGATTAAATAAGTTTTCTTAGTTTTGCACAGCGTTTACCAATAGTTTTGGAAACAAAATTGCGGAAGTAGCTCAGTTGGTAGAGCGTCAGCCTTCCAAGCTGAATGTCGCGGGTTCGACCCCCGTCTTCCGCTCAATAAAATCACACTATTAAGAGTGATTTTTTAACACTGGAATGTGTAGAGTAGAGTTTCTCGATCAGTTTCAGTCCTTTATTAAAATGCCTCCATAGCTCAGTTGGCCAGAGCACGTGATTTGTAATCTCGGGGTCGTGGGTTCGAATCCCTCTGGAGGCTCCATTTTAATATAAAATATCTGGGGAGATTCCAGAGTGGCTAAATGGGACTGACTGTAACTCAGTTGCTTCGGCTTCGTAGGTTCGAATCCTGCTCTCCCCACATTTTATATTATAAAAAACTTGCAAGATTAAATAAGTTTTCTTAGTTTTGCACAGCGTTTACCAATAATTTTGGAAACAAAATTGCGGAAGTAGCTCAGTTGGTAGAGCGTCAGCCTTCCAAGCTGAATGTCGCGGGTTCGACCCCCGTCTTCCGCTCAACGAAAATCACGCTAATTAGTGTGATTTTTTTAGTTGATGCCGACTTAGCTCAGCGGTAGAGTGCTTCCTTGGTAAGGAAGAGGTCACGGGTTCAAGTCCCGTAGTTGGCTCTCGATTTTCCCGAATTTCTTCGGGATTTTTTTATGCCCTAATTTTAGATTAGAAAATAAAAATAATCAATTTTGTTCTTACAGAGATATTATCGTTAAACACCTGATTAGATAAAATACTCAATTGCTCCATCTAAATATTTTCACCGGAAATTTTTAAAGATCAAATGAGGATAGGTCATGAATTTTACTTTAGGTTTACAATCACAATCATAAAATTTTCGTTAAATTCGTGTAAAATAAATTTTTGATGAATATTCTTTTACTGGAAGATGATCTCATTCTGTCTGCAGAACTGTGCAGATTTTTAGAATCAAATAATTTTAACTGTGATAAAATCTATGACGGGGAAACTTTTCTCCGCCAGATAAAAAACAGTAGTTATGATCTATATTTACTCGATATTAATGTTCCTAAGATAAATGGACTTGATGTCTGCCAGACGATCCGCTCTTTTGACAAAAATACACCCATCATTATCATCTCTGCTTATGGAGATATCTCTGATAAAAAAGATGCTTTCACAAGACTGGCCGATGATTATCTGGTAAAACCTTTTCAGTTTGAAGAACTTCTGCTAAGAATCAATTCGCTGTTGAGAAGAAAGGCACCTTCTGATAATGCAGATCAGGATATTCTAAGAGTTGACGATCTTATTATCAATAAAACAGAACAGAAAGTCTATCGTGGAGGAAATGAAATAACACTTACATTAAAAGAATTCCAACTGTTGGTTTATCTTGCGGAAGCGCAGGGAAGAACGGTTTCCAAACAACAGATTACAGAACATGTATGGGAACACAATTTTAATACGAATACCAATACCGTAGAAGTTTATATCAATTTTCTGAGGAAAAAGATTGATAAAGATTTTAAAATAAAACTGATCCACACCCGTTCAGGTTTCGGATACTACCTAAGTCCATTATAAATGTCTTTAAAAAGAAAGATCGCTTTAACGATAAGTATTGCCTTTTCATTATTATTTGGAATGGTGATGGCGGTCATTTATTTATCTTTTAATGATTTCAGAAGAGATGAATTTAAAGAAAGATTCAGGCAGAGGCTTGAATTTACTTCCCATTTCATTTCAAAATCCAAAGACTTTGAAGAAGAAGCACCTGTTTTTTTCAATGAAAATTCAGATAATATCCTTTTGAATGAAAAGATTTTAATTTTCAACGAAAAAAAAGAACTCATCTACAGTACGATTAAAGACCGGAATGTCATCTGGGACAGCGCCATGCTTAAAGAGCTGGATAAAAAGAAGATTATCTATACGGAAAAAACCGTCCCGGAAATCTACGCTGCGCTCAGGAATATCAACGGTGAAAATTACTATATCCTTACAAGTGCCTTTGATACCAATGGAAAATCCAAATTGGGTTATCTTAAATATCTTTTGATCACAGCGTATGTGATGAGTACTATGCTTATTGGTTTCTTCAGCTATTATTTTGTGGAAAAGTTCCTCCGTCCTTTGGAAGATCTGAACAAAGAAATTTCTGAAGTTACGGCTCATAAACTCACCACGCAGATTCCGGTAGAGCAATCCAATGATGAAGTAAGCGTTCTGGCAAAATCCTTTAATACAATGATTGGAAGGCTGGATGATGTATTTCAGTCCCAAAAAGATTTTACGGCCAGTGCTTCGCATGAGATCAGAACCCCAATAACAAGAATGGCCTTTCAGCTGGAAAACCTGATTAAGTTTGAAGAACATTCTCCGGAAACATTATCATCTTTAAAGCAAATCCAGAGAGATGTATATCAACTGTCCGATCTGACCAACTCGCTTTTATTGCTGACCAAATTTGATAAAGAAAATATTCAGAGTATTTATGAGGAAGTAAGAATTGATGAAGTTATTTTTGAAGCTTTTGAAGCTGTAGAGAAAAGTTATCCACAGCTTAAACTGGATTTTCTGATCAATGAAAATAGTTTTGAAAATGCATTTTTAACCATCAAGGGAATTCAGTCATTATTGGTGATTGTCTTTATCAACCTGTTTAAAAATGCTGCTGTGTATTCGGACAATACGGAGGTGAAGGTCCTGATTACTGAAACCAATGATAATCTTTCCATCGAAGTTATTTCTCATGGTAATACTATTTCTGTAGATGAGCAGGCTAAACTGTTTGAAGCTTTCACGAGAGGAAACAATGCACAGAATATAGCGGGGTCAGGATTAGGTCTTAGAATTGTCAAAAGGATTCTGGAATATCATGATGCAGATATTGTATATTCTTCACCAGCAGATTTCATCAATAAGTTTACCCTAAGTTTTAAAAAATAAATGAAAAACAACTGATATAAAACAGTTGTTTTTTTTGTTAAACCTACGATTGATTTTTTTTATAAAAATTCAATCGTTAGAGAAAAATTCACTTGTTTTATCCGGTAATTTATTGGATAAACGGCCTGATCAAGCCTATTTTAATATTTTTTTAAGCGTCATTTAAGTTTCTTTTAATCGCATCAAAGCAATTTTGTAATTTAAAAATAAAAATAATGAACAGAATTGCAGTGCTGTGCCTCGCCGTTTCCTCATTCATGGCGGCACAACAGCAGATGTCTCTTTTGGAATGCGAAGAAGCGTTTCAGAAGAACAACCTCCAGCTGCTCGCCGAACAGTACAATATCAATATGGCTGATGCGGATATTCTGCAGGCTAAAATCTGGGAATTACCTCAATTAAGCGGACAGTTCAATGCTTACAATCCGCAGGACAAAAAGTTTTTTGATGTAGGACATTCTAAGGGAGCAGGTATTACTCAATTGATTTATATGGGTGGCAAAAAGAAAAATGAAATTGCTTTTGCCAGGTCCAATAAAGAACTTGCCCAGCTTCAGTTTTCCCAATTGCTGGTAGATTTACGATATCAGCTTCGTTCTGCTTATTTCAATCTTTATTATGAAAAACTAAAACTGGAAAACACCAACAGGCAGCTGGGATATATGAATGATCTCTTAGATGCTTACCGTGTACAGTCTTCCAAAGGAAACGTTTCTCTTAAAGATGCTGTCAGATTACAGAGCATAGTGATCCAACTCAATCATGATAAGCTGGAGATCAATAAAAATATTCTTGATTTTGAACAGAATCTAAAAGTTCTGACAGGAGTTTCGGAAGAAATAGAGCCAACGATGTCTGAAACCGAAGCTAAAGAAGCTTTGGCAGCACAGCCTTTCGGTAATGAAGATGAGTTGAAAGGTAAAGCCCTGGAAAATAATGCCGATTACCGGTATAATCTGAAGCTTATTGATAACAGTAAGCTGTATGCACAATGGCAGAAATCACTGAATGTCCCTGATGTTACGGTAGGAGCTGCATGGGATCAGGCGGGAGGAACTTTTAATAACGAAGCTAATCTGACGCTGGGAATTCCTTTGCCTTTATGGAAAGCCAACCAGGGGAATGTGATAAAAGCAAACTATGCGATTCAACAGAACCAGAAAAATGCAGACTTTCAAAAGCTGACTCTGGAAACCAAAGTCCAGTCTGCCTACAAAACCTGGAAAGCACAATATGATCAGCTGCAGGATGTGAAAACGACAGATCTTCAGAATATGGAGCTTGTATATAACGGAATGCTGAACAATTTCAGAAAAGGAAATGTTAACCTGATTGAATTCACAGACTTTATGGACAGCTACAGGGAAACAGCCCTTCAGATCTATGATATGAAAAATGAGATCATGCAGTCTGCAGAACAGCTTAATCAACTAGTACAAACGAAAATCTTCTATTAAAATCATGAAAACATATATTATTCCCGTATTGATGGTTCTTTCATTAATAACCTGTTCAAAAAAAGAGGAAGAGAAAAATATTCACACCAAAAAAGGATTTGAACTCAGCAATACAATGCTGAACTCTATTTCCCTGGCAAAGGTTGAAAAAAGAAATATAGAAGACGAATACAGTTTTTACGGAAAAATCTCCGCAGACAAAAACAGTTACATAGATGTTTACCCATTAGTTGGAGGAAATGTGATGAGCGTCAATGTAGAATTGGGCGACTATGTAAAAAAAGGACAGGTTTTAGCCACCATCAGAAGTACTGAGCTTGCAGAAATTCAGAAGGATGTAAGTGATGCAAAAACAGATCTGGTAGTGGCGAAAAATAACCTTCGTGTCGCGAAAGAACTCTATGAAGGAAAACTGAATACCGAAAGAGATGTTCTGGAAGCTAAAAGCCAGTTGCAAAAAGCCGAAGATCAGTTACAGAGAGCTGCTGCGGTAAGTACGGTTTATAATGTGAAAACCGGAAATATATACAGTGTGGTAGCACCTATCAGCGGTTATATTGTTCAGAAAAGTATCAATAAAGATATGCAGCTGAGAAGTGACAGAAGTGATAATATTTTTGATGTGGCCAACACCACCAATGTATGGGCCATTATGAATGTCAATGAATCTGATATTGATAAAATCAGTCTTGGAATGAAAGCCCAGGTATCTACTCTATCTTATCCGGACAAAGTTTTTGATGGGAAAATTGATAAAATTTTCAAGATTATTGACCCGCAGACCAATGCCATGCAGGCAAGAGTTGTATTAGATAATGCCGACGGACTTTTGATTCCGGACAGTAAAGCCACGATAAAAGTTTCAAGCCTGGAAAGTAACTCTACACTTACCGTTCCCTCCAAAGCAGTGATTTTTGATGATAATAAAAGCTTCGTAGTGATTTTTAAATCCAGGACAGATGTGAAGATCAGGGAAATCAAAGTATTAAAGCAGGTTGGTGATGTCACCTATATTGCAGACGGTCTGAAAGAAGGAGAAGAAGTAATTACCAATAACCAGCTGCTGATCTACCGTTCACTGAACAGCTAGTCTTATTAAACCATTAAGAATACTGACATTTTCTTTAACGGCTTTTTTAGGTCACCAATGTATCTATCATGAATAAATTCATAAAAAATATAATTGCTTTTTCATTAAAAAATAAAGCATTTACCTTTATCTGGGTAGCGATTTTAGCCATCTCCGGTTTTATAAGTTTCAAAAACATGCCTATTGAAGCTTTTCCGGATGTAACCAATACCCAGATTGTCATCATTACCCAATGGAATGGGCGTAGTGCAGAAGAAGTGGAACGTTTTGTTACTACTCCCATTGAATTGGCGATGAGCCCGGTTCAAAAGAAAACAAGTGTGAGAAGTACCACCATGTTTGGACTTTCTATTGTTAAAATTCTGTTTGACGACGGGGTGGACGATACTTTTGCCAGAAATCAGGTCAATAACCAGTTAAGAACCATTAGCCTTCCTGATGAGGTAGACCCTGAAGTACAGCCACCCTACGGGCCAACCGGTGAAATTTTCAGATATACGCTGGAAAGTAAAACCAAAGATTCCCGAGCGCTGCTTACCCTGCAGAATTGGGTAATAGACCGTGCTTTAAGAGGAGTTCCCGGCGTTGCAGATATCAATGTTTTCGGAGGACAGGATAAAGTTTTTGAACTGAGTATCGATCCGAGGGCATTGGATAAATACAACCTTACGCCGCTTCAGGTATATGATGCTGTCACCAAAAGTAACCTGAACGTAGGAGGAGATGTCATTGAAAAAAATGGTCAGGCTTATGTGGTAAGAGGTATCGGTTTGGTAAAATCTGTAGCGGATATTGGAAATATTACTATTCAGAATGACAGTGGAAACCCTGTTTTGGTAAAAAATGTTGCAGAAGTTCACGAAAGTTCCATGCCCAGAGTAGGGCAGGCCGCTCTTAATCATCATGACGATACGGTGGAAGGAATTGTTGTGATGAGAAAAGGGGAGAACCCGAGAGAGGTTTTAGTAGGGGTGAAGGCTAAAATTAAAGAACTTAACGAAAAAGTACTTCCGAAAGATGTTAAAATGGTGACTTTCTACGATCGTGACAATCTGATGGATTTTACCACTCATACCGTAATGCATAACCTTATTGAAGGGATTGTACTGGTAACGGTAATTGTTTTAATTTTTATGGCAGACTGGAGAACCACGCTGATTGTTTCCATCATTATCCCATTATCCTTATTGTTTGCCTTTTTATGTTTAAAGCTGGCAGGGATGAGTGCGAACCTGCTTTCTTTGGGAGCAGTAGACTTCGGGATTATCATAGACGGGGCCGTCGTCATGGTGGAAGGCCTTTTCGTAATGCTGGATCATAAAGCGCATAAGTACGGGACGGAGAAGTTTAATAAACTCGCCAAAGGAGGATGGATTAAGCAAACCGGAACAGGATTGGGAAAAGCCATCTTCTTTTCAAAATTAATCATCATTACTTCCTTGATTCCTATTTTCTCATTCCAGAAAGTAGAGGGAAAAATGTTTTCTCCTCTGGCATTTACATTAGGGTTTGCATTAATGGGAGCATTGATATTTACATTAACTCTCGTTCCTGTTCTTTCGCATATCCTTTTAAATAAAAATGTAAGAGAAAAAAACAATCCGTTTGTGAACTTCTGGGACAGAATCGTTTTGAAAGGCTTTAATTTAACGTTCAGGCATAAGAAGATGAGCATGATTGTAGCGATTTCCTTTCTGGCTGTTACTTTGTTTTCGGGTAAATTCCTTGGAACAGAGTTCCTGCCTCAGTTGAATGAAGGTTCATTGTGGATCACAGCCGAAATGCCGATGAGCTCCTCATTAAAAGAATCTCTGAAAACAGCTGATCTTTTAAAGAAGGACATTATGAGCTTTTCCGAAGTAACAGATGTGCTTGCCCAGACGGGAAGAAGTAATGATGGAACCGATCCCAACGGATTCGGATTTGTACAGTTTGCGGTAAATCTTAAGCCAAGAGAAGAATGGAAGCGTAAAATTACTTATGATGAACTGATCAATGAAATAGACAAAAAACTCAGAAGTTATCAGGGAATTACGTTCAACTACTCCCAGCCGATTTCCGATAATGTAGCAGAAGCAGTAGCTGGTTTTAAAGCTGAAAACGGAATCAAAATCTATGGTGACAACCTGGAAACCCTTGACAAATTAGCCCACGAAGTTTTGCTTAAAATTAAAGATGTGCAAGGCGTAAAGGATCCGGGAATTATTAAAAATATCGGCCAGCCGGAAGTCAGCGTGGTTTTGGACAGAGATAAAATGGCCGCTTATGGAGTGATGCCCGCAGATGCGCAGGCTGTGCTGGAGATGGCATTTGGTGGAAAAACTGCCTCTGAAATGTTTGATGGGGAGAGAAAATTCCCGATCCGTCTTCGGTATTCTCAGGAATACAGAACCAATGAAAATGACATTGCTGCTTTGATGGTTCCTACACAGGATGGAGCAAAGATTCCTTTAAAAGAAATAAGCACCATTGTTAAAGATAACGGAGCCGCATTTATTTACAGAGACAATATCAAGCGATACATCGGGGTTAAATTTTCAATCCGTGACCGGGATTTGGGAAGTACGATTGCGGATGCACAGAAAAAAGTAGAAACGATTGAACTTCCAGAAGGTTATTCAATAGGATGGACAGGTCAGTTTGAAAACCAACAGCGTGCCTCACACAGGCTGGCGCAGGTAGTGCCGGTGAGTATTCTGATGATTTTCTTCCTCTTGTTTATTCTGTTCGGCAATATGAAAGATTCTCTTCTGGTATTAGCGAACGTACCTTTTGCTTTGATTGGAGGAATCATCGCTTTACACGTTACCGGAATCAATTTTGGAATCTCTGCAGGAGTAGGAATGATTGCTCTCCTGGGAATTTGTATCCAGAACGGGGTAATCCTTATTACAGAATTCCATCAGAATGTTAAAGACGGAATGGATATCGATACCGCCATATTAAATGGAGTGAAATCCAGGACAAGACCTGTGATTATGACAGCATTGATGGCTTCCATCGGGCTTATGCCGGCTGCCTTGTCTACAGGAATCGGATCGGAGTCTCAGAAGCCTCTCGCGATTGTCATTATCGGAGGACTGATTACAGCTACAGTGCTTACCCTGCTTATTTTCCCGATTATTTTCTGGATTTTCAACAGAACAAAAAAGCTCAGCCAAATTTGATTTTATCTTTCATTTATATTAGTCAGAAGCGCGGAAAACTTTGTTTTCCGCGCTTCTCATTATTGAAATAAAATATGATGAGTTTAAAATCCTAATCCTAGTGTAAAAGCTTTTACAGGATTCGGATAATCAGAAACAGAAGCAGCAGCTCCTGTTGCCGTGTTAATAGAGTAAATTTTGGTAGAAGAACCTACTGAAGCCATTAAATAGGCTTTTTGGCTCATACTTCCAATATCAAATCCATTAGCACTGGTAATATTGATTCCTAAAGAACCTGTTTCTACTAAAGTTCCGTTGTTCGGTGGGTTTTGCTGATACAATTTGTCTGTATTATGATCAATGACAAATAAGATAGTGGATGTGGCTCCTGCGAAGTTGTTGGTGTATGCTGCAGCGCTTATCGTAGGGCTTCCGGGATTGAGTGTGAGATCAGTGGCCGCTATTGTTCCGTCATTAGGATTGAGTCTCAGGTTTTGTCCTGTATTACTTACTACTCTTATCCTGTCTACGGTTGGATTAAAGTCAAACCCGAAATCAGTTCCGGAAAGTAAGGTTGGAAAAGGAGAAGCACCCACAGCGGTAGCAGCACCTGTTCCTAAATTAATAGTGTAAATTCTGCTTGAGCTTCCCAAAGCATACAATTGCCCGTTGGCAGGACGGAAATCTATTCCTAAAATATTTTCACCACTTTGCAGTCCTGCTATGGTTTTTGAAACAGGTACAGGATTATTGGGATTGAAGATTTGAAGGTTATTTGAATTGTCAATAGCGTAAGCTACCGGTTCTGTAGGAATAGCAATATCAATGACTGCCTGCTGAAGAGTTCCTATAGAAGTTGCTTTTCCGTTATTCAGATCCAGAACATGTAATTTATCATTGAGAGCTAATAAAGCAGTACTGTTATCATATTTAATATCAAAAGCAGACTGTCCTGTAAAAGTTGTACCAAGATTTCCGACTTCTACTAAAGTTCCGTTGTTGGGAGGATCCTGTTTGTATAATTTCCCCAAAGCCGGATCAATATCATATAAAACGGTGGAGGCAGCACCAGCTTTACTGTTGGTATAGGCTAATCCGGTTACGGAATAATTGACTGTTCCGTTAATATTGACATCGGTGGCGGCAACAGCTCCGCTTTCAGGATGCAGGCGTAGATTTTGTCCGGTATTACTTACCATACGAATCCTGTCAACCGTAGGATTGAAATCAATTGAAGCTATTGTGCCGGAGATCATCGGTGTAAACGCTGTTGAGCTTACAACTCTTGCTGAAGCGTTAGACGTATTGATGATATATAATTTGCTGGCATTTGATAATGCATACAATTCCCCTGTGGCAGGTCTGAAATCTATACTTAGCAGTTTCTCTCCTGAGGTAACACCTGTTACAGTTGTTTTTGAGGTAAAAGTTTTGGGATTATTGGCATTAAAATAAACAAGTTCGTTCATTGCTGTTATTCCATATACCATAAGATCCGGCCCCTGGGGATTCATGTTTTCAGGCATATTGTTTTCGTCCGAATTATCGCATGAAGATAATGCCATAAAAGCAAACAGGGCTACATACATGTGTAATAGTTTTCTCATAATATTAATTTTATTTGTTGTTTTAATATGTACGAGAAAGAATAAATATTGGATGTAGGATAGATATAATTATCTTATTTTTTGTCAATATATTGTATTCATAATTAGTAAGATAGTTTATAATTTTAATAAAACGTTTCTAAGGATTTTTTCTATTCGGAAAAATGTGTAAATTTGCAGTCTCAATACGTTGAAATATAAGGTTTGTCCTTCACTGGATGATAATATTGAAAGTTTTTTTAATAAAAAGTTTTTGGTATTTAAAAATTCATTATATTTGCACACCGAAAATTTGAAAAACAATAAATAAATAATTTTAAATCATGGCAAAGGAAACGTTTAATCGTAACAAACCACACTTGAACATTGGTACTATTGGTCACGTTGACCATGGTAAAACTACACTTACTGCAGCTATCAGTAGTGTATTAGCTAACAAGGGTCTTGCTGAGAAAAAAGATTTCTCTTCTATTGACTCTGCTCCAGAAGAAAAAGAAAGAGGTATCACTATTAATACAGCTCACATCGAGTACGAAACTGAAAACAGACACTATGCACACGTTGACTGTCCAGGTCACGCCGACTATGTTAAGAACATGGTAACTGGTGCTGCTCAGATGGATGGAGCTATCTTAGTATGTGCTGCAACTGATGGGCCAATGCCTCAAACTAGAGAGCACATCCTACTTTGCCGTCAGGTAAACGTACCAAGAATCGTTGTTTTCATGAACAAAGTTGACATGGTGGATGATGCTGAGCTTTTAGAGCTTGTTGAACTTGAACTTAGAGATTTATTATCTACTTACGAATATGACGGAGATAACTCTCCAGTAATCCAGGGATCTGCTCTTGGAGCTCTTAACGGAGACGAGAAGTGGGTTAAGACTGTTGAAGAATTAATGGATGCAGTTGATACTTGGATCGAGCAGCCTGTTAGAGATCAGGATAAAGCATTCTTAATGCCAATCGAAGACGTATTCTCTATTACAGGTAGAGGTACTGTAGCAACTGGTAGAATCGAGGCTGGTGTTATCAACACTGGTGATCCAGTTGATATCGTAGGTATGGGTGATGAAAAATTAACTTCTACTATTACAGGGGTTGAGATGTTCAGAAAAATCCTAGACAGAGGTGAAGCTGGTGATAACGTAGGTCTATTGTTGAGAGGTATTGAAAAAACTGACATCAAGAGAGGTATGGTTATCGCTAAGAAAGATTCAGTTAAGCCACACAAAAAATTCAAAGCTGAGGTTTATATCCTTTCTAAAGAAGAAGGTGGACGTCACACTCCATTCCACAACAAGTACCGTCCTCAGTTCTACGTAAGAACTACTGACGTTACAGGTGAGATCTTCTTACCAGAAGGTGTAGAAATGGTAATGCCTGGTGATAACTTAACAATCACTGTTGAATTACTTCAGCCAATCGCTCTTAACGAGGGTCTTAGATTCGCGATCAGAGAAGGTGGTAGAACAGTAGGTGCAGGTCAGGTAACTGAAATCATCGACTAATCCACATCTAAAACAATATAAAAAAGCTTCCGTAAGGAACACTCTTTACGGAGCTTTTTTTAACTACGGGCATCGTCCAATGGTAGGATACCGGTCTCCAAAACCGTTGATCAGGGTTCGAATCCTTGTGCCCGTGCAAATATAAATTATGAGTTCATTTGTCGATTTTTTAAAAGGTTCTTATAACGAATTCAGACATAAAGTTGAATGGCCAAAATGGGCTGACCTTCAGTCTTCTACAATTGTAGTGACTATTGCGACAGTTATTCTGGCTTTATTTACCTTTGGAGTTGATGAATTGTTTTCAAAAGCAATCAGCAACATAATAGGAATGCTAATCAACTTGTTCAATTAATAATTAAGTATTTTCCATAATGAGCGAATTGAAATGGTATGTGCTGAAAGCAATCAGCGGACAGGAAAATAAAGTGAAAAACTATATTGAGACAGAAATCAAACGTTTAGGGTTTGAGCAGTACGTTACTCAAGTGGTTATTCCTATGGAAAAGGTAATCCAGATTAGAAACGGTAAAAAAGTTCCTAAAGAGAGACCTTACTATCCTGGCTACTTGATGATTGAAGCTGACCTGATGGGAGAGATTCCTCACGTTATTAAAAATATCCCGGGAGTTATTTCTTTCTTAAGTTTAACAAAAGGAGGTGATCCTGTCCCAATGAGAAAATCAGAGGTAAACAGAATGCTTGGAAGAATGGATGAACTTTCAGAATTTGCAAGCGATGTTGAAATTCCTTATGTAGTAGGTGAAAACGTTAAAGTAATCGACGGACCTTTCAACGGATTCAATGGTACAGTTGAGAAGATTCTTGAAGACAAAAAGAAAATTGAAGTTTCTGTATTGATCTTCGGTAGAAAAACTCCAATGGAACTGAGCTACATGCAAGTAGAAAAAGTATAATACATTACTTATAAATATAAAAAGACTGCTTTTAAAGCAGTCTTTTTTCGTTGATACCATTTCAATATATTTTAACAATAGTCTGCGGCAATAGCTTCCCAGTTATTTTCGGTAAAATAATAATGCAGCTCTATTAATTCATAATGAAATATTGAAATTGAATCTTTATATTTTTTTCACTCTAACTAGAGTTTTTTTAAGTTTGTTAAAACTATTATGTTGATATTCAAATTTCATAAGTCTGCTGACTACTTCTATAAAGTAGTTTACTTTAATTAAATTATCACCATTACGTGAATTTTATTTGTTTTTTACAGATCAGGTTCCTTTTAGTTCCTTAATTCACTTTCATATGGCATACTTCTTGCAACCAAGCTGTTAGCTAATCCACAAATTTTATTCTTTTTATTTCATACACTGGTTACAGAGGTATGGGCATTCTATGTTTTAAATAAGAATAGAATTAAGATCAGTCACCCAAGAGCATAAGCTTTATAAACACATAACTCAATGACAAAAATTATTTCGATGATCACTCTGGTGAGCACATCAGTGTTCATGAGTGCGCAGGTTGGTATCAATACTGTGACACCAGAAAAAGAGCTTACCGTAAACGGTACAATGAAGACATCAGGAATTGTTTTTAAACAACCCCTGGAAAAACTGAAAGCGGATGAGAATTACACTTTCATTATCAAATCTCCGGCGCCGGACAACAAAATTACAGCGTACAATGATTCTTTTGTACCTAATTCACCGGCTCCTATTAACCTTGTTCAATTCAAAATTACCTGCGATCCCAATGACAAAGATTGGGTAAATCAATTTGACACCAAGATCAATTCCAGCAAATTTTTGGTGGTGATCTCGTCTTTTGGTTTTACACAGCCTACAAGAACTTATTCCGGAGACTGGCTTACCCCAATGCCACAGATCTTTGCTTACTCTTCAGGAGGAACATGGAAGCTTAAGGCAGATTATCATGGATTTGCCCCGGATAATTCTTTACCTACAGGAGTCTGGACACTCAACTTACTGGTGTTTGACAGGTCGTACGCGAAAGATTTTAATTCAACACAAAACCTTAATGGGTCAGCTACTGGTTCGGCGACAGCTCCATTAATTCAATAAAAACATAAATTATGAAAAAAATTATTGCGATACTCTTTACGGGTTTTGCCGCTTTAAACATAAATGCACAAGTAGGAATAAATACTAAAACACCCAAAGGAACTCTTGATGTTGAAGGGGAAACATTAGTAGAATCTTATTTAATAGATACTGAAAATACAAAGGCAAGCGGAAACTATCTTCTTCTTACCCGGTCAAAAGATACTTCACCGGTAGGTAAGGTGAAGCTGCTGGATATATCGCTCCGTAATGTAGCCCCTGTAAATATGTATAATGTTGTATTGAAAAATGTAAGACAGGATGAAGTTGTGAATCTCAATACAGGATTAGATGCAAGTAAATATGTGGTGGCCATTACAGGTGCTGTTTTTACAGGAGCGGTTTCAGCAGCGAACACAAGTACGACCCCAAAATCGTATGGTTCTTACTCAACTGAAATTACACAGGTGACCAGCGGCGGTAAACAGTACCATGCTATTAATTTAGCTTTTAAAGGAGCAGGAACTGTTTCTTCCATCAATGGAACCTGGACACTTACCTTAAATGTCTTTGAAAAATCCTTAGTGAAAGACTGGGGAACTTTTAACGGTTCTGTTTCAGCATCTGCTTCACCGGGATATTCGGGAGTATCAACTAATACGCCACTGGGCCTTCAATAAAAAACTATGGAAAGAAAAATTTATATCACAATAATCCTATGTCTTGGGATGTTTTTACACGCCCAGAAAGGAAAAGTAGGGATCAACACTGCTAATCCCTCAGAAACACTTGATGTTAATGGAAAAACATATACGAATTCCTTATATTTAAGAAATCCGGGAGAACCTACGATGACAGGAGGAAGCTTTTTAGCCACTTCGCAGAATGCCTTACAATTGTATGATCCGGCTTTGGAAAGCAGCGGGCTGTTCAATTATCTTAAACTTACCCTTACCGGCGTACCTGGAACAGGAATTACAGATTATGATACTAAAATTGATGCCAACAACTTTTTGGTTATCCTCCACAATTATTCCTTCAAGCTGGACGGTGGAAATACCAGTGTAATGCTTGATTATGGCGACAACGGTGTGAATGATAATAAACAGGGATCACCTGATGTCGTAGCTTTCAAAAGTAACGGAACATGGCACATCAGAGCAAGATTTACGGATAGCCGAATGATTGCCACCAATACAGCTCCACCATCAAGAACCTATAACAACTTTACCGTTGATCTTTATCTGATGGCTTACAAAAGATTAATTGAAAAGCAAAATATAAACGATATCAATGATGATCTTGGAGGGAATGACGGTTCCACAAAAACAATTAATAAACCTTCAGGTTTTTAATCAGTCTTTCCTTTTAAAAATATTTTAAAAAACGGTTATTAAATGCAAATAACCGTTTTTGTTTTTTGTAGCTGTATTTTCAAGGATACATTAATGGGCTTGATTTATTTTTCCTAAAACTTTTAAAAATCAGCAATTTCCGTTTGCTATTTCAAAAATATTTTATACTTTTGCAGTCCAAAAAGTAGGTTTATTGTTATGTGAGTGCATAACCTACTGAATAATAAATGCTTCCAAACTCATTAATTATTCAAATTTAAAAAACAAACAATGGCTAAGAAAGTCTTTAAAATGGTAAAGCTTCAGGTGAAAGGTGGCGCAGCTAACCCTTCTCCACCAGTAGGTCCAGCATTGGGTTCTGCAGGTGTGAACATCATGGAGTTTTGTAAGCAATTTAACGGAAGAACCCAAGATAAGCCAGGGCAAGTTTTACCTGTAGTAATTACAGTATACGAAGACAAATCTTTTGAATTCGTTATTAAAACTCCACCTGCAGCAATCCAGCTAATGGATGCAGCTAAGATCAAGGGAGGTTCTGGTGAACCAAACAGAAACAAAGTAGGTTCTGTAACTTGGGAACAGGTAAAGAAAATCGCTGAAGATAAAATGGCGGATCTTAACTGTTTTACAATGGACTCTGCTCTTTCTATGGTTGCAGGTACTGCCAGATCTATGGGATTAAGAGTAACAGGAACTAAACCAACTAACGCTTAAAACTTAAAGAAATGGCAAAATTAACTAAAAAGCAAAAGGAAGCTTTAAGCAAAGTAGAAAAAGGAAGAATCTATAACCTTGAAGAAGGTTCAGCTCTTGTAAAAGAAGTGAACACTACAAAGTTTGATGCTTCTGTAGATATCGCTGTAAGATTAGGAGTAGACCCTAGAAAAGCAAACCAAATGGTAAGAGGTGTTGTATCTCTTCCTCACGGTACTGGTAAAGATGTTAAAGTATTAGCTCTTGTAACTCCAGATAAAGAAGCAGAAGCTAAAGCTGCTGGTGCTGACTATGTAGGTCTTGACGAATATTTACAAAAAATCAAAGAAGGTTGGACAGATGTTGACGTTATCGTTACAATGCCAGCTGTAATGGGTAAATTAGGTCCATTAGGTAGAGTATTAGGTCCAAGAGGTTTAATGCCAAACCCTAAATCAGGAACTGTAACAATGGAAATTGGTAAAGCAGTAACTGAAGTAAAAGCAGGTAAAATTGATTTCAAAGTAGACAAGTATGGTATTATCCATGCTGGTATTGGTAAAGTGTCTTTTGATGCTGCCAAGATCAAAGAAAATGCTCAGGAATTAATCCAGACATTGATCAAAATGAAACCAACTGCTGCTAAAGGGACTTATGTGAAGAGCATCTATTTATCTTCTACAATGAGCCCAGGTATTGCAATTGATACTAAATCTGTTAACTAATAATAATCCTTAAGACAATGACAAAAGACCAAAAAGTTGTAGCAATACAAGAGATCAAAGATTTGCTTCAGGATGCAAAAGTAGTATACGTAGCAGATTTAGAAGGTTTGAACGCTGGTAAATCTTCAGATTTCAGAAGACAGGCTTTCAAACAAAATATCAAAGTGAAAGTGGTAAAAAATACACTTTTACAAAAAGCAATGGAGCAGATTGAAGGAGTTGATTACTCTGAAATGTTCCCATCTTTCAAAGGAAACTCAGCGTTAATGATTGCTGAAACAGCAAACGCTCCTGCGAAATTGATCCAAGGATTCAGAAAGAAAGAAGAAAAGCCAGCTTTAAAGTCTGCTTTTGTTCAAGAAACTTTCTACGTTGGTGACAACAACCTGGACATGTTGGCTAACATCAAGTCTAGAGAAGAAATGATCGGTGAAATCATCGGATTACTTCAGTCTCCAATCCAGAGAGTTGTTTCTGCTCTTCAAAACAAACCTGAAACTGTAGAAGCTAAAGCTGAAGAAGCTGCTCCTGCGGTAGAAGAAACTCCTGCTGAAGCTCCTGAAGCTGCTGCAGAAAGCACTGACGAAACGCCAGCTGCTGAATAATTACACTCAAAAAATTAAATAAATAATCAACAAAAACATTACAACAATGTCAGATTTAAAAAATTTAGCTGAAACGCTAGTAAACCTAACTGTAAAAGACGTAAACGAATTAGCTGCTATCCTTAAGGATGAGTACGGAATTGAGCCAGCTGCTGCTGCTGTAGTTGTTGCTGCAGGTGGTGCAGGTGATGCTGCTGAAGAAAAGACTGAATTCGATGTAATTCTTAAGTCTGCAGGTGCTTCTAAATTAGCTATCGTTAAATTAGTAAAAGATTTAACTGGTGCTGGTCTTAAAGAAGCTAAAGATATCGTAGACGGAGCTCCTGCTGCAATTAAGCAAGGTGTTTCTAAAGACGAAGCTGAAGCTCTTAAGAAGCAATTAGAAGAAGCTGGTGCTGAAGTAGAATTGAAATAATTTCAATTGTATATAAATAAAGAAGCCCGGGCAAATGCCCGGGCTTTTTTGTATGTAAGCTTTTGTAAATGTGTCTTTTAATTTTTAATAGTAATATAATATTGTTATTACTAATGCGGATATATTTTTTTATGATTGCATATTTTGTGGTAACTGATGTAATTTTTTACGTTTATTATTGTGTTTAATTATTTTATGTGAATTTTTATTAGTTAATGATTGGTTTAATTGAAAAAATATTATATTTGTATTGAAAAAAACACAATAATTGGATAGAAATAACTTTCTTTTCTTTGGTCATAAGATTACGCTTCTAAAGATTTTGACGGCTATAGGAAAACTAGACACGAAGATAATATCTGTAATAAAGGCAAAGCTTGGCTTGCCATATTGTACAGTTGTTAACAATTATCTGTGGGTTTGCTTTGCTGGTGTTTCCGATTGTTTGCATACTGAAACAAATCACCGTTGGACAGGTTTGTATAAAGGTTCTGCCGGTCAAAAAGAAAGCTATTTGTTATATAATAAAAGTTTCCGGGATAATTTTTCTTTTTTTAAAACAATAATCCTGAAATACCTTTCCTTAGAAGTAGTAAATCTACTGCCCAATAGAATGGATGGTATTCATAATCCTGTAGCATCTTATAAGTATACGCGCCTTTGTGGTGGTGTTTATAAATTAGATGAGAATAGAATTGTCCTTTCAAAAAATACATTTATAAAAAACATCAAATAGCATAAGAAATGAAAAACAAATTATTAACCATCGCTCTACTAATGATCTGTAAGTTTCCAGGAAATCGCTCAGGTAGGTATTTGTATTTGTTCAATCACGGAGACCTCAAAAATAAAATCTTATAAGGTTATTGTGAAATAATCATAAGATTAGCTTGTGTTGTGGAGGGGGTGCTCATATTTGGGCAGCCTCTCTCGTTTTTAAGAGTCTTAAAATGAGATGATTTATTTGTTTTTGTGGATAACTTTTTGTATCTTTGCCCTTCTTTTGGCGCGAAAAATTGTATGTAAATTTATAAAATACTGAAAATCAACTCTTTCACTGTGTAAACGTGGAAGGGATTTCGTGTATATAAATACTGCGGTAATACAGCCTCAAAAGTAATAAAAATATTTTGCATTACGCTGTGAAAAGATATACCAGTGTTGCAGTTAGAAAGAACCCGGTAGGAAGTTTAAAAGATCTAAGGTCCTTTGTGAGCGCCAAAAACACTTTTACCTTTTACTTTTATCTTGTTTCTTGTTCTTTTCTGATATTTTTTAATGAATCAAAATATTTTTTAACCCTTTCTTAAAAGTTTTATGAGTAAAACAAAATCAACAACTCAAGGAAATCCGAGAATTAATTTCTCATCAGCGAAAGGAAAAATCATCACTCCGGACTTTTTGGATATCCAAATTGAATCTTTCAGAGAATTTTTCCAGCTTGATACACTTCCTGAAGCCAGAAAGACAGAAGCTCTTTACAAGACTTTCCAAGAGAATTTCCCAATTACGGATTCAAGAAACCAATTCGTATTAGAATTCTTAGACTATCTGGTAGATTCTCCACGTTATTCAATCGATGAGTGTGTGGAAAGAGGACTTACTTATTCAGTTCCTCTAAAAGCAAGACTTAAACTGTATTGTACTGACCCGGAACATGAAGATTTCCAGACTGTGGTTCAGGACGTATACTTAGGTCCGGTTCCTTATATGACACCAAGTGGTTCTTTTATCATCAATGGTGCTGAAAGAGTTATTGTTACGCAGCTTCACCGTTCACCAGGTGTATTCTTCGGACAAACTTACCACGCAAACGGAACCAAACTTTACTATTCAAGAATTATCCCTTTCAAAGGATCTTGGATGGAATTTACAACTGATATCAACAGCGTAATGTACGCGTATATCGACCGTAAGAAAAAATTACCATTAACAACTTTATTAAGAGCAATCGGCTATGAATCTGATAAGGATATCCTTCAGATCTTCGACCTAGCTGAAGAAGTGAAAGTTTCTAAAGCTGCCCTTAAAAAAGTAGAAGGGAGAACATTGGCTGCGAGAGTACTGAACACCTGGTTCGAAGATTTCGTAGACGAAGATACAGGTGAGGTAGTTTCTATTGAAAGAAACGAAATCATCCTGGATAGAGAAACTATTCTAGAAAAAGAACATTTAGATCTTATTCTTGATGCGGGTGTGAAATCAATCCTGATTCACAAAGAAAACAGCAACGAATTCTCTATCATCCAGAATACATTACAAAAAGACCCTACTAACTCTGAAAAAGAAGCGGTAGAGTATATTTATCGTCAGTTAAGAAACGCAGATCCGCCAGATGAGGAAACGGCAAGAGGAATCATTGAAAAATTATTCTTCTCTGAGCAGAGATATTCATTAGGTGAAGTTGGACGTTACAGATTGAACAAAAAGCTAGGTCTTAACATTCCAACTACAACTGAGGTTCTTACAAAAGAAGATATCATTGCTATTGTAAGACACTTAATCGAGCTTGTCAACTCTAAAGCGGAGGTTGATGATATTGACCACTTATCAAACAGAAGAATTAAAACTGTTGGTGAGCAGTTGGCTGGACAGTTCGGGGTAGGTCTTTCAAGAATTGCAAGAACAATCAAGGAAAGAATGAACGTTAGAGATAACGAAATCTTTACTCCGCTTGACCTTGTCAATGCAAAGACATTAACATCAGTAATCAACTCGTTCTTTGGTACCAACCAGCTTTCTCAGTTTATGGACCAAACCAACCCTCTATCAGAGATCACTCACAAGAGAAGATTATCTGCACTAGGGCCTGGTGGTTTATCAAGAGAAAGAGCAGGTTTCGAGGTTCGAGACGTTCACCATACTCACTACGGAAGAATCTGTCCGATTGAAACTCCGGAAGGACCAAACATCGGTTTGATTTCATCTTTAGGTATTTATGCTAAAATCAACAGACTAGGTTTCATCGAAACTCCATATAGAAAAGTAGAAGGCGGTAAGATTGAGCTTAACGCAGATCCTATCTACTTAAATGCGGAAGATGAAGAATCTAAAGTAATTGCTCAGGCAAACGTTGAATTGAGCGACAACGGTGAATTTGAAACAGACAGAATCATTGCAAGATTGGATGGTGACTATCCGGTAGTAGAACCTAGCCAGGTAGACCTTATCGACGTAGCACCAAACCAGATTTCCGGTATTTCCGCTTCATTAATTCCATTCCTGGAGCATGATGATGCGAACCGTGCATTGATGGGATCCAACATGATGCGTCAGGCCGTTCCTCTATTGAAGCCACAGGCTCCAATCGTTGGTACAGGGCTTGAGCAGCAAGTTGCAAGAGATTCAAGAATCTTAATTAACGCTGAAGGTACAGGTACAGTACAGTACGTAGATGCTGACAGAATCGTTATTAAATATGAAAGAAGCGAAGACGAAGATTTAGTACAATTCGAGTCTGCTACTAAAACATACAACCTTACTAAGTTCAGAAAAACGAACCAGAGTACAACCATTACCCTAAGACCAAACGTAAGAGTAGGTGATGTAGTGGAAAAAGGACAGGTACTTTGCGACGGGTATGCTACTGAAAAAGGAGAATTGGCTCTTGGTAGAAACTTAGTGGTAGCGTTCATGCCTTGGAAAGGTTACAACTTCGAGGATGCAATCGTAATCAACGAAAAAGTTGTACGTGAAGACTGGTTTACTTCAATCCACGTAGATGAATATTCTCTTGAAGTTCGTGATACTAAATTAGGTATGGAAGAGCTTACGGCAGATATTCCAAACGTATCTGAAGAAGCTACGAAAGATCTTGACGAGAACGGTATGATCAGAATCGGTGCTGAAGTGAAGCCTGGAGATATCATGATTGGTAAAATTACTCCAAAAGGTGAATCTGACCCGACTCCTGAAGAAAAACTTCTTAGAGCAATCTTCGGTGATAAAGCTGGTGATGTGAAGGATGCTTCACTGAAAGCTGACTCATCATTAAGAGGTGTTGTTATCAACAAGAAATTGTTCTCAAGAAACATCAAAGACAAAAAGAAAAGAACTGAAGAAAAACTTAAACTTGAAGAAATTGAAAACACTTACAAGGCTAAGTTTGACGAGTTGAGAAATACGTTAATTGAAAAATTAAATACACTGGTAAGCGGTAAAACTTCTCAGGGGGTACAAAACGACCTTGACGAAGAAATCATCGGTAAAGGTGTGAAATTCACTCACAAGTTATTAACTTCAGTTGAAGATTATGTAAACGTTAGCGGTTCAGACTGGACAGTAGACGCTGACAAGAATGAATTGATCAAACAATTGATTCACAATTACAAAATCAAATATAACGACATTCAAGGAGTTAAAAACCGTGAGAAATTTGCTATTTCAATCGGAGATGAACTTCCTGCAGGTATCATGAAGCTGGCTAAAGTTTACATCGCTAAGAAACGTAAACTGAATGTAGGAGATAAAATGGCAGGACGTCACGGTAACAAAGGTATCGTTTCAAGAATCGTTCGTGAAGAAGATATGCCATTCCTGGAAGACGGAACACCGGTAGATATCGTATTGAATCCACTTGGGGTACCTTCCCGTATGAACATCGGTCAGATCTATGAAACAGTTCTTGGATGGGCTGGTCAGAAGCTGGGTATGAAGTTCGCTACACCAATCTTCGATGGAGCAACTCTTGATCAGATTACTGAATATACAGACAAAGCAGGTCTTCCTAAATTCGGTCACACTTACCTTTATGATGGTGGTACCGGAGAAAGATTTACTCAGGCTGCGACTGTAGGGGTTATTTACATGCTGAAATTAGGACACATGGTTGATGACAAAATGCACGCACGTTCTATCGGTCCTTACTCATTGATTACTCAGCAGCCGTTAGGAGGTAAAGCTCAGTTCGGAGGTCAGAGATTCGGAGAGATGGAGGTTTGGGCACTTGAAGCATTCGGTGCATCTAACATCCTGAGAGAGATCCTTACTGTGAAGTCGGATGACGTGATTGGTAGAGCAAAAACTTATGAAGCAATTGCAAAAGGTGAATCTATGCCTGAACCAGGTATTCCGGAATCATTCAACGTATTACTTCACGAGTTACAAGGTCTTGGATTAGACGTAAGACTTGAGGAATAAATTCCATTTGAAATTAATTTATTTGAAATTTGAAATTCTGTACGCAGATTTCAAACAAAAATTAAAATAAAATTTTTAGAGATTCATTAATCTCAAATTTCAAATGTCAAATCTCAAATAACAAAAAATGTCAAATAAAAATAAATCAAGTAGATTTAATAAAATAACCATCGGTTTAGCTTCACCGGAGTCTATTTTACAAGACTCAAGAGGGGAGGTTTTAAAACCGGAAACTATTAACTACAGAACTCACAAGCCTGAAAGAGACGGGCTATTCTGTGAGAAAATCTTTGGTCCTGTAAAGGATTACGAATGTGCTTGTGGTAAATACAAGAGAATTCGTTACAAAGGGATCGTTTGTGACCGTTGTGGAGTAGAAGTTACTGAGAAAAAAGTAAGAAGAGAGAGAATCGGGCACATCAACCTTGTAGTTCCAATTGCACACATCTGGTATTTCCGTTCATTACCAAACAAAATCGGATACCTTTTAGGAATTCCTTCTAAGAAATTAGATATGATCATCTACTACGAAAGATATGTGGTGATCCAGCAGGGTATTGCTAAAAAATTAGATGGTTCTGATTTTGAAAATATGGAATTCCTTACAGAAGAAGAGTACCTTGATATCATGGAAACTCTTCCTGTAGAAAACCAGTATCTTGATGATTCTGATCCAAACAAATTCATCGCCAGAATGGGTGCTGAAGCTGTGGAAGATCTTTTAAAAAGAATCGATCTTGATGCATTGTCTTTCGACTTGAGACACAAAGCTCACAACGAAGGTTCAAAACAAAGAAGAACAGAAGCTCTTAAGAGATTGAACGTTGTAGAAGCATTAAGAGGTGCTAATACAAGAATGATCAACAGACCAGAGTGGATGATCATGCGTGTGCTTCCTGTTATCCCGCCAGAACTAAGACCATTGGTTCCATTGGATGGAGGACGTTTCGCAACTTCTGACCTGAATGACCTTTACAGAAGAGTTATCATCAGAAATAACCGTTTGAAGAGATTATTGGAGATCAAAGCTCCTGAAGTAATCTTGAGAAACGAGAAGCGTATGCTTCAGGAATCTGTAGATTCATTATTCGATAACACGAGAAAATCTTCTGCAGTAAAATCTGAATCAAACAGACCATTGAAATCACTTTCTGATTCATTGAAAGGTAAGCAAGGTCGTTTCCGTCAGAACTTACTAGGGAAAAGGGTTGACTACTCTGCGCGTTCGGTAATTGTTGTAGGTCCAAACTTACAGCTTCACGAATGTGGTATTCCTAAAGATATGGCAGCTGAACTTTACAAACCGTTCATCATCAGAAAACTGATTGAAAGAGGAATTGTAAAAACAGTAAAATCTGCAAAGAGAATTATCGACAGAAAAGAGCCGGTAGTTTATGATATCCTTGAAAACGTGATGAAAGGTCACCCTGTTCTATTGAACAGAGCACCTACGCTTCACAGACTGGGTATTCAGGCTTTCCAACCTAAGATGATCGAAGGTAAGGCAATCCAGCTGCACCCGTTAGTAACTACGGCCTTCAACGCCGATTTCGATGGTGACCAGATGGCGGTACACTTGCCACTAGGACCAGAAGCGATCCTTGAAGCTCAGTTATTGATGTTAGGTTCTCAAAACATCTTGAACCCTGCAAACGGTTCTCCAATTACAGTACCATCTCAGGACATGGTTCTTGGTCTTTATTTCATGACTAAAGAATTAAGCTCTACAGAGACGATGAAAGTAAAAGGAGAAGGTCTTGCATTCTATTCTCCTGAAGAAGCGGAAATTGCTTATGCTGAAGGAAGAGTATCTTTAAATGCTAAAGTAAGATGTAGACTACCTATCAAAGAAAACGGAGAAATCGTTACAAGATTGATCGAAACTTCTGTAGGTAGAATCCTGTTCAACCAGATTGTACCTAAGCAGGTAGGATATATCAATGAACTTCTTACGAAAAAATCATTGAGAAATGTTATCGGTAAGATCCTTGCTGATACAGATTTCCCTACAACTGTGAAGTTCCTTGATGCAATGAAAGACCTAGGGTATTCAAACGCATTCAAAGGAGGTCTTTCTTTCTCACTTGGGGATATCGTAGTTCCTGTTGAGAAAAAGCAGATGATTGCACAATCAATCGAAACTGTAGACGAAATTAGAGCCAACTATAACATGGGTCTGATTACCGATACAGAACGTTATAACCAGGTAATCGACGTTTGGACAAATACCAACGCCGGATTAACTGAAATGATCATGAGCAGAATGAAAACTGACCAAGGTGGTTTCAACTCTGTATACATGATGCTTGACTCTGGAGCGAGGGGTTCTAAAGAACAGATCCGTCAGTTATCAGGGATGAGAGGTTTGATGGCAAAACCGCAGAAAGCCGGTTCTACCGGAGCGGAGATCATCGAAAACCCGATCCTTGCCAACTTTAAGGAAGGTCTTTCGATTCTAGAGTACTTTATCTCTACCCACGGTGCCCGTAAGGGTCTTGCGGATACCGCTCTTAAGACAGCCGATGCCGGTTACTTAACGAGAAGATTGGTAGACGTTGCACAGGACGTTATCGTTACAGAAGACGACTGTGGAACTCTAAGAGGTACAGAAGTTACTGCACTTAAGAAAAATGACGAGATCGTTGAAAGAATCTCTGAAAGAATCTTAGGTAGAGTATCTCTTCATAATATTTACGATCCTGAAACTGACGAGCTTATTGCAAGTGCAGATCAGGTGATCATTGAATCTTTGGCGAAGAGAATCGAAGAAGCAGGATTAGAAGCTGTGGAGGTTCGTTCACCATTAACTTGTGAAGCTAAGAAAGGTATCTGTGCGAAATGTTACGGTAGAAACTTGGCAACAGGTAAAGTGATCCACATGGGTGAAGCGGTAGGTGTAATTGCAGCACAATCCATTGGGGAACCAGGTACTCAGCTTACGTTGAGAACCTTCCACCAGGGGGGTACTGCAGGAAACGTATCAGAAAACCCATCTATCGTTGCAAGAAGAGATGGTATCGTAGAAATGGATGAAGTAAGAACCATTACTTCAGAAGATGAAAACGGTAATACAGCTGAGGTTGTGGTTTCCCGTTCAACAGAATTCAGATTAGTTGCTGATAATGAGTCAAGAACTCCATTAATGGTAGCTAACGTACCTTACGGATCTATATTATCTGTAAAACCAGGTGATAAAGTGAAGAAAGGAGATACAATCTGTAGATGGGATCCGTATAACGCGGTTATCATTGCTGAAACTTCAGGTAAGGTTGAATACGAGGATATCATCCAGGGTATTTCATTCCAGCTTGAAATTGACGAACAAACAGGATTTGAAGAGAAAGTAATCTCTGAATCCAGAAATAAGAAAGCCGTACCTACCCTTAAGGTGGTAGACTCTAAAGGAGTTGAGCAAAAAGCTTACAACTTACCGGTAGGAGCCCACTTAATGGTTAACGATGGTGAAAAAATTAAGGCTGGTAAAGTCTTAATCAAAATCCCAAGAAAATCTGCAAAAGCAGGGGATATCACCGGAGGTCTTCCGAGAGTTACCGAATTATTCGAAGCAAGAAACCCTTCAAACCCAGCGGTTGTTACTGAAATCGACGGGGTAGTTTCTTACGGAAAAATCAAGAGAGGTAACCGTGAACTTATTGTTGAGGCTAAAACTGGAGAAAGAAAAATTTACCTGGTAAAACTTTCTAACCAGATTCTTGTTCAGGAGAATGACTTCGTAAGAGCAGGTTCTCCACTTTCTGACGGTTCTATCACACCGGAAGATATCTTAAGAATTAAAGGTCCAACGGCCGTTCAGGAATACTTAGTAAACGAAATTCAGGAAGTTTACCGTCTACAGGGGGTAAAAATCGACGACAAGCACTTCGAAATTATCGTAAGACAGATGATGACGAAAGTATCTATCGTAGATGGAGGTGATACTCAATTCCTTGAAGGAGCTCTTGAACATAAGTATGACTTCCTGGAAGAAAACAACAGAGTATTCGGTCTTAAAGTAGTAGTAGATGCTGGTGATTCTAAAGAATTCAAGCCAGGTCAGATGATTACTGCAAGAGAATTAAGAGACGAAAACTCTAAGTTGAAGCGTGAAGATTTAGCATTGGTAGAAGTAAGAGAAGCTCTTCCTGCTACGGCAACTCCGGTACTGCAAGGTATTACAAGAGCTGCCCTTCAAACTAAGTCATTCATGTCTGCAGCATCATTCCAGGAAACAACTAAAGTTCTTAACGAAGCAGCAGTTGCTGGTAAGATAGACGATCTTAACGGTCTTAAAGAAAATGTAATTGTAGGTCACAGAATCCCTGCAGGTACAGGTCTTAAAGAATATCAGAACGTTATTGTTGGTTCTAAGAAAGAATTCGAAGACCTTAACTAAAATTAATGATTTGAAATTTGGGATTTGAAATTATTTTTATATTTTCACAATCTCAAATTTCGAATTTTAAAAACATAATTTATAACAATGGACAACAATCAAAATCCACAAGACGGAAACATCAACATCGAATTAAACGAAATGGTAGCGGCTGGTATCTATGCTAACCTTGCATTGGTAAACCACTCTCCATCTGAATTTGTAGTAGACTTTATTCAGTTGATGCCAGGTGTTCAGCAGGCTAAAGTAAGATCAAGAGTAATTCTTGCTCCACTTCACGCTAAAAGAGTATTAAATGCTCTTCAACAGAACATCGCTAACTACGAGCAGCAGTTCGGAGAAATCAAAGAAGTTGAGCCTTTCGTATTAGGAGGAAACAACGTTCAAGCGTAAGATTTCTTTTGTAATCATATAATTGCCCCGGATTTATCCGGGGCTTTTTGTTTTTTAATTAAAAAAAATAAGCATTTTAATTAAAAAACAAAAAACGCTCAAATAGGTATTTGATATGTTTATGGTAGTTTTTTATTTGTATTCATAATATATTTTTATTTTTATTGAATATTTGATATTTATTTTTAATATATTTGAAAAAAAACAAATGAAACTGAAAATCTATCCTATCGCAGCGGTATTATTCTGCACTTTTACTAATGCACAGCAAAATACGCTCAATAATAATCAAAAACATTTACAGAAATTGTATGCCCAGTACAATAAGAACCTTAAACAGCAACATAAAGCTGCCAGGGCAGCTGGAATACCTCCCAATGAATATTATGAGGAAGATTACAAAAGAACAATGGATCCGGTTACAGGAAGAACTTATTTTGGGAAGCTGGTAAAAATAAATCATGATATCTTGTCAGGTAAATATCGTTCTGAAAAACCTATGTCATTTATTTCCAGTAATCCTCATTCTTCCACTGGAAAAATTATTAACGAACCCTGGATTGAAAGAGGACCTTATGATGTAGGAGGACGAACAAGGGCTATTATGTATGACCCTAATGATACTACCGGCAAAAGAGTCTTTGCAGGAGGTATTTCAGGAGGTCTTTGGGTAAATCAGGATCCTTCTGTAAGTACAAATGAATGGAAGCCACTCAGTACATTCTGGGCCAATACTTCGGTTTCATGTATTACTTACGATCCAAACAATCCGCAGGTATTTTATGTTGGTACAGGGGAATGTGAAACGGGTGATGCTAAAGGATCCGGAATCTGGAAATCAGCAGATGGAGGTACTACATGGACACAGATATTTACAATACCGGCAACCTATTCGAATGGAATAGGAAATGGAAACTTTTATATTAATGATATTAAAGTTAGAAATAATGCTGGGGTTTCAGAGGTTTATGCCGGGGTAAGTGGTAATTATTCTAGTGGTACATTTCAGGGATTAAATCAGGCAGGATTGTACAAATCTACTGATGGCGGTGCTACATTTACAAAAAATACCAGTTTACTGGCTTTAGATACAACAACAAATACAACCAGTACAACAGGATATTCTATTCAGCAAATAGAAATCGGAGCTGATAATTCGGTTTGGGTCTCTACCAGATCTTCAAGATATTCTAGTATAAACTCAGGAGGAAGAATTTTTAAATCTGCAGACGGAAATACTTTTAATCAGGTATACAATGTCGGAAATGCAGGAGCAAGAGTTAATTTTTGCCTTTCCAAAACAAATGCTAATAAAGTGTATGCTTTTATGCAGGGAAGCTCTACTACTACAGAACCAATCAGAATTGCACGTTCTGCTGACGGAGGGGTAACATGGCAGGCCACCAATGATACAGCGCCTGTTTTGACATTACCTGCGCCTACAGACACGAGTATTCCTGCTAATGATTTCACCCGGGGACAATCTTTTTATGATCTTGTGATTGCAGCAGATCCTCAGGATGATAATACAGTGTATATCGGAGGTGTTGATCTGTACAAATCCACGAACGGAGGAGGTACATGGAGTCAGATTTCAAAATGGTCCAATAATAACAATATGGCCGCTTTGCAGGTTTCTACAGTTCATGCTGACCAGCATGCAATCATATTCAATCCTTATAATAATTACGCAACCGGCCAAATGCTTTTTGGAAATGATGGAGGAGTCTACTATGCTGCCAATAAAACCAATATTGGGACTGTAGATGGCTTTGTTGCAAGAAATACCAGGTATAATGTAACACAGTTCTACACAGCATTGCTTAACCCGACAAAAACTCCGGTAGATGAAGAATTATTGGCCGGGGCTCAGGATAATGGTTCATGGTGGCTTTATGGTGCGCCACAATCCAATAACTTTCTTTCCAAGTTTGCTGCTACAGGGGGAGATGGTATGTACACAGAGTACGATGATCTGGACACATATGAAATTTCGAGCTATACTTATAACAATCATTATTTATTGACTAACAATGCATATAGTCTTATAGCCGGTACCAATGCAAATTTAGGACATTTTGTCAATGAAATTGCTTTGGATAGAAAAAATGATACCTTCTATTCTTACCGTTTCGGACTTACGCTTTTCAGAACAAGCGGACTTTCTGCTACTGCCACATCATTCACTAATGATGTTGTTACTGTAGGAACAGCACAATCCGGAGAGCAGATATCGTGGATGAAAGTGTCTCCTTATACAACTGCTTCCACCACACTTTTTGTAGGAACCAATCTGGGGAGAATCTTTAAAATAGCAAATGCAAATACCACAGCATACACAGCAACTTTGTTAACATCACCAATAGCAGGAACTATTTCTGATATCGAGTTTGGAGCAAATGAAAATGAGATTATAGTGACACTTTCCAATTATAACCTCACCAGCGTTTTCTATTCTACAGATGGAGGAACAACCTGGCAGAATAAAGAAGGAAACCTTCCTGATATGCCGATAAGAACTGTACTCAGAAATCCAGACAATCCCAATGAAGTACTAGTAGGAACAGAAATGGGAGTTTGGGGAACTACTAATTTCCTGGATTTAACTCCTGAATGGTCTTCAGTAACTGGAAATATAGGGAATGTGAGAATTACTAATCTGGATTACAGACCTGCTACCAAAACAGTATTGGTTTCTACCTATGGAAGAGGAGCCTGGACAACGCAGAATACGCTGACTCCATTATCAACCACAGAGACCAAATCTAAAAAGAATATGAACATTATATATCCGAATCCTTCAAAAGGAATTTCCCATTTGAGATTTGATACAGCTAAATACACCAGCGTGGATATAAGTATTGTGGATGCATCGGGAAGGCTGGTGTATAGTAAGAAAAATGTAAAATCTGATGAAGAGTTCGGACAAAAAATGTTATCTGGAAATTATATACTGAAAGCTGAATATAAAGGTGAAGTTGTATATAGTGGTAACTTCCTGGTATTGGGACCTAAAGGAGGTGATAATGACTAAAATGAATAATCAATTATATTTAACTGTGTTTTGGATGCTGGCTTCCTGCGGGATGCCGGTGTCCTCTTTATATCAGGATAAGGCAATATCAGTCATCTCTGCTGAGAAAACAGAATGGACAGGAGGAAGATCAGGAGTAAAGGGGATCATGTATACCGTTAAAGTAAAGAAAAATAATAACAGTATAGTTACGGTAAAAACGCTGAGAGCAGAAGGAAATACTATTCCGTTTAGTCAGGATAATGCTGGAAATACAATTATAGTAAGAGGCAATCTTCAGTATAAAAACGAAGAGGAAACCAAAATGGCTGATCAGGTGCAGGCAGGAAAACCTGATGAAAATCCTGTTTCCCAAAAAATAAATCCAAAAGACAATTGGATAGAATACAATGTACAAGGTTCCCAAACGCTGCACAGAATAAACATTTCAAAATTTGCAACAGTTAATTTTTCCGGTGAACCTGCTCCTTAATACTTAATTCTTTGTACAAAAAACTATTTTCTATTGTATTGTGCCTTTCTGTTATCGTATTGTTCAATAATATGATATATTCCGGTATGACTATTCTGAAAAAAGAGTTGTATAAGAAAACACAATATAATATTACCAGGAATAAATTCAAGCATTCAGAAACCGTGTGCTTTACAGAAGCAGATATTGCAAATGTGCAGTGGAAAGAAAAGAACGAGTTTATTCTTAACGGATATTCTTATGATATCATCCAAATACGGATCATTAATGGAGAAAAAAAAATTTTCTGTTATAGGGATAAAAAAGATATGATCATCAATTCCCTGGTTGATCTTTCAAAAAAACTGGCTGTACAAAATATAGATAGGCACAAGCATATTGACTTCCCTCCGCATCATAAAAATAAATGTAAAACCTCTCTTTTTTTAGCGGTTATTTCTCGTAGAGAAGACGATATTTCTGATCATTCAGATTTCAGAATACTCCCGGACTATAATTTTCCATCAGCAAATACATCCTATATATCCATTATTCCTCCTCCTCCTGAAATGTGTATCCATCAAAACAGATATGAATAGTATATTAATGGTAACACAAATTTTGAATAATGAAAAAATATATATGCATGGCAGCGGCGTTAGGCTGCATTATAGCGCATGCTCAACAAAATCAGGAGGGGACAATTGATGAAGTTAATATCCTGGGAAGAAAAAAAATAAAACAGGAACGTGCGGAATTTAAAAGACATGGGCAGTCAGTAGAAACTCTTTCCGAAGAAGACCTTAACAGAAATAATCCGGCAGCAATAGATCAGACTTTGTCCACCATGGCGGGACTGCAGGTAGATAAAAGAACCAACTTTGGTGGGCAGAGACTTGTCGTCCGGGGATATGGAAATGATCAGAAATTCAACAACTGGGGAGTGAAAGCATACTGGAATAATATACCATTAACTACAGCAGAAGGAATCACTGTTCTGGATGATATGGATTTTGCTTATGTGAATAATGTAGAAGTTATTAAAGGTCCGGCAGCTACGATGTATGGAGGGGGAACAGGCGGAGCGGTCCGTTTTTATACAAGACCGGATTTTACAAAAGGAATTTCAGCTTCGGAAGAGGTAATGTTGGGTGCTTTTAAAACCTTTCAGTCCAGAACACAGTTGAATGTTGCAGATGAAAACTACTCCGTAAATGCTGCATACGGACATCTTGAAACTGACGGTTACAGACCAAATGGAAGCGGATTAAAAAACTTTTTCAATGTCAATGGTACAGTGAAATTAAGCAAAAAAGATCAGTTAAGTTTCCTTGCAAGTCAGGCTTATTCGTACGAGCACACTTCAGGACAGATCTCATACGATGATTACTATGCAGGAATCGATAACGGAAATGCTGCTTATATCAGAAAAAATGCAGGAACAAAAATAAAATCAACAAGAGTAGGATTGAGTAATACCGTAAGCCTTACTTCAAATTTAAAAAACTATACCACTCTGTTTTATTATAACGCAAATACAGAAAGTGTTTCTGCCGGAGCATACGGAATGACGAGTTCCCCGAATGTAGGGCTGCGTTCCACTTTTACATTAAAGAACGGGTTTAAAGATTTTGAAAATAAGCTGGACTTTGGCGCAGAAATACAAAATTCTGTTTCCACTACTTCAAGTTATCGTTTTACAGGCTCAGAAACAAATCCACTGCAGACGACAGGAATGTCCGGAGCATCTTACTTTAAATATAATAATAATCAATCCACCTATTTTGTGATCGATTATCTGACATATAAGCCCTGGGGGCTTACTTTGCTTGCGGGACTTAGTGCCAACAGAACCAATTATGACAGGAAGGATCTTTATGCCTTACCAGATTTAGTTCCCGGACACAAAGATCAGTCATTTAATAAAAAGTATGACATGGCTTATACACCTCACATTGCATTACAAAAAGAATGGAAACACCAGATCTTTAATCTAAGCTATAGTGAAGGATATAATGCTCCTACCGCAGCTTCTTCGTTCATAACTGCTACCAACACTGTAAATGATGATTTAAAGCCTGAGCGTGCAAAAATGTTTGACTTCAGTGTACATGGCCTTTTACTGAATACAAAACTGGATTACCGTATTTCAGTATTCAGAATCGACTATTCCGATAAACTTACACAGCTGCTTTTACCAGGTAATACAAGTGGACAAACGTACTGGGCTAATACCGGAAGTCAGAAAAATACAGGCCTTGAGTTGAGTGTAGGATATCAGTACAGAACCGAGAACTCATTTATTGAGAGAATTGTTCCTTTTGTAAATCTTTCTTATTACGATACAAAATATAAAGATTTTTCAATCTATGATCCCAAATATCAAGACCCTGTTACAGGGAAGACTGTAGGGAAATTAATGGTATATGACCATAAAACTGTGGTAGGAGTTCCCAGAAATAAGTACGCTGTAGGATTGGATATCTTTACTAAACCTGGATTTTATCTGGTAAATACCTATAATTATCTTGGAAATGTTTATTCTGATTTTAACAATTCGAATCTGGTAAAAGGTTTCGGATTACTTAATTCAAAATTAGGGTTTAAAAAGTCATTCAATAAACTGGATCTGGACCTGTATGTGCTGGGTAATAATCTTACCAGCCAGATTAATTACACATTTTTATTCTTAGGAAATAATATCAGTGATTCAGATAAAGGAAGTAACTACACAGTCCCTACAGATCTCAATCCGGGACCTGGAAAAGCCTATTTCTTTTACGGATTCAATGTGAAATACAGATTTTAAAATATACTTTTTATATTTCATGAATACCTTTTTACAGCAAAATAAAATGCCACAGTTCATGACTGTGGTTTTTTATATTGGATTATAAACATCAATGAAATTCATATTTTGTTTTTTTTAATTGTTAATTTTCTTTAATAAGCTTAAAATATATAGTAAGCATACATCAATTTTATATCTTTGTTTAAGAAAAAGCAGAAAATATAAGATATGATTGATAACTCGTTCGCTGTAAGTAAATTTGGCTTTTTGGGGGCCGAATTTTTATCGGAGCTTGAAAAACATGCTGTTACTGTTGATATAAAAGCAAAAACAGAGATCATAAGAGAAGGGCAGAAGAATAAATTTGTTCCTTTCCTCATAAAAGGCTCTATCAAAGTCTTTACCCTTAATGATGGAAGAGAACTGATCTACTATTACATCAAACCGAAAGATAGCTGTCTCATGACCTTTTCATCCATTCTGACAGATTATATCAGCAGGGTATATGCCATCGCAGAAGAAGATTCGGAAGCGATTCTTATTCCCGTTTCTATCATGCACGAATGGCTTATCAGATTTCCGGAAATCAATAAGCTCTTTTACCATGAATATGACCGAAGATTTTCAGAAGTTATGAATATGGTGAATGATGCTGTTTTCCATAAACTGGATAAAAGGGTTCTCAATTATATCAAACAACAGATTTCGTCCAAGGGAAACAATCCTATTAAGATCACCCATCGTGAAATTGCCAACAGTTTGGGGACTTCCAGAGAAGTTGTGAGCAGAGTTCTGAAAAAAATTGAAAGCGAAGGTGAAATTGTTCAGACTAAAGAAGGAATAAAAGTTCCTGTAAATGAAAATGTTAGGATAGTCTAATTTCAATTGTTTGAAAAGTTTATTTCTGTCATTGATAAAAACAATTTGACTGGTGACTTTTATCACCTATTTTTGAATTGAGAACTCAATAAGTTTGTTGTATCATAATTTAATTCAAATTGTATATGACAAAAACTCTCTTATTTTTGTCAATGTTTTCTTCAGGTCTTGTCTTTGCACAGGAAGATCTGCTGAAAGATATTGACACTGTTAAAACCAATACAGAAACCTCACAACCGGCCTTCAAGGCCCTTCAGATTGTAACAGGACAATCTACGAAACTAGCCGCCAAAAAAGAATGGTACATGATTGTTGCCCACAGATTTGGTGACATAAGTGCAGGATTTAAAGATTTCTTCGGACTGGATAATGCCTCAACCAAATTAGGTGCTATCTATGGTATTTCAGATGCTGTTTCGGTAAGCCTGTCCAGAGAAACAAATATGAAAACCTTTGAAGGAGCAGTGAAGTACAGGCTGGTAAAACAAAGTGAAAACTTTCCGGTGGATATTGTGGGGTATAATGTAATGGGGGCTAATACTGAACTGGATAAAGATACTTATCCACACCTTACATTCAGTGACAGGCTTTCTTATCTTACCCAGGCATTGATCTCAAGAAGATTCAGTGATAAGCTTTCAGTACAGCTTACACCTTCCTTTGTTCATAAAAACCTTTACGAACCGACCATTGAAAACAAAAATCAGTTTCTGGCAGGTTTGGGAGGACGCTATAAAATCTCAAAAAGAGTTTCTTTAAATGCAGAATACTTTGTGAATTTTGACGATCACAGTTTTTATAAAAACCCTTTATCATTGGGCGTAGATATAGAAACAGGAGGACACGTGTTCCAGCTTTTACTCACAAACTCCCAGATAAATTCAGATATCGGATATCTTACCAATGCCACAGGAGCATGGGGAAAGGGACATATTTTCTTTGGGTTTAATCTTTATAGAGTTTTTTAATATGAAAAAGCTAACATCCTTATTGATATTGTCGTCAGCAATCATACTGACGGCTTGTGACAGCAGAACGTATGAAGAGATTTCTGATAACACACCGATAACGGCATCTGTAAAATATACAGCAGATGTAAAACCCATTATGGATAACAGCTGCGCAGGCTGTCATTCTGCAGGAAGTTTTAAACCTTTAGTTACATATGATCAGGTAAAAAATAATATTGACGGAATTCTGGATCGTATCCAGAGACCTAATGGTGATCCGGAGAAAATGCCAAAGGGAGGATCTATGTCCGCAGCTCAAATCAATATGTTTATCAAATGGAAAGCTGACGGATTACATGAAAATTAAAAAAATGATATGAAAAAATTAGCATTATTAAGCGTATTACTTCTTTCTGCAGGGTACGCTTCAGCACAAAAATATAGCTCCAAAACAGGGAAAGTAACTTTTGAAGCTTCGGTACCACTGTTTGATGATATTTTTGCTCAGGATGACAACAATGTTGTCATTCTCAATGCAGACAATGGTGAAATGGCGTCAGTTTCAAATGTCAAAAACTTTCATTTTAAAACAAAATTAATGGAAGAGCATTTCAATGAAAGCTATGCTGAATCTGCAAAATATCCGAAAACCACTTTCAAAGGAAAGATTGTCAACTTTGATAAAACAAAGCTTACCACAAGTCCTCAGAAATATACGGTGCAGGGAACATTAAACTTTCATGGAGTAGATAAAGCCGTTACCTCTGCTGCCACTTTATATGCCAAAGACGGTAAAATCTATATGCAGGGAGGTTTTGTAGCAAGACCTGTAGATTATAAAGTGACTATTCCCAAAATGGTTACCAAGAAAGTGGCTGAAAATGTCAATATTGAATACAACTATGTAATGATAAAACAATGAGACATTTCATCTTAATATTAGGACTGTTCCTGAGTTCAGTAGTATCTGCTCAGGAAAAAGCGAAATCAATATTTGATATTGCAAGAAATGGGACTGTAACTGAAGTACAGGAGTTGATGAAGCAAAATCCGGATGTGATTAATCAGACCAATGAACACGGATTTTCACCCCTTATTCTGGCCTGTTACAGAGGAAATACAGACGTTGCCGATTTTCTGATTGAAAATGTAAAAGATGTCAATTACAAAAGCCGTGAAGGAACGGCATTGGCAGGTCTTGCGATTAAATACAACAAAGACCTTGTAGAACATCTGCTTAAGAAAAAAGCAGATCCCAATATTGCAGATGAAACAGGATACACCCCTTTATTCTGGGCTGTAAAATCCGGAAATAAAGATCTGGTAGAACAGCTGCTGAAATATAAAGCAGATAAAACAAAGAAAGATTCAATGGGAATGACCCCTTTCGAATATGCATTACAAACCAATAACAAGGAAATTATTAATCTTTTAAAAAATTGATATGAAAAAAACTCTACTAGCGCTAAGCGTACTTCTTGCTAATTTCGCATTGGCACAGTTTTCGTCAGGAACGGTAAACTTACCGGCAACTTCCATGACGGTGAAATTAGATACAACTCCTTCAGGAGTAACGATTACGGTAACAGGTGACAGCAACTCTATGATGGGAATAGGTTTTGGAACTACCGGCATGGCTGCTGGATCAGACGGATTTATTTATAACTCTTCTGCCAATAGAGACTATTCGTTCAGTAATGTTCCTAATGCACCTTCGGCCGATGCATCTCAGGACTGGACAGAAACTTCGAACACCGTATCCGGATCTACAAGAACTGTAGTAGCAACAAGGTCACTTACAGGTGGAACAGGAGATTTTGCCATTGCCAATGCGGCTGGAACAATCAATATCTTCTATGCCCGTAAAAGTGGAGGAACTTCTTTAGGATACCATGATGCAGGAAGAGGATATGCAACATTGACGATGACAGCTGCCACTTTATCTACCAATGAAATTACAGCTGATAGCAAAAAGGTAAATCTATATCCTAATCCGGCAAAATCAACCGTTAATTTCAAAAATTCTGACAAAATAAAATCCGTTGATATCTACGAAGCAACAGGCAGAAAAGTATTGTCAATAAAACCGGATGGAGAAAGCATCAGTATTGAAAATCTGAAATCAGGAAGTTACTATCTTGAAATTCAGCTTAAAGATGGAAGTACATCTTATGAAAAACTGATCAAAGAATAATTTTTCAGAAAAAACACACCTCAATATTTTTTAAACAGATACCTCTGATTTTTCAGGGGTATCATTTTTTCTTAAAGTCCCAATTTCAGGGTGATTGCTTTAAAATTCTTATATTTGTATGTATCCTGATTCTTAATAAAGGAAAATTTTTTGACCTTATAATTTTTACGATCCTATGGAATTCAAAACCTTAGCTGATATCACAATAGATGAGCTTTTATCCGTATTCAATTACTCATTTTCTGATTATGTTGTTCCTTTTCACCTGACGAAAGAAGTGCTTGTTTCAAAAATTGCAGCAGAAAAATTAGATCTGAGTTTATCTGCCGGAGCATTTGAAGAGGGGAAACTGGTTGGCTTTATCCTTCAGTCTGAAAAAATTGAAAACGGGGAGAAAATTATTTACAATGGCGGTACAGGAGTAGTTCCGGAAAGCAGAGGCAAGGGATTAGTGAGAAAAATGTATGATTTTATCATTCCTGTTTTAAAGGATAGAAATGCCAATACCTTACTGCTTGAAGTGATTGAAGGGAATCAGCCTGCCATCAGAGCCTATGAAAATCTGGGATTTACGATTGTACGAAGATTACTTTGCTTCAACGGAAATATTCAGCAGGGAAAAGAAAATACTGAGGTTTCCATTAAGGATTTGAAAGAATTTCAATGGGAGTTGTTATGTTCATTCTGGGATATTGAACCTTCATGGCAGGGATCTGTTTTCGTATTGGAACCGATGCCTGAAAATTATGTGACTTTAGGGGCTTATGAAGGGGAAAAGCTCGTCGGATACATTGTTTATGGTCCTGCATCGAAAAAAGTATATCAGTTTGCTGTAGATAGGAATTACAGAAATAAGGGAATTGGTACAAAGCTCTTTAATGCTATCAGAGAAAAAAATAACGGACAGGCTATAGCGTTAAACAATGTGGATGATTCTTCAGAAAGTACAGGTAAGTTTCTTAGCGAAAAAATAGGACTGAACAACTGGCTGTCACAATTTGAAATGAAAAGGTCTATTTAACAGCGATTAATTTTGATTCAAACAAAATAAGAGGTTTTAATATACTTTTAATCTCTTAAACTTTTCAGGGAGAAGGATAGGATGTAACTTTGCCGAAAATTTTAAAATAATGAAGCGAGGAATCCATTTTTTACTGCTGCTTATTTCCTTTACGGCTTTTGCCCAGCAGGCCAATATTGATACTGCCCAGGTTGTGATACCAGGAAGACAAAACAGTACTGAAGCACAGTCGAAACCTTATGTGATCATGATATCAACGGATGGTTTCCGTTATGATTATGCTCAGAAATATAATGCTGAAAATCTTTTAAAACTTGCTAATGGCGGTGTAAAGGCTGAAGCAATGATTCCAAGCTATCCAAGCATTACTTTCCCCAACCACTGGAGTCTTATCACCGGGCTTTATCCTTCCCATCATGGCCTGATTGATAATTTTTTCTATGATTATAAGAGAAAAGAAGGATATGCGATGAGCAATAAGAAAAATGCTGAGGACGGGAGCTGGTATGGAGGAATTCCGCTTTGGGGGCTTGCTGAAAAACAGGGAATGGTGTCAGCCTCTTTAATGTGGGTAGGATCTGCCAGCGATGCAGGAGGAATGCGACCTACTTATTATTATCCTTATCACGAAAAATTTACCCCTTCAGAAAAAGTAGAAAAAGTAGTCAACTGGCTGAAATTACCGGAAGATAAAAGACCTCATTTTATTTCATTGTACTTCCCGGAAGTAGATGGAAGCGGGCATCATTTTGGTCCTGATACCAAAGAAACGGAAACAGCTGTTCATCTCATAGATCAGGCTATTGGTGATCTTGTTCAGAAAGTAAATGGCTTAGGATTAAAAAATGTCAACTTTGTTTTTGTTTCCGATCACGGGATGATTAAAGTAGACGGCGGTACACCTTTGGAAATTCCTGCTCTTCTTTTTGATAAAAACAGATTTGATTTTTATAATTCCCAGACTTTGTTGAGAATTTATGTTAAAAATCCGGATGAGGTAAAAGCAGTTTACAAAGAACTGAAGGCTAATAAAACGGATGATTACAAAGTATATCTTGATAAAAAACTTCCCAGATACCTTCACTTTGCCACAAGAGACGACCAGTACAACAGAATAGGACAGATTCTTCTGATTCCTAAAGCCCCAAAAATATTTCTGGAGAAAGGTAAGAAAACATCTGTTGGAAAACACGGCTATAACCCTAAAGTGGTACCGGAAATGAAAGCGGTTTTCTTTGCCTGGGGACCGGAATTTAAAAACAATATGGTGATCAGCGAATTTGCGAACATCAATGTTTATCCATTGGTAGCTGAGGTTTTAGGATTAAAAATTGATCAGCCTATTGACGGGAAACTGAAAGTTTTAAAAGAAGCCCTGAAAGAGAAGAAATAATTCTTAAGGATTAAAATATAATAGTAAAAAAACAAGATTCGGCGCACCAAAGGTGCGCCGAATCTTGTTTTATAAATTGACTTAGGAATTAAAAGCGTTAAAAAAATAAGTTTTGTGAACGTTAAGAAAATTCTACTGTTTGAAGCGCGGGAATTAAATTCGATACTAAATTAATAGTGAATCCGCGCGAGTTTAGAATTTTTAGAGAACAAAAATTATTTTTAGCATTTTAATTCCAGTCTTCAACATTTGTTTCTTTTGTTTCAAGACAAAAGAAATTAAAATTGAGAAGCAAACTCCTTTGCAAAATCTTCCAATTTAACACTTCCTGTAACAGGAGAACCGTGATCAATATAGTCCTTCTGTACAACACCGGTTCTTATGCCTCTTCCCATTTCAACGTACAAATTAGCCATATCTTCAGGTAATCCTGCCTGCAGCATTCCGTTTAAAGAATCTTCATCAGAGAACTCTACCCATGGAAGTTCCGGCTTATTAACAGCAGAACCCAAAACTTTAGCAAAATCAGATGCTTTTCTTATATCGCTTACAATATATCTGATAGTATTGGTATTTCCGTCCTTTACCAGTTCTTCGGCAGCAGCTTTCGCAATATCAGTTGGATGTACAACTGGTACTTCAATACTTGCAGGATAATTTGCTCCAATGATTCCTGCATTTTGAATCAAAGGAATATCATTGAAAAAGTTATTATAAAAGTATCCGGCTCTTAAAAAAGTAAAAGAGGTGTTCTCTGCTTCATTATATATTTTTTCAATATTGTGAAGACCGGCGATAGGGCCGTTTTCTACCGGAGATTCTGCTCCTACGCTGCTTAGCATTACTGCTCTTTTCACATGGGCATTTTTTAATGCTTCAGCATAGTTTTTTCCTACATTGGTTGTGTTTTCCACAATATTACCCGGACTGATAGCCGGAGGGGTCATTACAAAAACAGCATCAGCCCCTTCAAAAGCCTGAGTTAAAAAGTTAACGTCTGTGATAGATCCTATGGCTGGCGCTGCTCCCATAGATTCAATATCCTGTTTTCTTGCCTCGCTGCTGCTTACTACTATAATATCGTGCCCTTCTGCAATTAACTTTTGGGCTAATGGCTTAGCTACATTTCCTAGTGATCCTGTGATTACAATTTTCATATGTGAATATTTTTTTATTTCTGAGAACAAAGTTATATTTGTACTTACTTTTATACAAGTACTTACCCTAAAGTATGTAACTATGACAGCCATCAAAGAAAGTTCAACTATCCAGGAAAACAGAAAGACGGTACAGGATTGTCCTGTAATGTATGTTATGGAAAGAATCGGAGGATTTTGGAAACCCATTATCCTGTTTAATCTTTCCACAGGAGAAAAGAGATACAGCGAATTAAAAAAAGCAATTCCGGCAGTAACGGAAAAAATGCTTATCCAACATCTGAAGCAGCTGGAAACAGACGGATTGATTATCAGGACAGCCAAACCGGTAATACCACCACATGTTACCTATAAACTGAGCGAAGCAGGTAATGAACTGGCTCCTGTTATTGATGCCATGGCAGCCTGGGCTTTTCAGGATATGGAAAGAAATGATAATAAATGTGCTGAAGGAAACAGATATATAACGAATCAGGATCAGAATGCTTTCAGCCAAAACCTGAAAAAATAAAAACAGGCTCTTCAATACGAAGCGCCTGTTTCTGTTAATATTTTATAGAATAATTACAAAGACTGCATATCAATGACGAAACGGTATTTTACGTCGCTTTTAAGCATTCTTTCATATGCGTTGTTGATATCCTGCATTTTAATCAGTTCAATATCAGATACAATATTATGCTTTCCGCAGAAATCTAACAGTTCCTGGGTTTCTGCAATACCTCCGATTAAAGATCCTGCTACAGAACGACGTTGGAAGATCATAGGTCTTGTACTTACCTGCGTTTCCTGGAATTCACCTACGAATCCTACGAGAACCAGAGTTCCGTTCAGAGAAAGAGTCTGCATATAAGGATTGATATCGTGTTCGTAAGGTACCGTATCAATGATAAGGTCAAATTTACCTTTTACAGCATCCATTTGAGAATCATCCGTAGAGATTACTACGTGATCTGCTCCAAGCTGTTTCGCATCATCCGTTTTTCCCGGAGTTCTTGAGAATAAAGTAACTTCCGCTCCTAATCCTTTTGCTAATTTAATAGCCATATGTCCTAAACCGCCTAATCCTACAACGGCTACTTTTGAACCCGGACCTGCATTCCAGTGTCTTAACGGTGACCATGTGGTAATTCCTGCGCACAGAAGGGGTGCTACTGCTGCCAGATCTAAATTTTCAGGGACACTTAAAACAAAATGTTCATCAACAACTACTTTTTGAGAATATCCTCCAAAAGTATGACCTCCAAGGTGCTTATCTTTTCCGTTATAAGTCCCTGTAAATCCATTCTGGCAATATTGCTCCAGATCGTGCTGACAACTGTCGCAATGTCCGCATGAATCCACCATGCATCCTACTGCCGCCAGATCTCCCGCTTTAAATTTGGAAACCTCACTTCCTACTTTGATAATTCTTCCTACAATTTCATGTCCCGGAACTACAGGATATAAAGATCCGCCCCAGTCATTTCTGGCTGTATGAAGGTCAGAGTGGCATACCCCGCAGTATAGGATTTCAATCTCTACATCTTTTGAGGTGACTTCTCTTCTTTCAATATTCATTTCTTTCAGATCTGCTGTGGTAGACTCTGCACCATAAGCTTTTACTGTGATTGTACTCATTTTTATATTTAGTTTATTTAGGGTTAAAAATTTAATATTCAATATGAACTTATACTGTTCCTTAAGAGAACTAATCCGGAAAAGCTTTTCCTTTTTTGAGGAATATTCGTATTAAAAGTTTCTATAACGGTACAAAAGTCGAAACTTTCCTGTAAACAAAACTTATACAGATTACCGAATTACTTACCAATTTTACAGGCACTATTTCAGTTACAAATGAAAGTGGTAATTTTGAATAGTAATAAAAATATACTTCATGGAAAATCAGGAGGTTGAAATCTACAACAGTGTTTCGGAATACAATAAAATGGCCAATCATGAAACCCTGCATCCGCTGGTGAGTATTATTGATTTTTCCAAATCCGATCCTATCTGCCAGCACCAAAGAAAATTCGGGTTTTATACCGTTTTTCTGAAAGATGTAATGTGCGGAGATATGCAGTATGGGAAACACAGCTATGATTATCAGGAAGGAACTTTAGTTTTTATTGCTCCCGGACAGACATATGGAATTTATAATAATGACAGGTTTATCCAGCCTGCAGGTTTTGCCCTTATCTTTCATCCGGATTTAATTAAAGGAACCAACTTAGGGAAGAATATGAAAGACTATTCCTTCTTCTCTTATGATGTGCATGAAGCGCTTCATCTTTCAGAAAAAGAAAGAGAAGTGGTGCTGGATTGCTTTAAAAATATTAAACTGGAGCTGGAACAGGCTATTGATAAGCATAGTAAATCTTTAATTGTTAATAATATTGAACTCTTTCTGAACTACTGCATGCGTTTTTACGACCGGCAATTCATTACAAGAGATCATATCAATCAGGGTGTCATAGGTAAATTTGAAAATCTGGTGGACGATTATTTAAAATCTGAAAATCCCAAAAATATAGGTTTTCCAATGGTCAATTATTTTGCAGAAAAACTGAATCTGTCTGCCAATTATTTTGGAGATCTGATCAAAAAAGAACTGGGAATTTCCGCACAGGAATTTATCCACAATAAGTTAATTGATATTGCCAAAGAACAGATTCTGGATCAGGCAAAAACAATCAGTGAAATTTCTTATGATTTAGGATTTAAATATCCACAGCATTTTACAAGGCTGTTCAAAACCAAAGTAGGAATTTCACCCAGCGAATATAAAACCCTGAACTAGTTTTTCAACACGAATAACACTAATTTTTTTCACAAATAACACAATAATGGTTTGTGAATATTTGTGTACTCATTTGTGAAATTTGTGTTTAAATAATTAAATTTAAAGAGAAAAGTTTTCACATTTGTAAAGATGACACCCAATCAGCAGAATACCACTATTTTCGAGACTCGTTTCGGAAAAATTTTAGCCTTAAAAGAAAATGGAATTATCAGAGCCAGAAGTATCCGTTATGCACATTCTGAAAGATTTAAAAAACCAGTCGCCGTAGGAGCCTCATTATCTTCAATTATTATTTCTCCGGAAAAAACTCCGGTCTGCCCGCAGGCTTTAAGTCCGCTTGTGGAAAAAATGATCGGAGCGACACCTGTTGAAAGTTTTGAAGCAGATGAATCTACCCAGTATCTTTCCATAACCCGGCCGCAAATTATATCTGAAAATGAAAAACTCCCTGTTGTTGTCTGGATCCATGGAGGCTCCCATGAAATAGGTTGTGGAGATCTGGCTACAGCCGATCCAGCCGAATGGGTAAAAGAACAGCATCTGATTGTAGTTACCGTTTCATATCGTTTAGGATTGTTCGGTTTTTTAGGGGGAGATGAAAAAAGACCTGCCAATTTAGGACTGTTGGATATCATCGAAGCACTAAAGTGGATTAAAAACAATATAGCTGATCTGGGAGGCGATGAAAATAATATTACCCTACTCGGACAGTCTTCAGGAGGCGATGCTATTGCTCATTTAATGATTTCGGAAGGTGTGGAAGGCTTATTCCAGCGTGTGATTATTCAAAGTGCTCCCCTGGGATTACGTCATAAAAGACAGAAAATGTCGGCGGAATTTCTGAAAAAAACAGAAATATTGAAAGATGAAACCGATGTTTTAAAAATGATGGATGAATATAAAGTATTGGTACCCTCTGTAATAAAATATGGTTTGAAAGCAGCGATGCCTTTTGGCACTCAATACGGATATTTTCCTTTGTGCGCGGAAGAGGAATCGGTAGAAATGTGGAAAAAAAATGCTCAGAAATATGATGTTCTGATTGGCTTAAATAATGATGAAACTGCTTTTTATCTTAAAACTTCAGAGGCTTTAAATAAATATTTCGGAAAAGGGTTGGGTTTAAAACTCATGGATAAAACAGTTGAAAAAACGACTGCGCTTATCTACGGAAATCCGGCAAGACAGTTTGCGGAAAATCTGGCAAATGCAGGTGGAAATGTTTACCTGTTTAGAATTCATTCAAAGCTAAAAGATAATCATATCGGGGCACCGCACTGTATTGACCTTCCTTTAATTTTTGGTAACGAAGCAGCCTGGAAATCTTCCGAACTGCTGAAAGATATTCCCTGGAGCCGTATTTATGAGAATGGGGTAAAATTACGGGCACTTTGGGCAGAATTTGCCAGAACCGGAAAAATTGCTGATACCTCAGAAAGACCGGAAATCCTGGAACTTCAAAAGATGTAACCATACATCAACTTACCAGGACCTCTCAACTTAACCGATATTCAATTGAAGACGTAAATTCCCCTCCTCCGGAGGGGTGGCGAAAATTCAAAGAATTTTTGACGGGGTGGTTATCGTGTTTTCAATGTTTGTTTTTTTTATGAATTATGTTTTAAATTAAGTAGTTAGTGTTGAATGTTTATTCATAATTATAATTTTTAATGTATATTTATTATCTAAACCATAAAAAATAATAATTATGAAAACGAACAGAGACTTCAAAGTAAGAAAATTGAACCGTCAGGAATTAAAGAGTTTAAAAGCCGGAGATATCAACAGAGACAGAGTATGCTGTACTTCCAACGAAGAAGGGTATTGTTGTGAATGGGCTATAGATGTTTGGAATTGCAGATATATTTACTGCTAAATCTTAAAGACCCTTGTCAAGGTTCTCAACCTTGACAAGGGTTTCTGGTTAAATTAATTTCACTCAGGAATCCAAACACTCACATTTCCTGCGGGAACAGGGAAATTTCCCCATCCGTTTTCATCAATAATTACTTTTTCTTCGAATCTTTTCAGCAGGTCTTTAAACTTCTTTCCGGCATAAAGTTTTCCTACTTCCATAGGCTTATTGTAAGCATCTTTATTACTTAAAACGACTGCACATCCACTATGTTTTTCATCTCCTGTACGAACCCAGCCGAGACAGTTGGCATCCTCAAAATAATCATGCTGATCACCATATGCATGATCTTTTCTTGCTTTTAATAATTCTTCAATACCATCTACTTTCGGCATGAATATCTCCTGGTCATGACCACCCGAGTCTTTATCGATATAATGGGCACCATACAAATCAGGATAAAATACACATGGATAGCCATCTTTTCTTAATAATATCAAAGCATAGGCAAGAGGCTTGAACCACGAATCTACCGGAGCCTCAAGATCCTGCAGCGGCTGGGTATCATGATTGGCTACCAGGCTTACAGAATGCATCGGATCTGCCTGGGTAAGAGTTTCATCAAAAATTTTACGCAGGTCATAGGAGCCGCCTTCCTTTGAAGCATTATGAAAATTATTCTGCAGAGAGCTGTCAAAAAGACTCATGCAGCCTTCCGTCACTTCAATATACTTTTGAAGCAAATGAAGATATCCGGGAGCCCAATATTCACCTACAGCAAAAATGTTTTTCCCGGAATTGGAGCGGAGCAGAGTGAGCCATTCTTTGTAGAAATCAAATGAAATGTGCTTTAAAGCATCCAGCCTCACGCCGTCAAAATCTGTCTGGTCAAAATACCACTTTGCCCAATTGTTGAGTTCTTCCCGTACAAAAGGATTCCGGTGCTCAATGTCATTATACATCAGGTAATCATAATTTCCTTTTTCATCATCAATCATTTCCTCCCAGTCATTTCCATATTCGGATTGGATTTTAAAGATATGAGAGTCCATACCCTCGGCATAATCCACACCGCTGAAGCAGGTGAAGTTCCATTCAAAGTCAGAATATTTTTTTCCTCTTCCGGGAAAGGTAAATTTCGTATAAGATTCTATTTCGATGACATCGGAAATCACTTTTTCCCTGTTTTCCTCATCTACTTTTACGACTTTAAATTTTTCCAGCTCATCACCTCCGGCTTTATGTCCCAGAACAATATCTACAATGACTTGTATATTTTGTTTCTTTAAGGCTTTGATAGCTTTTATATAATCGTTTTTAGTGCCGTATTTGGTAGGAATAGTTCCCTTCTGGTCAAATTCTCCGAGATCATACAGATCATAGGCATCATAACCAATCGAGTAGCCGCCGTTTGTTCCTTTATAGGCTGGAGGGAACCATACAGAAGTAATTCCAAGTTTTGCCAGATATTTTGCCTGTTTTTCGGCTTCTTTCCACAACTTTCCGTCTCCTTCAGAATACCAGTGAAAAAACTGAATCATGGTTGGGTTCATAAATTTGCTGATTTGATTGATACAAGATAGCAAAAAAATATGACCTATTCATTTTCAAATTCCTCAAACGGGATTTTTAGTTGAACAGAAACCTGTTTCTTTTCTTCCGTATTCAGGTGGGAAAGAGACAATCCGAGCAGCCGGACAGCTTTATCAAAAGGGCGAAGCTCCCAGAGTTTTTTTCCGGTGTTGTAGTATTGTTCCGGTGACGAGAAATAATCTTCTTTCGTAATACTTCTTGTAAAAAGAGAGAAATCTTTATATTTTATTTTTAATGTTAAAGTTCTTCCGAGAATATTATTTTTCTGTAGTCTCTGATGAATTTCTTCAGCCAGGCTCTCCAGCTTTTCATTGATTTGCTGCTCGTCAAGAAGATCCTCAAAAAAAGTTCTTTCTACGGCTACACTTTTCTGAATCCGGTGAGGTTTCACTTCGGATGTATGAATTCCGCGAACCACATTATAATAATGCTGGCCGGATTTTCCAAAAAGCCTTATCAGATCTTCAAGTGATCTCTTTTTTAAATCTTTTCCTTTATAAATTCCTAAACTAAACATTTTGTTAGCCGTAACCTTTCCAACCCCATAAAATTTTTCTACGGGCAATTCTTCCAGGAATTGTTCCATTTTATCAGGATGAATGGTTTTCTGGCCATTAGGTTTATTGATGTCAGAAGCAACTTTAGCCAGAAACTTATTCACTGAAATTCCTGCAGAAGCTGTTAATCCGGTCTGTTCAAAAATTTTCTGGCGGATTTCTTTGGCGATGAGGTTGGCAGATTCCATTCCTTTTTTATTTTCGGTGACATCCAGATAGGCTTCATCCAAAGACAGTGGCTCTACCAGATCGGTATACTCGTAAAAAATTTCCCGGATCTTTTTCGAGATTTCTTTATATCGGGCAAAGCGGGGAGGAACAAAAATAAGCTGAGGGCATTTTTCTTTGGCTGTTTTACTGGGCATGGCAGAACGGACACCATATTTTCTGGCTTCATAGCTTGCGGCAGCGACAACGCCACGATGCTGTCCTCCTACTGCTATTGGCTTGCCTTTTAAGGTAGGATTATCATGCTGTTCTACAGAAGCATAGAATGCATCCATATCCACATGAATAATTTTACGAAGAGGCAAAGAAAAATCCATATACAAAGATATGGATTCCTTTATTGACGGTAAATTTTTTATATGATGGAAGTTTGAAGCGGGAGGCTGGAAGTTAATGAGGACGATATAGAAATTGATGACCTGTTTATTGAAAATTAATTAAAAAAAATCACAGGCTATTCTTAGTGCATAAACTACTTCCAGCTTCAATCTTCCAGCTTCCTGCATTTTACTCCTTCAGTCTCATGGTGAGAAGATGAGGTTCAAAACCTGCCTTTTCATAAATTTATTGACAGTAAATTTTTTATATGATGGAAGTGTGAAGCGGGAGGCTGGAAGTTAATGAGGACGATATAGAAATTGATGACCTGTTTATTGAAAATTAATTAAAAAAAATCACAGGCTATTCTTAGCGCATAAACTACTTCCAGCTTCAATCTTCCAGCTTCCTGCATTTTACTCCTTCAGTCTCATGGTAAGAAGATGAGGTTCAAAACCTGCCTTTTCATACGCTTTTATGGCAGATTCATTCTGAGCATATACGTCCAGTCTTACCTCGCTTATTCCCCTTGATTTTGACCAGGAAACGAGTTCATCGGTAATCACTTTATTGATTCCTTTTCCTCTGTGCTCAGGTTTTACGTACATAAAGCCCAGATAAGCATATTCTTTAAACTGATAATAATCTTTCTCTGCTTTTTTGATCAGGGCATATCCTGAAGCAATAATTTCATTATCCTCTTCAGCAACAATTACGGTTGCTTGCGGAGATTGTATTAAATGTTTTAAATCATAATAATGAATCTCTCCTTCAATCAATGTACTGTTGAAAGGTCTTTCGGCAGTAACAACTCCCTGTTCAAATTTTAAAAGGATTTCTAAATCCTGTTCTGTGGCTTCTCTTGTAATCATGGTGTTATATAAATAAAATTTTAAAACTCATTGAAAATTAAAATTTCCAATGAGTTTTTTATGTTGTTAAAGTTAATGATAACTATTGTAAAAGTTTGTCGATCGTTTGCTGAAGTTCAGGATCTTCAGGAGATATTGCATAGTATTTTGCAATGGAAGATTTCTGATCAATCACCATATATCTTGGGATCCAGTTAAGATCTACATAATTATTGAAATCATTTTTCCAGCCTGTGGAAAACCAATAATTTTCTTTGTTTTTCATATCAAATCTTTCCATACTTTTTTCAAACCCTTCTTTTGAACGGTCTAATGACAGAAATACAAAATCAATATTCTTATTATGTTCTTCTAATTCCTTCGCTTTTGGCAGCGCATTTAAGCAGTCTCTGCACCATCCTGCCCAAAAATCAATGACCAAAACTTTCCCTTTATGCTGATCCAGAATCTGTTGTATGGTAACGGTTTTCCCTTCTTCATCTTCCAGCTTCTGCTGTAAAGCTTCTTTTGAAAATCCTGTTTTAAGGACAGCAGGTACTTTTTGTGAATAACTTATTCCAAAAATACCCATCATAAAAATTAATATCAGCTTTTTCATTTCGTACAATTTCATAGGTACAAATCTAAACAATGAATTGGAATCTGAAACTGATTTCTGGTGAATTAGGAAAAATTTATAATATTGATGGATTCTATGGGATGGGAGAGTGGGAGTGTGAAAACCACCCCGTCAAAATTCTTTGAATTTTTGCCACTCCTCCGGAGGATGGGAATGTTACATCTTCAGTTGTAGTATTAGGTTATTTTACTGATAGTTTTTAATCAGGCCTTTGACAACGGCAATTACATTGGGCATTGCTTTATTGGCAGCATTCAAAACTTCTTCGTGGGAAACGGCAAAAGCGACATCCGGTCCGCCAAGGTCTGTAATCACGGAAATACAGAAAACATCCATTCCCATATGTCTGGCAACTATAACTTCGGGAACGGTGCTCATTCCTACCATATCGCCACCAATGGCTTTGATCATTCCATATTCGGCCGGGGTTTCAAAAGTTGGTCCTTGTAGTGCTACATAAACTCCCTGATGAATTTTAATATGATGATCGGCAGCTGCCTGTTCCGCTGTGGCAATCATTTTTTTGTTGTAAGGTTCGCTCATATCTACAAAACGAGGTCCGAGCTCATCGATATTTTTTCCCCGTAAAGGATGTTCGGGCATCATGTTGATATGATCTTTCAGGATGACAATATCTGCAACGCTGTAAGCCGGGTTTACACCGCCACAGGCATTGGAAAGAATAAGATTTTGAATACCCAGCAGATTGAAAACTCTCACCGGGAATGTTACGGTTTCCATCGAATGTCCTTCATAATAATGGAAACGTCCGCTCATCATCAGTACTTTTTTCCCTTCCAGAAGTCCATAAATCAGTTTTCCGGTATGTCCGGCCACTGTAGTTTGTGGAAAATGCGGAATGTCTTTGTACTCTAAAACATGGATCTGTTCTACTTCATTTTGTAATTTCCCCAGTCCGGATCCTAAAACCACTGCAAAATCAGGGGTTCCCTGAATGATATTTTTAATGAAATCTGCAGTTTCTTTAATTTTTTCTAACATAATCTAAGATGATTTGATTGAATTCTTCTTTCTTATCAATCAGTACATTGATAGGCCAGTAGTAAACAATTTCTCTAAGATAGTCAAAAGTTTTCAGACGCACATAGTCTTTCTCTGTGGTTAATATCAGTTTATATTCTCCTAATTTTTTATACTCGGCAAGGATTTTTTTAATATCATCATCCGTGAAATTATGATGATCTCTGAATTTTAAATGTTTTACCCTTTTTGAGAATTTTGCCAGATGTTCCAGAAGCGGTTTAGGATTCGCAATTCCGGTGATCAGCAAAATATCATAATAATTCAGGTTGTTATCCGGAAGCATTTTATCTTTTCCGTATACATTTTCGTCATAACCGATGGATGAAAAGAATACTTTCTGTCCGTAAGAAGGCCGTATTCTTGAAATATAATACCTTTTTGTTTCCTCTGTCAGTTCGTCAGGACATTTGCTGACCATAATAATGTCGGCCCTTTTATATCCGGCTCTTGATTCTCTCAGATCCCCAGCAGGAAGAAGATAATCCTTGAAAAAAGGATCACTGAAATCGGTCATCAGAATATTGAATCCGGCCTTGATGGCTCTGTGCTGCATTGCATCATCAAGTACAAGAACTTCAAGGTCCATATCATCGATCACCTTTTTGGCACCGGGAACACGTTCTTCGGAAACGGCAATGACAAAACGGTTTTTAAAACGTTCAAAAAGCTGCATCGCTTCATCACCCACCATTTTGTAGTTGCTGTCGTAATTGGTTACTTCATAGCCTTTTGTAAGCCTTCCGTAACCCCGTGAAAGCACTCCGGTTCTGTAATGTTTGGACAGGAACTGAGCAAGATACATCACCATTGGTGACTTTCCGCTTCCGCCCACAGAAAGATTCCCGACATTGATTATCGGTGTTTTGAATTTCGTCGACTTAAAAACTCCCAGATCATACATTGTGTTCCGGATACCCGTTACCAAATGATAACCAAGGGAAAAAGGATAAAGGTACCATCTTTTCATACGATTGCAAAAATAGGAATTTTCATAAGCATTGATGTAATATTCTCGAAGACTTTTCAACAAATATTTCGTTAAATTAAAGTATTTTTGTGGAGTTATTACAATACATTGAGATACTTTATTGAATTTTCTTACAACGGAAAGAATTATTTCGGCTACCAGATACAGCCGGATGCTATTTCTGTACAGGAAGAACTGGAAAAAGCGCTGTCTACCATTTTGCGCGAAGAGATAAAAACTACAGGAGCAGGAAGAACGGATACAGGCGTTCATGCCAAAAAAATATTTGCCCATTTTGACACGGAAAAAGAGTTGGATGATCAGCTTACAAGAAGGCTGAACAGTTTTCTTCCGCCCGATATTTCCATTAAAAGGATTTTTCCGGTAAAAGATGATTTTCACGCCCGTTTTGATGCGACGTACAGAACCTACGAATATTATATCTCCCTGGAAAAAAATCCCTTCACACAGGAATCTGCATGGCAGCACTGGAAAAGATCACTGGATATTAATGCCATGAATGAAGCCTGTAAAATTCTTTTTGAATATGAAGATTTCACCAGTTTTGCCAAATTAAAAACCGACAACAAAACCAATATCTGTAAAATCTACAAAGCAGAATGGGAACAGAACGGAACTGAACTTAAATTTACAGTTTCTGCGAATCGCTTTTTAAGAAATATGGTTCGCGCGATTGTCGGAACGATGGTAGAAATAGGAACCGGAAAACTGAAACCTGAAGATCTCCGTAAAGTGATTGAAGACAAAAACCGTAACGCTGCAGGAACTTCGGCACCGGGACACGGGTTGTATCTTGTAGATGTGGGATATGAATTTTAAATAAAAACTTAAAAACAAAATAATAATCATGTTATCAATTTTTATTCTTATCGGCGCTTACCGGTATTATGCACAATTAGCAGAAAGGTTTGGAAAAACAAAGTGGCAGTATGGTGTTCTGGCTATCGGTATTTATCTGGGAACTCAGCTTTTGTTAGGCTTCTGTTATGGTATATATATGGGATTAACAGATCCTGAATCCGCAGAAAATGTCAATTATACAGGATTTTCAGCAGTGAATATCGTAGGTTGGCTCATCTCTATTGTTGCGGTTTGGGGAGTTTATAAATTCCTTGAAAATAAATTTATCAAAGAAAGACCGGCAAAGACCATCGAAATTGAAGAGATAGGGAAGGCTATTGATCAGTAAGTGTCATATCATTTCTATTTCAGCAGTCAGAAACCAAGAAACAAAGCAGAATATGTAGCGGATTGAATACAAAGGAATACTTAATCTATTCATATTGTAAATGGTAAGTATCTGACATTTTCTATGACGATTTGCAAAAGTTGTAAAGGCAGTCCGGTTATAATGTCTTATTTTTGCATAGAATATTTTAATTCTTTCTTTCGATTCGTACAATGAAAAAACAAGATACCTGGGGAATTATAAAGAGGCTGTTCTTTATCGGAATGAAATTTCGTTCTTGGTTCATCCTTACCCTTATCATTTCCATATTCCTTTCCATCGTTTCCACTTACAGGCCTTATCTCACTATGCAGGTGGTGGATAATGATATTACAAAGCTTCATGATAAGGCTTTGATGATGAAACATATCTATATCCTTGTGGGATTGGTGTTTGCTGAAACGGTTTTAAACTTTTTCCTGGTTTATTTTTCAAATTTTATCTCACAGAATGTCATCAGGGATATCAGAGAGCGTTTGTATGCTAAACTGATTTATTTCAAGACTTCATTTTTTGATAAAACCCCGATCGGGCAGCTGGTGACCCGTGCCGTAGGTGATGTGGAAACCATTGCGACGGTATATACAGATGGTTTCCTGATGGTATTTGGAGATATCCTGAGAATTCTGTTTGTATTGGTGATGATGTTCAGTACTAATGTTCACTTGAGTTATATTACCCTGGCAATATTGCCTTTAATGGTGGTTATTACAAGATTCTTCCAGAAAAGGCTGAAAAAAGCTTTCGGGGATGAGAGAAACTGGACAGCCAATCAAAACTCTTTTGTTCAGGAAAGACTGGCAGGAATGTCTATTATTCAGGTATTCAACAGACAGGAATCTGAGTTTAAGAAATTTGATGATATCAATATTACCCTGAAAGGAGCATTGCTGAGAACCGTATTTATTTTCTCACTGTTTTTCCCTGTGGTGGAACTTATTTCTTCATTATTCATAGGATTTATTCTTTTCTATGGAGGTTATATTACCATCAGTGCGGGAGTCGTGATTGCATTTATCCAGTATATTTCAATGCTGATCCGTCCTTTGAGACAGATTGCAGACCGCTTTAATAATATCCAGCGAGGAATTGTAGGAGCAGAAAGAGTACTGGGATTAATGGATGAGGAAAATTCGATGCCGAATAACGGAACCGTGAAGAAAGATCACTTTGCAGGAAAAATTGAATTCCGGAAAGTACACTTTGCATATGATGAAAAGCAGGAAGTACTGAAAGGAATTGACTTTAAAGTAAATCCGGGAGAAACCGTAGCGATTGTAGGAGCAACAGGTGCCGGAAAGTCTACTATCATTAGTCTGATTACAAGATTATATGATATCAACTCCGGAAATATCCTCATTGATGATGTGGATTTAAAGGATTATGAATTGTACAATCTGAGAAGTCATATCGGAGTTGTTCTGCAGGATGTATTCCTTTTCCATGGAAGTATTTTTGAAAACCTTGCCTTCGGGGATGATAGTATCACACTGGATAAAATAAAAGCAGGTGCCAGAGAAATTGAAGTAGATCAGTTTATTGAACAGCTTCCCGGTGGATATGATTATGTAGTGAGCGAAAGAGGCTCTTCAATCTCTTTAGGTCAGAGACAGTTGCTGTCTTTCCTGAGAGCTTATTTATCGGATCCGAAAATTTTAATTCTGGATGAAGCTACCTCTTCCATTGATCATGAAAGTGAAAAGCTGATTCAGAGAGCTACAGAGAAAATTACAAAAAACAGAACCTCCATTATTATTGCCCACAGACTTTCCACCATTGAGAAAGCAGACAAGATCATTGTGATGGAGCATGGTAAAATCGTAGAAGAAGGGAAGCACCTTGAACTTCTGGATAAGAACGGATATTATGCCACGCTTTATAAAGCTCAGCTTCGACATGAAGTGGAACAGGAATAAGAAAAAGAAGCATAAAGTACAGAAAAACTATTTCAAAGTTTAAATAAGCAAAAGAGAGTCATTACCAACTCTCTTTTTTTATTAATCAATTGTTTACTGCTTTTTAAAACTGCAGAATACAAAATTCTGAACTGTATCAAAGGGAGTGATATGATCTTCAGTAATACATTTTATTTTTTCAAAGCTTTCTTTAAATTTTTCGGATAATGATTCTTCATCATACTGCTGAATATCCAATCCACTGCATTTCGTAGGACCGTTTTTAGAAAAAGTTCCGAGGATCATAAAGTTATTCACATTCTTTTCTGCAATACCGATATATTTTGAAACCTGTTCCGGGGTGGTCAGAAAATGAAAGGCTGCTCTGTCATGCCAGATATCATAGGTTTCCATATGTTCTAAAGCCATAATGTCGCTAGTGATCCATTTTACTTTGTCTGCTGCTGCTCCAAGTCGTTTCTGTGCCTTTTCCAAAGCTTTGGCAGAAATATCAAGAACTGTAATATTTTTATAACCTTCCTCCAAAAGAAAATCAACAAGGTTGCTGTCTCCACCACCGATGTCTATGATGCTGGCCTCTTTTCCCAATCCGGAAGAATGTATAAAATCAAGGGAAGTCTGAGGTTTTTTCTGGGTCCAGCTTACCTGATCCGGATTTTTGGTTTCATATACGTTTTCCCAGTGATTTTTGTTGTCAGAAGATATCATGATTCTTTTAATTGATTATTGATCTCTTCAAATTTATTAATTAATTCGTCAAGTTTGCCTTGCTGTTTCTTTATTGTTCGCGGTCTCAGATAAAACCAGTTGAAAGCAATCCAGACAGATGTTAAAGCATAGGCGAGAATACCTGAGCTAAGGGTCATTCTTGAAGTATATTCGTACATATACAGGCATATTCCCAGAAAGAGCATGACAAAATATAAGTTAAGTATGGTGGTCTGCATGAATTTCTGCTTACTCTTTACTGCATATAAACTCTGGAGATACTCGTTGTTCGACTGAGTCTGATCAATCTTGTAAAATACCATAAACATTTTGTTGTAGGCAAGAAGAAAAATAACCATTCCCAGCACGACAAGTACAATCCCTATTTTTGTAGTGATCATTTCAGGCTGGTAACGGTACCAGATAAAAAGAATCAATAAGGAGGTAGCGATTAATCCAATATTAGCAAAGATCAGTCTGCGCAGGTTCTGGTTTCTGAATTTTTTCAGCTTACCGAGAAGCGCATCCAGATCAGGTTTACCGGAAGACTGCTGCTTCCATATATTTTTAAAATCTATATTAGAATCCATTTTCTTTAAACTTTTGCGTTAATTTTTCTTTTATTCTGTGAATCTTTACCCTTATATTGGATTCAGAAAGTCCTACGATATGGGCTATCTCAGCCTGTTTCACCTCTTCCAGTTCCAATGAAATAATAATTCTGTCCGTTTCAGGCAGTTCCGAAATAAACTGGTAGAGCATCTGGATCTGAGGTTCTATAGATTCCTGTTTTTTCTCTTCCAGATTGATGGGCAGATCGGTTTTGCTGAATTTCTTTTCCTTTTCAATCTGCCGGAGGCAGTTATTGGATGCTATTCTGAAAATCCATGTCCCTATACTGGATTCATTCCTGAATTTCGGAAGCTGCTGCCAGACGATGATAAAGGTTTCCTGGGCAAGATCCTGAGCAAGTTCGGCATCATTCACATATCCCATACATAAACGGAATATCCTTTGCCAGTAGAGTTCATATATCTCTTCAAAAACCATTATTTCGCAGATAAAAAGTGAGTAAGCTGATTAAAATACCAATCCTTATCATCGTACATGATAAAATGCAAACCTTTTGAAGCATACTGCATATTGGCATTTTTTAAATTTTTGTACTGGTTTTCAATCGTTGGCTTTAGAGTGACAAAATAAGATTCCAGAAGAATAAGAGAAGGACATTGGATGTTTTTTATTTTCTCTCTGAGATCGGTATTGTAAAAATCACAGTACATTTTAGCAAATGTTTTTCGGTCCGATTTCATACTCCAGTTGATTACCGTTTCCTGCATAGAAGTATCAGCCAGAAGACGTGGCATAGCCTGTGCCTGCATTTTCCGGAACTGCTCATCGTTCATCGCTGTCAATTGAGCAATCGCAGGCGAACAGTCATTATTTTCTTTCGATGTAAAACTGGGATCAGATAGTGCTGCCAGGCAGGGAAGCGTGTCTACGATGATAATTTTACCTGCAAGCTCTGGATAATCTGCCGCTATGGCCAGAGCAAGACCGCCTCCCATACTGTGCCCGATAAGAATGGGTTTCTCAATTTTATTGTCTTTGATATAAGCGGCAATTCCTCTTTCCCAGTCTTTAAAACTGGCATCTGTCTGAGGTTTTGTTCCGGCAAAGCCAGCCATTGTTAAAGTATAGCAGGTGAAATCTTTTTCAAACTTTACGGTGGTATCATTCCAGACGTCACCTGAAGAGGCAAATCCAGGAATGAAAATTAATGCCTGATTTCCTTTTCCTGTTTTCTTTACTTCAAACGGATAGACTTTTTGCTGACCGAATATATTGCATACTGCTAAAAAAAATAACATGACGATTAAAAGGAATGTAAATTTTTTCATGATTTCTAAAGTTTTAAAGTTTATTTGCCTTTTAGAGACGAACCTTTAAAAAATGTTACACACTATTTAATTTTTTTTGAAAAAAAATATTTCTCCTCCTTCTCAACCCTTTTGTTCAGGGCAAAATCATATGAATTTATTTTAGCTATTTTTTGTTAAATGTTTCAATAATATTAAATTGATAAGTATTTATTCGGAATGATTAATCCAATATTTTTCCATAGAACCTGCTGATGTCAAAATAAAACCCGGGAACTTTATATTGGTCCTTTTCAAACTCCTGATAATCGCATTTTCCCTTCAGACTTTGAGATTTGGTTTCCATTTGAAATCTGTTTAAAAGGACATATTCATCTGTTACAGAAATCACATGAAAACCTGTTTCACATGTGAGGCCATCGCCGGAAGTAAGAATGGCATTTAATAATCCGTGAAAATTTCCTGCAATTTTTTCGGCGGTAGCATCATCTTTATTTAAATGATACAAGTAAGCGAGATAATTCATAGCCCGCAAATCCAGTGGATTTTCCTCCAATGCACCCAGGAACAACTTGATTCCCTTTGAAAGATCTTTTTGTGAAATACCTTCGCCACGGTAATATTTGGCTACTTCCTCAGCTTTCTTTCCTATTTTATAAGGTTGATATTCTTTTTGAAATGTATATCCGAAATAAAGATGACGGTACTGATTGCTGGTAAGGAGCGTATCGTTCTGCTTTAATCTTTTTAAAAGCTTTGGATAATAGAATTCTGAATTTTTATCCTCAATATTTTTTTGAATAGCAGCATAATCCGGTGCTTTGAATTCCATTTTCTGAGCATGCAGAAAAGTCAGCAGTGTTAGAAAGAATAAAGTGAAAAATGCTTTGATACTCATGGTTTGTATAAGGTTGTTACAATTTTCTGTGAGGTTAAAAATACGAAATATGTACCAATTGGATAATATAGATCTACTATTTATAAAAAAAATAATAAAATATTATCAAAGTGTTACTTTGTGTTGATAAATTTACTAACTTTATTCAGAATTTGAGAAGTAACCCCTCATATTGTAAGGGGTGAATGGAATTTTTAACTAAAAAACTAAAAATATTAATGAGCAGTAGTAGTATACAAGATGAATTTAAAGTCTTCAAAGACGAATTAAGAAAGTTGAATATCGAAGTACAGAAAGTTGTAAAAGTAGGAAACGGCAGTATGGATTTCCATGAGGTTTTCTACAAATCGCCGAGGTATGAAGAGGTAAAAAGTATCTATGTCCAGCGTCATAATCTGGATCATATGATTGAAAAATTTAAACAGGCCTATCATTAAAAATAGAACATACGCCGCAGAAAATCTGTGGCGCATGTTTTTTATAATTTAATCTTTATCCAGTGTAGAAGTTTTTTGGGTGTCTTTCATTCCGGTATAAACAACCAGAGAAAAAAGAATACAGCCTGTTATATACCAATAAAAATATTCTTCAGACCCTATTTTTTTAAACCAAAGCGCAATATATTCTGCTGTTCCGCCAAATACAGCAACCGTTACTGCATAGGGCAGGCCTACACCAAGTGCCCTGATTTCAGATGGGAAAAGTTCTGCTTTTACTACTGCATTGATGGAAGTGTAGCCGCTTACAATAATTAAAGCTGCCATAATCAGGAAAAATGCACCCCATATTGAAGTAGTGGTACTTAATGCCGTAAGGAGCGGAACAGTACACAAAGTTCCCAGAATACCAAAACCTAAAAGAAGCGGCCTTCTTCCGATTTTATCTGATAATCCTCCAAATACAGGCTGGAGACATGCAAATATAAAGAGTGAAACAAAGGAGACTAATGTAGATTCTTCCTTGGTAAGATGCACGGTATTTACCAGGAATTTTTGCATATAAGTGGTGTAGGTATAAAACGCCAGCGTTCCTCCTAAAGTCAGTCCCACAACGGTAAGCAAAGCTTTTGGATGTTTCATAAGCTCTTTTACCGTTCCTTTTTTCTTTTCGCTGACTTCCTTTTTATTCTCAAAAGCTTCCGTTTCATGAAGATTAGCTCTAAGATATAAGGCAATAATAGAAAGCAATGCTCCAATTACAAAAGGAATTCTCCATCCCCATTCTTCAAGCTGGGCCTCAGTGAGTAATAACTTTTGTAAAATAAGCTGGATACCTAAAGCTATAAGCTGTCCGCCAATCAAAGTGACATATTGAAAACTTGAATAAAATCCCCGTCTGTCCCGGGTGGCCATTTCGCTGAGGTAAGTGGCGGAAACTCCATATTCACCACCCACACTTAACCCCTGAAGCAATCTTGCCAGTAAAAGTAATAAAGGGGCCAGAATACCAATAGACTGATAAGTGGGAGTAAGGGCAATCAGCAGAGATCCAAAAGACATCAACAGGACGGAGAGCGTCATTGCTTTTTTCCTTCCGATCTTATCTGCAATGCTTCCGAACATCCACCCGCCGATAGGGCGCATAAGAAAACCTACGGCAAAAATCCCTGCGGTATTCATCAATTGGGCATTCAGATCAGAATCAGGAAAAAATGAATGGGAGAAATAAATGGCGAAGGCGGCGTAAGCATACCAGTCATACCATTCGACGAGATTACCGATAGATCCGCCAATAATAGCCTTGATTCTTTGACCTGTGGTGATTGAGGTTGAGTCCATAGATGTTGTTTCCAGAAAGTTTTTTTATAATGACATCCAAGATACAAAATTCAGAAAAAAATAAACCGTTCCTAAAAAGAACGGTTGAATACTCTATAAGAACGATCATTTAAAATCTGTATCCAATGGAAAGTCCGCTTCTGAAGCCTGCCCACGGCCCGTCTACTTTTATTCTGGCACCATTGGCATTGGTTTCTACGGTATACTTAACAAATGGAATGTCCAGATTTTCAATTTCCTTTTTAAGCTGAGCCTGCATATCAGGGGTTAATACATAATCTGAAGTCATCGTGAAATCACCTTTTCCGCTTCCGTAATGGGCTCCAGCGATCCAGAAATCAAGGACGAGATTCTGGCTTCTGGTCAAAAAGAATTGTACACCAACCATTAACCCACCGCTGTTTCCTTTGGTGTCTCCCTGTCCTTTAAGCGGAATTGGATAAGTAACTCCGTTCGGACCTTTATAATCATAATAAAAATCAAAAGTATTGGAAGTAACACTTGAGTAGCGGTAATAAGGAGCAAAATAAAACCCTTTTCCATAGCCTTTACCGATATAAAATCTTGGTTCAATGGTGAAATTGGTTGCTTTTACTCTAAGATTCTGGAATCTTTTTTCATCTTCATCTTTCAGAAAAGCATTGATAAAAGGTACTTTTCCTTCAGGCATTGTGCCGAAACCGAGATTCACAGAAAACCATTGGTTGATAGCTCTTTCATAAGACAGATTGATATTTCTGAATGCATAAGCCGTGACATTGGTCTTGATGATATTCATTTTCTCTGCAGGGCTGTTCTGAATTTCCTGAGCTCCCAGGACCGAAAACAGGAAGCACGGAATTACTATGAATGCTTTTTTCATGACTCTATATTTTGTGATGTAAAAAAATACCAGCAAAAAACGGGCTGAATTTAACATAATAATTCGAATTTGAGGAAAGATTATGCGATTCCTTAACTGTTTGAAGTGATAAATGTAATATTCATCGGTAATTGATTGTCCTAATAGTATAATTCATCTTCAGACATGAAAAAAACTATATATACCATCCTCTTTCTTTGCAGTACTTTTATGTTTTCGCAGGAGAAGAAAAATGATACGGCTGATGCAGGGACCCCTAAAGAAATTCAGGAAGTTATTCTGAAATCACAGCGTAAAAAACAGTTTGCAGACAAAGCTGTTTATACTTTTGATAAAGAAGCGCTTGCCAGAGCACGCTATGCAAAAGATTTACTCAGCACACTTCCGGAGTTACAACTGAATCCCGTAGAAAATACCATTACCAGTACGAAAGGTGGAACGACACTATTTCTTATCAACGGGATTGAAGCGACAGATATGCAGATCCGAAGTGTTGCTCCCGGTGAAGTGGTGAAAGTAGAATATTATGATATTCCGCCAGCAAGATGGGCTACGAGAGCAGATACGGTAGTTAATATTCTGACAAGATCCACAGAAACAGGGTATGTTTTCGGGGCCGATGTATCTACGGCTTTGAATACCGGATTTGTGAATGGTTCTGCCTACGCCAATTATACAAAAGGGAAAAATAATTTCGGACTGGAATATTCCCTGAATCTTAGGGATTATAATGACAGAAGAGTCAACAGCATCTATGATTATCAGCTGAATGGGAAGCATTACCGGTCTGATGAAAACCGCAAAGATCATTTTGGATATACCTTCCAGAGTATAGCTTTGCGCTATACGAGACTTGTTCCCGACGACTATGCTTTTCAGGCTAAACTGAATATGGATATTTTCAGCAGGTTTTCGAAAGGAACAGGACAGAGCGTCTTTACCGAAGATTATCTGAAAGAAGAACACCATATGTTTAAAAATAATGGCTCGGATTATGTGATTCCTAAGCTGGATCTATATTATTCTAAAAAGATTGGTGAAAAAGATGAGTTGAGTATTAATGTAGTAGGTTCTCATTACACCACCAATACCACAGAAACGGCCAAAGAATGGATTGTTGGTTCAGGATTGTCTGTATATGACAATGATATGGTATTGAAAGCAAAGCAAACGAGTTTGGTTGGGGAACTTGCGCATATACATGATTTCACGGCTGGAAAACTTTCGTCCGGATACCGGATTTCAAGGTCTTCCATTTCCAATGATCTGAATAATCTTGCCGGGTACTCTCAATATAATGTTACTTATCTGGAACAGTATTTTTATACTGAATTTGCAGGAAAAGCAGATCAATTCAGTTATCGTATCGGAGCAGGGCTTACCAATATCCACAATAAAAGTGCAGAAAATACTTTTGATGAATGGACTTTTACTCCCAAGGTTATTTTAGCTTATCAGCTTAAAGGGAACCAGAACTTACGTTTTACAGCAAGTTACAATCCGGTAAGTCCATGGAGTAATGCTTTGAGTAGTAATGTCGTGCAGCTGGCTCCTAATATTGTGCAGAGGGGAAATCCTTTTTTACAATCTCAGCAGGTTTTTTCTAATAACCTGACTTATTCTTTTAATAATAAGTATTTTGATTTTAACGCAGGCTTATTTTACCGGTATACCAACAGGGTAATCAATCAGTACTACGTTCACGATGATGTATTGAATGGGTATGCCCTGACTTATGAAAACGGGAAGAATGCTCAGAGATATGGAGTTCAGTTAACAGGATCTTATAAACCTTTCGGGAATACTCTTTTGGTCATAAAAGCTGTAATCACACCAACTTCTGAAACAGTAAGAACTAGTAAAGGTGCTCTGATAAAAAATGATTATTTAGGAAATTACTTTTCGCTTTCTTCAGAATATAAAGCTTTCTCCGTTCAGTACCAGTTCAATATTCCGGTATACAGCCTTAATGGAGCATTCCTGAATACCAATGAAAACCAGAATAATATTTTTGTGAGCTATAAACATAAAAACTGGACATTTTCTACAGGAATGTACTGGATCGGAATGCCTTCGGAATATAAAACGAAAAGCCTACCGGAAAGTCTCGTAGATTATAAAGTTCATACACAGATTATGAACAACAAATCCATGTTTGTATTAGGGCTGAGTTATGATTTCTCGAAAGGGAAAAAGACAGAAATTCAGCGAAAGCTTAATAATGAAACGGCTCCTGCAGCTACCTTTTAGATGCTAATTTGAATGTTAATAAGAAATCCCCGCTCATTTGTAGGAGCGGGGATTTTGTTTTATTATTTCTTAATGAATTTTGTGTTCTTTGTATCTGCAGCATTTTTTCCGCTGATCTGAATGAAATAAGAGGCTGGCGGAAGATCTGAAATCTGGATGTTTCCGGATTTTACATCTGAAGTTTTAACCAGTTTACCATCCAGGCTGTAAATACTAGCCTTGGAATAGTTATCCGTATTTCCTTTGAAACCGATAAAATCCTCTGCAGGATTAGGATAAACCACTAAGTTTTCTTTTTTTACTGCATTGTTTACGCCCAGGAATGTTTCACTTAATGCAAATGTAGTTTTTACATTCTGGTTGATGCTCAACAGTGGAATGCTGATATTTCCGCTTGTAGAATTAAGCAGGGCATACCTGTGAGAAGCATCGTAATAAGAATAGGCTGTATTGGTTATTGCTCCGATAGGGTTAGAATAAGTAACATCCAGAGATGAATACAGATTGAAATTCTGTGTGAATTTTACTCTAAGAACATTGCTGTATGTTTGATTGCCTATAATTAAAGTTCCATATGCATCAGCAATGGCAGTCATTGTACCACTGAATAATCCGCTGGCAGAAGATGAGGAAAAAGTACCTTTGGCGGTGTCGTTCTGTGTCGGTCCGTACGTTGTTGGATAGTTAATATGAGTACCGTTATCCACACTAAAGTTTAATGTGGCCTGTGTATTTACAATTCCTGTAATTTCCAGTTTAGAAGTTGAAGCTTTGTAATAAACGGTTGTTGCTCCGTCTACCATTTTAAGAGTAGAACCCGGGAAAGTTGCTATTTCAGTAGAACTAGGAGTTGAATACGTTGTTTGTGATGCTGCTCCCATCGTAAGCCCTCCATTGGAAAATGTTGCGTTAGGACCTGTTGCAGAGTTGTTTACGGTGCCGGCTGTGTTGTTGTAATTAACAATATTTCCGGAAATAGGGTCATTGGCTGCTTTTGTAAGCGTGATCTGCGCAGACATCATGGCAGATGCTCCTAGTAAAAGGAGTAGAGATTTTTTCATAGTCAGAATTTTTTTGTTAAAAATAATTAAAAAATAGTATTCAAATGTTAATTTTTTTTCTTTTTAATTATATTTTTAATAAAAACGCCTGCTGATCGGATCAACAGGCGGTCTGTGCGTTAAAAATGCTTGGGTTTAATTGCTTATTACCATTTTACGGTAAGCATAAATATCTTCAATGGTTACGACACTCATTTCTTTTTTGATGGCAAAATCCACAATTTCAGGAAGTCTTGCCATGGAGCCGTCTTCATTTGTCAGTTCACAAAGTACGGCATCTTCACCAAGATTGGCCATTTTTACAAGATCTACACTGCCTTCGGTATGTCCGCGTCTTTCGAATACACCATCTTTTCTTGCAATCAGAGGAAAAACATGGCCCGGACTTGCAATATGTTCCGCCTGAGCATTTGCGGCTACAGCAGTTCTGATTGTTGTCACACGGTCTTTGGCAGAAACTCCCGATTCTACCCCTTCTCTTGCCTCAATGGAAATCGTGAATGCGGTCTGGTTTTTTGAATTGTTGTTTTCCACCATCGGACGAAGATTAAGGTGGCGGCTTTTTTCCTCGGAAATACAAAGGCAGACGATACCGCTGCATTCGCGGATCAGAAGTGCCATATCCTGTTCTGTAATAGTGGAGGCGGGAAAGATGATATCACCCTCATTTTCGCGGTTTTCATCATCTACCAGTAGAATACCTTTTCCCTGCTGTAATGTCTGAAGTGCTTTTTCTACACGTTCTTTGGAGTTTGCTCCGAATTGTTCTAATAATTTTTCCATGTTATTTTACTTTTAAAAGTTAAAATACACTTCGGTACATGGAAATGAAATATAACGCAATAAGAGTCCATAAGGAATCTTATAGGTCATCTCATTTTCTTCTCCCATCCAGACTTTAACTGTCGGTTCCGGAATTTCACCAGATCAGTCCCTTCCGAAGAAAGGAGTCGCGGACTGTAACCGCCGGTAGGGAATTTCACCCTGCCCCGAAGAAAACTTATACTAAGTTTTGCTGTATGTTGTAATTAAATTTTTATTTCATTAATAGTATTTAACGCACAGACCGCTAATTTCGGGAAGTTTTTTGAATTGGAGAAGCTTTTTAATTATATTTAAGCAGTGACTCTTTTTGAAATTAAATTTTCAGGCTGTTCTTAGTATTTTTTCCATCTTCTTTCCTTTGGCCAGTTCATCAATCAGTTTATCTAGGTACCGGATGTTTCTCATGAGCTCATCTTCAATTTCTTCCACACGATATCCGCAGATGACTCCTTTGATCAATGAAACATTTGGATTGAGTTGAGGTGCCTGTTCAAAGAAAGTTTTAAAGTCGGTTTTGTTGTTAAGGATGTTCTGCAGATCACTTTCATCATATCCCGTCAGCCAGAATATGATTTCATGCACTTCTTCTCTGGTACGTCCCTTTTTCTCAGCTTTTTGAACGTAATGTGGATAAACACTGGCAAAAGCAGTTGTGAAAATTCTGGTGTTCTGCATGGGTATATATTAGATTAATTTTTTGATGACTCCATCCAAAATGGTATTGAATTCTTCAGGTTTCTCCAGCATAGGATAATGTCCGACACCTTCAATGGTTACATAATCATAATTTTTCAAATATTTTCTGTTGTTTTCCAGGTGAGTCGGAGAAGCATCGGAATTAATGGCTATAACGGGAACTTGAATCTGTTTTGCAAACGTTTTGAAATCTGTTGCATATAGAGGCCGGAGAGCATTGATTGCCAGTTCGGATTCATGTTGAAGAAATTCATGCTGTACTCTTTCTCTTACCGCAGGAGGTGTTCCTTCTGCAAATAAAAATTGCGGCAGAAAGTTTTCTACAGTGTGTTTGAAATCCTTTCTGTACTGAGAAAGCACTTCTTCAGTCTGTTCACTGGTAAAAGATTCGTCCAGATTTTTTAGAGTGTCTATCAGAATGATGGCTTTTACCTCAGGAATTTTTAAAGAAGCTTCCAGGACATAAGCTCCGGACATCGAATGTCCTACAAGAATTATTTCCTGCGTGTTAACAGCATCAGCGACTGCTTTAATATCATCAGCATATCTTTCGCTTGTCCATTCCTGTCTTGATGCATCTGATTTTCCGTGTCCGGCAAGATCCATCAAAACAATATGATATTGGTCTTTGAAATATTCTTTCTGGCTTTCCCACCATTCGGTATTGCCAAGCCATCCATGGACGAAGATCAGCGCAGGATTTCCATTTCCGGATTCTTTATAATGAATTTTCTGACCGTCTGATGATATTGCGTATTTTTCCATTTCAATAAGAGTAATTAAGTATATTATATTTAAACCAAATTTACAAAAGACTGCCGGAAATCTGATGATCAGAATGTAAAAAAGCCAGCATTAAATGATAACTCCGGAATTTATTTTTTATCTTTTGATCTCAGGTTGACGATAATGATCGCATAAGGTGTTCCCAGGAGATCTTTTATTTCGCATTTGAAAAAGATGAGGTCTTTTAAAAACTTCTGATGGGATATCTCAATCCGGTATTTTATTCCTGTAGGCATAGCTTTGCTGGCAAAACCCTCCAGGTTGTCTACCTCATAAGTATTTGTACTGCCCATGAAGTTGAAAATTTCTCTTAATGTACAATTCATAATGAAAACGGAAGGAACAATAGGATAATTTTCAAAATGACCTTTGCATTGATTGGGAGTAAAAGGGTTAAGCAAAACTGTAAACCGATGCGCATCTTCTATAGTTATGGCGCCTTCAGGAAGATTTTCGTCATGATATTCTACCGCGGCATCGTTGAAATAATCTTTGTAAAACAACTTAAAGGTATCTTTAGCAATAATGTGATAATCTAGCTCGAAAGAATAGAGCGCTTCTCCTGAATGGTTGTCTCTCATAAGAAGTGACGATTTTCCTTTTCTTTTGGATTCTAAAAAACTTTCACAGGTAATAGAAGCTGAATCTGATTTTTTATAAGAAAGCTGTCTTATTCTCACCTTTTCACCCATAAAATAAATCTGCTCTGTGGATTTGGTGTTTAAAAGTCTGTATAAATTGCAGCTTCCCAGAGAAGATAATACCTTGATGAGTTTCGAAAAATTTTCTTTGGTGAAGTTATAATTGGAAATTTCAGTTTCCATTATGTTTCCGTTGAAAATAGTGTTTTCAGGAATAGAAATATAAGGAGCTGTTTCTCCAAGGTAAGGAATGATGTTTTTTTTGATGTCGGTTGTTGTCATCTGGATGAGGGATTATTGGGTTATTAAACTTTTTCGGTTGTGGATAACTTTTCATCATTGTGTAAAACATCATCTGTGCTGATTATGGTTTATATTCTTAAACCGCTTTATTCAGGAATCAGAAAAAACAATTGTCAATCATTGTTATTCTGATAGTATTTTTTTATAAATATATTTTTAATTAATTGAATATAAATATTTTGTGGTATTTATTTCTTTGCTTGGTGATTTGTTTTTAATGCAATTTATAAAAAATATTCATAAAGATTTATGAATAAATAGATAAAATTTAAATTATTACTTTGAATAAATAAAAGAGTAAGGCTGAAAAAGTGGGGGGAATTTTATCCACAAAATTTATCCACAAGATTTTCTATTGTGGAAAATCCCTAAAAAACTATATTCATTATAAAATAATGATTTATAGATATTTATAAGGGGTATTTTAAATATCTTAAAAACTTATCCATAGTTTATCCACAATGGTAAAAGGAATTATAGAAAGTTATCCACAAATGGTTGAAAATGTGGATAACTGTCTCTTGTTGGTTTAAAATATTTAAAATCAATATTTTAATTGGATTCGATCGGTGTCCGGAAATTCTATTTCAGACTTATCCACAAAGTAGAGGGCTTTTATTGCTGATCTTTATAAATATTCCAGAAATTAAAATCGGTCATAGGAGCATCAGTAATTCCTATGTTTCTTCCCATCGTTACGATTTGTCCTCTGTGATACGTTCCGTGAAGAATAGCGTGCTGGATATATTCATATTTAGAAAAATCACACTGAAACCATTGGGATTCTATCTTTACATTTTTTGTAAGATCTTCTTCAGACAAGCTTTCTACATAATCTGCCAGCATTTGTGAATTATTTCTTATGGCATTGAAAACATCTTCTTTGCTGGTAGTCTCTGCTGTTTTTACAAAATCAAAATCATCATTTTCAGAAATATGACTCCACCAATATTCCTGGGTTTGCCAGATGTGGTGTAACGTTTTTAAAATTGTCGGAAAACTGGAAATGGTTTCCTGATTCAGCTGTTCGTCAGACTTTGTGGATAGCCAGTCGATGTATTTATTGACTACCCAGTTGTTGTACTGTACACTTTTGCTGACTAATGTTTTTAAGCTCATAATATTACTATTTAGTAGGTTTAAAAGTTGATGTTATAATCCGAAATGCCGGTCGTTATCTGTATTCTCCGGATTGATGAGCGCTTTGTTGCTGTAGGTCGCTGCTTCAAAATCACTGATGTTTACAGAAAGAAAAGAAATATCAGGCAGCAATTCTGAAAGCCTGATGCTGATCTGTTTTGAAAGACCGGCTTTTTGATCTGTCGTACGGCCCTGCATAATATAACCGAATACGTGTAAAAAGTCTTTCTTACCTGTACCTAGTCTGTAATACTGATAAGGCTGAAGCCTTACTTTGATGTCGTTGGGAGCAAATAGTCCTGTTGCGTCTGCTGCTTCGTAAACAGCATCCATTAATTCATCGGGAGTTCTCTGCAGAAGAATATCCTGTGAGCAATCTATTATAAAATGAGGCATAGATTATATTTTGTGTTCTGATTTTGGGTGAGATAAAAGTAGTAAAAAATAGTAATGGATATCCAAAATAAAAAACCATTCTTAAATAGAACGGTTTGAAAACAAGTATTATTTACTTTATAAATGTCAATTTTATGGATTTGATTTTTTAATGCTGTATTGTGGTTTTACAGCATCGGTCATGTCGAGGACAATATCATAGATTCCATCTTCAGAAATGGGAAAGTCATAGGCATCAAAGGCAATACTTTGATTATCATTATTCAGTCCAAGGCTGTACCCCCAGTCATTATTACCCCTGAATTTTAAATTACCTTTTTTTAACGTATAATTTTTCAGAAAATAGATATTCGGATATTTAGGATCTGTTTGTAGTGGTATATCTTTTCCTTCCCAACCGTTCGGCGTTGCGTTTCCGATAATTCCCCACGTAAGAGTATTGGCCTTCCTTTTAGCTGTTTTCACAGTTCCGTCCCAGAAATGTATAACAACAGTATCTATTTTTCCATTTTTATCCGGTTTAAAAGTACAGGAAAATTTTTCATCCAATTGAAATGAGGTCCTGCTTTTTGGAAGCAAGGCATTTCTTGGATAATTGCCTTCTTTAAAGACCAGCTTTCCATCGGCACTCCTGATGTAAAAGTTTGAATTTTCGGTGGAATAAACTCCATCCAGCTTTTTTAAATCCTCGGCACTCACTTTTGCAATGGCCGGAATGCTATATGGTTTATTGTACAGTATTTTTTCTACTTGAGGAAAGATATAATCCGTGTGTGAAAGTTCTGAATTTGATATGACAATCACACAAATATCATCCTCCGGAATTCTGTGATATCTGCTTCTGTAACCAGGCCCGCCGCCATCATGCCCCACCCGTTTTTTGTTAAAAACAGTCGAAATCTGGAAGCCTAATCCATAATGATCCTTGAGATAGGGAGTAAAAGCTTTATCTGTGGTTTCCTTTTTCAGAAGGGTGTGATTCTTTAATGCTTCGTTAAACTTGAAAAGATCTTCTACCGTAGAATACATGGCTCCTGCCCCAAAAGGATGGTCAGTTTTGAAACGTAATGCTTCATTAGACTTATTATCGGATAGAAATTCATAACCTAATGCTTTATTCTCATCCGTAACACTGTTGAAGTTGAATCCGCTATGGTTCATTGTAAGGGGCTTCAGGATATTATTCTCTATCACTTTATCATAATCTGAACCTGTTACTTTTTTAATGATGTAACCCAGAATATAATATCCGGAATTGGAGTAATCCCAGTCTTTGCCCGGGGGAAAATTCAAGGGTTTTGCAGAAATATATTTTAAAAATATTTCTTCATCTACAGTATCCTCAGAGTTGGTATGATTTTGAATTCCTGATGTATGGGAAAGCAGATGAGCTAAAGTAATGCTGTCACCCTTCGGAAAATCAGGATAATATTTGGAGAGTTTGTCATCCAGAGATAATTTTCCCTGTTCTTCCAACTGAAAAATAACGGTTGCTGTGAACATTTTTGTGGTGGAGAAAACTCTATAAAGACTGTTATTGGTATTTTTCTCCTTCCTGGGTGCGTTCCTGTAGCCGTAGCTATTTTCAAAAATAATTTTTCCTTTTTCGGCAATCAAAACAGAACCACTGAACAATCCTGCTTTTTCATACGTTGAAAATAACTGTTCCAGTTTTTGGGATTTCTGTGAAAAAAGAGGATGCATCGCAAACATTAAAACGATACAGGTGAGAATAGATTTCATGTAATTTTTTTTAAATAAGACACTTTTGAGTGTGATAATATTACATGGAGTTATAAAAATGTTTTTATTGAAGAAGAGTAGAGGATTATTTAATTTGAATTAAAGTTTTAACACCATTGACCATAACCATTGACGCTTTTCCAGTTTCAATAAAATATTTTAAGATTTTTCCATTTTCCAGAATGATTTTTCCAAAAGTAAACTTCTCATTTCCATGTCCTTTAAAATTTCCATACAATCCATTTTCTGCATGTATAATGAGCCCGGATTCCAAAACTCCTTTTTCTGATGTGATCAATTTCTGAGTCGTCAGAATACTGTAATTATCTAAGTCAATAATAGTAGAACAGATCAGCAATTCTTCTTCTTTTAATTGGATAGGAATGTTTGGGTATGCATTGAAAAAAGTTTGATTATCTTCATAAAAGCTGGTCCATTGAAAAACATCATAAGGCTGAATGGTCCTTCTTTTAATTTTTGAAATGCATATGCGATGCTTTGCCCGATCAGTTTTTTTCATTTAACACCAACTTTTTTTTATTTCATCTGTTATTTGACTGGCTTTGCTTTCGGTGATCCATAGCCAGAAGTAAAGAAATACAATAAAAAATGCTGCAAAAGGTGTAACAAAAAGAATGTAAATAAAAGAAAAACCTTCACTCTGTATGCTCATAAGAGGAATAATTATAAGAATAATAAAAGAGAGTATGAGTAACCCTAACCCTAATATAATGGTCAATAGCCAATTGGTCTTGTTTTTTATTTTAATGGTGACTGGCATAATCATCTATACTTTAGAGCAAGTTTTTTTCATATAACTTTGTTTTCTCAAGCCCGAAATTATTAATTATGACCGTTGGAGAATCCATATCCCAGGTTGGAAGATGCAATGAAAGCTGATCTTCTAATTTTACGATTCCAGGTGTTATAGTATAATCAAATTCATAGCTTTTATTACCGGTAATGATTTCAAGCCCGGATTGTTTTCTATCACTGAATGGAGTTGGGACACTGAAAAAATATATTGAAATAATTTCATCCCATTTTATAAATTCAGAGTTAGTCTTTTCCTTAATATAAAACCCTTTTTCTGTGTATTGAAAAATCCCGTCATATTGATGCAGTCTATCCATTTCCCTTTCAAATGGATCATAATCTTTCTCATCGGGATAATACAGTTTTGCTACTGAAAATATAAGAACAACAAAGCACAGAAAAATAACAGCAAATGTAATTTTTTTATCATCAAAAATAGGATAATTATAAAGAGTCAGTACCAATACCAAACACGTAACTATGATTAACTTTTTCATATTAAGTGATCTGTGTTAAACAGTAATTTTAAAATTGAGCTGACGGATTTCATTAATTTAATCATCCGTACTATTATAAATCTGAATAGCTGAAAATATAAAAGGTTCTGCTGATTCTCTAAAAATATTATTCATGAATGATGATATTAGAGTCTATTATAAATGATTTTAGAACAAAGGCTCTCCATTGAGATCCGTTGTCAGCACTTCACTCATATAATCAAAAAAAGGCCGCATGGCAAGCAAAGTCAGGATGGCTTCTTTCTGAAAGCTGTCTGACAGAACCTCCTTATCTGTAAATTTCCGCATCACCAGAAATTGTTTTTTTCTGATCAGGTCAATAGCCGGATGATTTTTATCAAAACCCCGCGGTGCCGTTTTTACAGCATCACCTTTCAGTTCTCCAAAATATTGTATAAAAGTCTTATCAGAGGTGATTTTTTCAATTTCTGAGCTGCTGATTTCAAATTCTTTACGGATGCGAAGCAAATCTTTGGCTTCCGGTCCCCAGAATCCACCACCTACAAAACTGTTACCCGGTTCCAGCTGAATATAATATCCGCCTCTCAGCATAGGCTTCGAACGGGAATATCCCACTCCGAAATTGGTTTTATAGGGTGTTTTGTTTTTGGAAAAACGGACGTCATTATAAATCCTGAAAATATGCATTCCTTTAAGCTGATCATGCTCCTGAAGTTCATTGTAGATCTGAGTGAAGAAAACTTTATTTTCCTTTACAATGGCATCATATTCAGATTTGTGCTTTGCGAACCATTCCCGGTTGTTATTTTCTTTTAAATGGGTGAGAAACTCAAATGCTTTTTTCATATTCAGATCAGGATTTTCCTTCGTTGATATATTCTTGATAATCTTCTTCTAATTTGTTAATTTCCTCTATCAGGAAATCATAAATATTTCCTTCAAATATATCGTAATCTTCCTCGTCATATTTGTCGTACTCCACTTTGATGATGCCGTTGTCGGTATAAGCTCTGTACAGATTTCCGCTGCGTTTGAAAAATAACTGCCCTAAAGGTTTTTCTTTATATTCAAGAGCTTCGGCATGTTTCTCTTCAAAACCCATCCATGAAGGCATTTCTTTATCCTGTGAAAGGCCATATACAAAAAAGGCGTATCCGAATTTCCAGGCCGGAAGAACATCAAATTCTTCGGGTCGTTTCCATACTTCTTCTTTAACTTCAAGAAGCAAGGAGCCAAATGTTGTCAGGAAATCCTTAACATCTTCACTGAACGTAAAACCTGTACTTTCTTCATACTTTGTAATCTGTTCTTTGGTGGCTGGGTTTGCCAGGGAACTCATTGCGAAAAAATCATCATTTAATTTCTTTTTCCTGTCCCAGAAATCTTCTTTTGTTGTCATATTTTTTGTTTGGTTTGTGCCGTCATCATTGATCAGACCGTTATTGAAACAAATATAAGGGAAAGTTGGAGGGATAAAAAATGGAGACTTTATTTTTCACGTTTCAAGTCTAATTTCTGTTTCAATTCTTCAGAAACCAGGTTGTTTTCTATCAGGTAGCGGCTCATTATTTTCAGGAAATATCTGCATTCCTTTAAGTAATCTTTATCAGGTAAAGAATAATCTTTTAAATAAGTGTTTGCTCTGTCGACAAATACTCCGGAGCCTTCAAAATCTTTGCTTATGAATAGTGTTCCAACTAAGGATATATAGGAAACAAATTCATATTCGCCATGATTTCCTTTTAAATAGTGAGAAGGCATCTTTTTGTTCATCTCCTGAAAATAGGATATGATTCCGATGTCTTTCAGGTATTTCTCCTTTTCGATAACAAACCAGTCATCTACTATTTCGCCATCAAAATTCATTTCAAGATCATAATATCCGATGGGCTCCAGGTTTTTAAGATAGATTTCGTTTTCCACACAAAGACTTATTCTTGCCCGGATAACAGGTTCCCGGTATTGCTGTTCAATCAGATATTGGTATCCCTCAAATACAAAAGTAATTTCGTGGCGGGCAAAGCCTCCTGTCAATTCTTCAGGATCTTCTGAGAGTATTTTGTGGAGCGTGTGAAATGCTTCATTTTTGAGATGAAATTTTTCAGCTCTTTCAGTGAGTAATGTCTGAAGTTCCTGAGCGTTCATAGTATGGTTATTAGTTTTCAAATCCTGTAAATCCATCAAAGCTGTTTTAATGGATTATGGTGCTAATGCAAATATTTAATAAATAGCACTTACTATCATCTTACAATTTTAATCTTCTGCAAAACCCCTTTTTCATCTTTAAAGCTAAAGATATAAGTTCCGCGCTGTACTTTGGATAAGTCAATATTTCTGTTATAATAGGCAAAGCCCCTGTTGATCACTTGTCCATCTAAAGAGTAGACGGTAAATTCAAACTGATTGCTGTTATTTTTATTGCTGATGATAAAACCATCTCTGGATGCATTGGTATAGACTCTTGTTGTGGTCTCACGGTCTTCATTGGCTGTATTGGAAGAAAGGACACTTTCAGAAATATCAGCTGCTTGTGTACTTTTAATAGCTGATTTGGTTACTGACGTTGTACTTCCGCCGATGATGTATAATTTATTGTTATAAACTTCCGTTGCAGCGTGTCTTCTGGGAATCATATTGGATGACAGCTGATGGAATTTATTGGTTTTTGTATCGAAATAAGCCAGAAACGTCTGATTATTGTAACCTCCTGCAATGAAAATCTTATCACCGGATACCGCTAATGAATGTCCTGATATCCCGGCTGGCATCGTAATCTGATCGGTCCAGCGATTGGTATTGATGTCGTAGATATTGATCAGGCGGGATGAGGTACCGTTGAAACCGCCAATGACATACAATTTGTCATTCACAATTTTTCCCTTTGCTTCTCTGGCGGTGGGCATATCCGGTAAGGGATGCCAGGTATCTGAAGTAATATCATAATATTGGAATCTGTTGGAAAATGCAGTGGTTGCAGCGCCGTTGAGTCCGCTTCCGCCGAACACATATATTTTCCCGTTATGGATGGCAGAACCTGCATTTCCTGTATACGAACGGTTCACAGCACCCTTTGTTACTTTCAGGGTTTCAAGATCTACAATTTCAAGATGGCTGTTTCCCCAACCGTTAAAAATATACATTTTATTATTATACGTCTCCGAATTAGCAAATTTTTTAGGACTTATAGTTGCATTGAGAACACTCCATTTGTTGTCTGTAATATTGTATTTTTCAATATAATTGGCCATACCTCCGCTTTCCTGATATCCGTTGCTCACATAGATATTATCATCTACAATGACACTGGATAGGGCTCCTCTTCCTGCAGACATATTGGCGAGCGTTTTAAATTGAAGTGTTTGTGCATGGGCGAGCAGTGAGCCCAAAAATGAAAGGAATAATAATTTTGTTTTCAATGGTATGAGGTTTAGTGTGTTTGTTTTATCTGATTTTCTTTATTGAAGTCCGGATTTATTTTTAGTACCGGACTTTGATAGGATAATCATGGTTTAAAGATAGGAAAAAGTTGAAGAGAATTTTAAAATTACTTTATTCAGACAAGCATGAGGTTATTTTTCTAAAAAATGGTCGATTTCAATCACACTTTATATTTCGTCAGGTCTCGCTACCCCCTTACCTAAGGGGATAGAGGGGGTTCATGAAGGGGGTATAGCCCCTTATCCAAGGGGGTAAAGGGACTTATGGAAGGGGGGAGAGGGGCTTTATGAAGTGGTTATAGGGGGTTGCATAAGGGGGTAAAGGCCGTTATGAAGGGGAGATACCTCCTTACCCAAGGGGCTGTAAGGACTTATGGAAGGGGCTGGAGATACTTCATGAAGTGGCTGGAGGACCTGTAATAAAGGCTGAAGGATTTATAGAAGAGGGTAGAGGTGCTTTATTTTTTTCCGCAAAGTCGGGAGACTTTGCGGAGCGGGATACGAAGAACCGATTGTTTTTTTGGGGGTAAAGTCCTGAAAATTATGTATTAAATTTAAAAAAATCTTTAAAAATTCCCCAAAATGAACCCATGATATTTTACATGTCATACAGCAGGGAAAATTGATAAATATCAGCTGCAATGGTATGATGAGGCAGGTGTTTCTTCGCTAACTTTGAGTATGAAAAAGGGATTTAAGGTTCGTTTTTCATTGTAAATCTTCACAATAATCTAAACAAAAATGCTATGAAACAAAGAGTTCCAATTTCCCAAATTATGACTAAAGACCTGATTACACTCAATCTTACACAATCATTGTATGAGGCTGAAAATTTATTTAAAAAAAATAAAATCAGGCATATTCCGGTTGTAGAAAATCAAAAGTTATTAGGCGTATTAAGTTATAGTGATTTATTAAAAATCAGCTATGCGGATGTAGAACAATCGGATGATGCGGAAGATATTCCTGTGTCAGCAGTGGTATACGACGTATTTACTATTTCGCAGGTGATGACAAAAGCTCCTCTCACTGTAAATCCTGAGACCACCATAAAAGAAGTGGCAGAGATTTTATCCGAACACAGTTTTCATTCTGTTCCGGTGGTAGAAAATGGTGACCTAAAAGGTATTGTAACTACTACAGATATTTTAAAGTATTTATTACAGCAGTATTAAATGGCCCAGTATTCACTTTAAATGCCCATTTATACTGAATACCTTACATTTTCCAAATTCAGAGTAATTGGAGATTATATACGTATAAGAAACCCGAAGTCTGGACTTCGGGTTTCTTTGTTTTTTTAGAGGCTGCTGAATATCCCCGTTGCTGCAAGAATCCTTTCGTCGTTTTGATAATTATGACCAATTTTTATTTCTGAATCATGTAATCATTATTCTATCTTTTTCAAATCCATTTCCGAATATAATCTATACTGTATATTTACTGTATTTTCATATACTTTGTCGTATAAAACTTTTGCTTCTTGGTATTTTCCCAATTCATCATAAAGTGCCTCGCTATCCGAAGTCTCCTGACTTTAGATTATTACTTTTTTACGCAAAGTCGGGAGATTTTACGGATCGGATCTCGGAATGCTTCGGATTTATTTTTTATTGGTACAAGTCGAGAGACTTTAAGTAGCGAGAGTATTGGAAATTTAATTTTTTACAATTTCTAAAAACCTTTTTCCTGAATTAGTTAAATACAAGATAGTAACTTTATCTTCAATATTATAAATCCCTGAGTTAGGAGCCATAACATTTGCTAATTCAAATTCTAAAAGAACATTACAAGAATATGTCCATTTATGTAAATTTAATTCATGGTTTTTTAGTACAAAGTGCATAAATCCATCCCTTGGAGAACCCAAATAAGAGCTATAATCTTTTCCCAGATTTTGAATAGTATTTAAGCTTAAAAGTAATTTTGCTTCATTAGAAGTTAAATTAGATAAAATATTAACATATCTCGGATGAAATTCACTTTCACTTATTTGGCTTGCTATGATATTTTTCCACATATTATGTAAAGTATCATCTGTTTCTTTTGATGCTTCTTCAAAAGAATTAATGAAGCTTTTTAGGTGTTTTGGAGTGCAGAGGTCTCCCTGTTTTTTTGCTTTCTCTATTGCATTTTGTAAAGTAAGTGCTCCAATTGCTTTTTCAACTTCAACCATATTATCAAACTTTTGTCTAATATATCTTCCGATTCCACTGGTAGTTTGAGTCAAAGGCGATACAATATCATTGAAGGTACTTATTAAACCTCTTGTTGCTTCAACATAAACTTCTTTCGGAATTGCTTCTGCTGTTTTTCCTAAGCCAATTATATCAACTCCTGAATTTGTATTTCGTGAATTATTACTTTCCATAAATATTAGATGTTTTGCAAATGAAATCCCTCTCTGTCAGTTTAATTATCACACTTTGAAGCGAAGGAGCTGTTATTATTTCTGAATTAATTGCTCCAATTTGGCCATCATTTCATCTTTTTCTTTCAGCATTCTTTCGTACAGCGCAATTTTTTCTTCGTGTAGTTTTAACACTTGTTCAATAGGATTGAAAATAGGATTATCATTTTTCTGATATCCAATACTGTGATCGCCAAAAGTATTGGCAATTACATTTACAGCTTCTTCCTCATCAAAATTCTGGAAAGCTTCCACAGGAATTTTCAATACCTCAGAAATCCTTTTCAGCAAAGGATCTTCAATGGTTTCTTTCTGCTCCAAAAGTGAAATCTTCTTCTGGTTCCAGTCCTCACCAAGATCAAAAGCCAAAGCCTCCTGCTTGATGCCCAACATCTCCCGAAAACGCTTGATATTTCTCCCCTGATGTATTTTTTTGTTTTGCATATTTGTGTACGTTATAGAAACAAATATAAGTAAAAGTTGGGGGATAGGAAATGGGGAAGTGGGGGTATTTTAGATGGTAAGTGTAACCTTTTAAATACTATTCATAGGATTTTCCCAATTGTAACTATATAATTTATTTTTTAAAGCTGATTCAAGTTTATTTCGAATATTTTCTTTGTCAATTTTAGATTCAGTAGTTAACTTTAAAATATCATAAAATCTTTTAGAGTTTATAAGTTCAATAGGCATACCTCTATCATGTGATTTTTTAACTGTTTTACTTGCTCCACTTTGAAAATCTGATGTAGTAACAAAAATACCTTTTGATATACCAGAAAGAAAAAGAGCACCTATTAACTCTCTTATTTGATCAACCTTTATTTTATTCTTGTATCTCTTAACTTGGACACCAATTTGCTTTCCTTCCTTTTCTAGAATGACATCAATTCCTCCATCATTTGAATAACCAGTTACAATTGTATCATATCCGAGATTTTTAAAAACTTGTCCTGTTACATCTTCAAATAATTTTGGGTGTAGACTAAATCTTGCTTCATATTTAGCTAGAAGATATTTTGAAACTTCATTGATGGGAACATCAATATTGTGTAAATCTAATCTTTTCAATAGGCCTGCAGTACCATAGAAAAATTGCCATAGCTGCGATACTTTAGCACTGACAGTCACATCCTTTAATATTCTCCACCAGCCACACTTATTACAGTGATGAAAGTATGCTTCACACGAATACTTAGAAAGATCAAGCTCCCACATTTCTTCATCCATTCCTTCTTCATAACACCAGCTCTTTCCTAATTGATGAAAACTATAAATTTCTTTTAAATTTACATCCCAATAGTCATCTATTAAAAATACTTCTAATTCATTTTGACAAAAAACACATTTTTGCCTATGAGGATTATTATCACCAACTTTTAATGGGCTATCAAAATGATCATATTCAAAGATTGACATAATTATAAATATCTGTAAGTATAAATTTACGGATTATTAAAAAATAAGCTGTTCAAAATATTGAGCGATTGTGGCTTATTTATTAGAGCAACGTTAGAAACTTTTTGGAATTAGATTTATTATAAATATTTTGGATTTACAATGTTCCTGAAATTATTATATTTTTCAATATTAAACAAATATGTTTTCTCTTCTTTTTTATTAATCTGTTTATCTCTGAAATAATTTTCAACAGTTTCTAAGGCTTTATTATATTTACATCTAAAAATTTCTACAGATTCAATAGATTCATCTCCATAATATTCCCCTTCAACTTTATATTTCTGGAGTGCTTTTTGAATATCAATTTCAACCATATTTGCATGATCACATTTAATAGCTTTTATAACAATCCAATCATTAGTATTTCCAACTTTTCTAGAATTTAATTTTCCTATTCTTTTAATTGGATCTTCTGTTGTCATTCCTATTTTAATATAGTTTTTTATAATACTACCAGCTATATAAACATAGCCGGTTGCTTTGGTTCTTTTCATAAAAGCAATGTGTGCAGTATTACAAACTATGCAATGTGAATGTCTATCTCTTACAGTATGACCTGCATTTCCACAAGGTGTAGTATTATAAGCAAATAATATATCATTGATTTTCATTTCATCTTTTATCTCAGAAATACTGAGACCTTTTGCATCCATTATATCACTTTTGTCAATTTTATGGTATTCAATGAACTCTAATAAATTTGTTTTCATAATAATTTTGTATTTAAAGCTTTAGTAACATTTTTAATATAGGTAAATAACTTAGAATATATAAAACTAATACAATCATTGTGTGGTAGTTATTTAAAAATCTTCAAAATTTCCAAATTCATCTCCAAAATCTAGTATAAATGCTTTTTTAGCTAAACTAAGTTCTATTTTAAGGATATTTTTAAATTCTTCTCTGAAGTCTTCGGATTTAAAACTATTATTATCAACATTTACATCTTTTTTCAAGACGCATTGAATATAAGCTTTTATAAAAGGATTTGAAAAGTAATATCTATTTGAGTTTTCATTGAATCTTAGAATTTCAGACCTGATTGGAGAGCAAAATTCATCTATATATTTTTTTAAATTATTTCCTATATATGAAGAATTAATTGTTTGAATAATTTCTTTAATTTCCGAAATTGAGAAGTTTTCTTTGTTTACTTGTATAATTGCATGTAACAAATCAAGAGGATTTTCATTTTTTCTTTTGTGAATTATTTTGGTGGCATGTTCATAAATAATTTTGAATGAATCCGAGTTTTCTTCTAAAAACTCTTCCATTGCCTCATTAAAAGATGTTGATAGTATTTTCTTTCTTATAGCTTGGGATTCTCTAATATTATTAAGTTCACACATAATTAAGCATAAATTATGCGTTACAGCAGGTAAGCCACTTGAATATGTACTTATTCTATTTTTTATTGCATCATCAAAGTCAATGTTTAGGTACTTTTCTCCATTAGAAATGATTCTTTTTAAGTTCGGTATATCCATTAGTGGTACTTCTAATTCTGCAATACGATTTCGCATTTCAGGATCATATTGAACTACCTCACGTGCCGAGTTGACAGCACCTAAAGCTATTATTTTTAATTTTTTATATTCTATAGAAGAATCCATGAAAACTTTCATAATTTGTGCCATTTGAGTTTTCTGACTCTCTTCAATCTTATGAAAATCTTCTATAACCCAACATAATTCCTTCGCTCCTATATATTTTGCTAAATTCTGAGGAGTTATTGGAAGTTCTACAGCTCGTTTTTGAGAAATCTTCGTTTCAGATTTATTCTCATCTTTTAAACCTGCTTTAATTATCCAGAATGATAGATTTAAATCAATACCACCACCATTAGATTTAGTTTTACTTTTCTCTACTGGGTAATAGATATCTAGTTGATTAAATGCATCCAAAATAATATCATTTATTGTCATTCCTGTAATACAATTCGTTTTGATATATTTTAATTCGGATTCTTTCAGTTTGTTAGCTAAGAGAGTCGTTTTACCTACGCCTGAATAGCCATACAATATTATTTGTTTCCCTGGAGTTTTCAAAGCTCTGTCAAGTCTTCTATTTATTTCATTTCTTTCAACAAATGTTATATCTGCGGGTTGACTTGGTGTAAAAATTTCTTCTAACTGATAAACAGTTTTTTTTTCTTTCATAAATCATGGTTATTATTCAAATCTACACAATTCTTTAGACTTTAAACTTTTGTTTATTTCATAATCTAAATTAATTTATTAAAGTATTATTATATTACGGGAAACCATATTCCACAAAAAAAACCGCCCTACAAAAGCAGAGCGGTTAGTATATTAATTGTCTTAGCGACACGCTGTTACATCATTCCTGGCATTCCACTACCCATTGGCATAGCTGGTTCAGCGCTCTTTACTTCAGTGATTACACATTCAGTTGTTAAAAGCATTCCAGATACAGAAGCTGCATTTTCAAGGGCAACTCTTGTTACTTTAGTTGGGTCAATGATTCCTGCTTCAAGCATGTGAACATACTCGTCAGTTTTCGCGTTGTATCCGAAGTCTCCTGATCCTTCTGCTACTTTAGCAACGATTACAGAACCTTCACCACCTGCGTTGGCAACGATTTGTCTTAATGGCTCTTCGATCGCTCTTTTCACGATTTTGATCCCTGTAGTTTCGTCAGCGTTAGATCCTGAAAGATTGTCAAGTGCAGAGATGGCTCTTACTAAAGCAACACCACCACCGGCAACGATACCTTCTTCAACAGCTGCTCTTGTAGCGTGAAGTGCATCATCTACTCTGTCTTTTTTCTCTTTCATTTCTACTTCAGAAGCAGCTCCTACGTAAAGAACAGCAACCCCACCAGCTAACTTAGCTAATCTTTCCTGAAGTTTTTCTCTGTCGTAGTCAGAAGTTGTAGTTTCCATCTGAGCTTTGATCTGAGCTACTCTTCCTTTGATTTTCGCTTCGTCACCACCACCGTTTACAACCGTTGTGTTGTCTTTGTCGATCGTTACTTTCTCAGCAGTTCCAAGCATATCTAAAGAGATGTTTTCCATTGTGAAACCTTGCTCTTCAGAGATCACCTGTCCACCTGTAAGGATCGCGATATCTTCTAACATTGCTTTTCTTCTGTCTCCGAATCCTGGGGCTTTTACAGCAGCAATTTTAAGAGAACCTCTTAATTTGTTTACTACCAAAGTAGCTAAAGCTTCCCCTTCAACTTCTTCAGAGATGATTAATAGAGACTTACCACCTTGTGCAATTGGCTCAAGAACAGGTAACAATTCTTTCATGGAAGAGATTTTCTTCTCTACTAAAAGGATATATGGGTTTTCAAGTTCAGCTAACATTTTCTCAGGATTCGTCACGAAGTAAGGTGACTGGTATCCTCTGTCGAACTGCATACCTTCTACAACATCTACGGTTGTATCAGTACCTTTAGCCTCTTCTACAGTGATTACTCCTTCTTTACCTACTTTTCCGAACGCTTCAGCGATTAGAGAACCGATGGTATCGTCGTTGTTAGCAGAGATAGAAGCAACCTGCTTGATTTTTTCTGAAGAATCTCCAACCTCCTGAGATTGAGATTTAAGGTTTTCAACAACAGCAGTTACCGCTTTGTCGATCCCTCTTTTAAGATCCATAGGGTTAGCACCAGCCGCTACGTTCTTAAGACCTTCTCTTACGATAGCCTGTGCCAATACAGTAGCGGTAGTAGTACCGTCTCCTGCGATATCATTGGTTTTGGAAGCTACTTCTTTTACCATCTGAGCTCCCATGTTTTCTACCTTATCTTCAAGTTCGATTTCTTTTGCTACAGAAACACCATCCTTAGTTACGTGTGGAGCACCGAAAGATTTTTCGATTACTACGTTTCTTCCTTTAGGACCTAAAGTTACTTTTACTGCATTTGCTAATGCATCAACCCCTCTTTTTAGAGCGTCTCTTGATTCAATATCGAATTTTATTTCTTTTGCCATGTTTGTTTAGCTTTTGGCGACTTGCTTTTTGCTTTTAGCTTTTGCAATTCGCGTGTTTAACTTTAATTTTTAATTTCCATTGAGCCTGTTCCACAAAGTGACAAGCTTCTTTTTTAATGTTGTCAACTCTTCCAAAAGATTGTGATAATCATTGTCATGAATGTATCCTAAATCTTTGGCGAGAATTAATTGGTTTTCGGCTTCATTGGATGATCCCAGAGCAATATTGATGAAATTGGCAAATTCTTTATCTGAATTTCTGCCGCTTCCTTCTGAGATATTATATCCAATAGATGCAAATGATCTTCTGATTTGAGAGGTGAGTCCAAAAATTTCCTCTTTTGGAAAACTTCTGGTTGAAGTATAAATTTTCAATGTCAGCTGATGACTTAATTGCCATACTTCAAACTTTTTAAAATCTCTCATACATTAATTTTCATGTAGAAAAAAAGCCATTTGCCAGAAGCCAATAGCAAGAAGCTTACCCGATGATTCCCAATAAATCAGCTTCTCTTACGATCAAATAATCTTTACCTTCCAACTTCAATTCAGAACCTGAATATTTACCATAAAGTACTTTGTCACCTACCTGAACCGTTGTAGGCTCGTCTTTTTTACCAGGACCTACTGCTACTACAGTACCTTCTTGCGGCTTTTCCTTTGCAGTGTCCGGGATAATGATTCCTGAAGCTGTTTTAGTTTCTGCTGCGATTGGCTCTACCAGAACTCTGTCTGCCAATGGTTTAAAGTTTACTGACATAATATATTTAATTTTTTAATTATTTCTGTGTTGTAATTCTCTAAATGTATGCCATGAGACGCTGATGGATGAAATGGCAGATTTTTATTTCCGAATGTGAAAATTTGGCAGAAAAATTATTTTTTGCGGGCCGGAAATCCCAAAAGATAACTGGTTGCTACCGGTACTACAAACAACAGAACGGTAATGGCGGAAACTAAAATTTCCATGGTATGGCTGGCTAAAAACTGAGCGAATACCGTAGCAGGGTAGAAGTGCTCAAATAGTGACAAACTTAGTTTAATTCCTAAAATAGCAATGACAATAAAAGCTGCAGTTTCCAGGAAAGGAAATACCTGCATCAAACGGACAAACCACTGTGCAATAAATCTCATCGCTAAAATTCCAATAAAAACCCCCAATGTAATCAGAAGTAAATTATCTGAAAATGCTACGGCAGCAAAAACATTATCAATAGAAAAGGCAAGATCCATTACTTCTACAATAGCAACCGTTGCCCAGAACTGCCCAAGTAGCCCGATTGAATTTTTATACAGCCAGCTGGATTCTTTGTTGGGGTTTTCCTCAGGATTTTCTTCATCATTTGTGTTTTTTATTTTTTTGACAAACCAGTCAAAGGAAATATAGATCAGGTATAATCCTCCCAGTGGTTTCAGCCACCACACGGAAATGAGTACGGAGGCGAAAATAAGAGCAAGCCCGCGAAATACATAAGCTCCAAGGATTCCGTATTTCAGAGCTTTTTTTCTTTGATTTTCGGGCAGGTCCATGACGATGGTTGCCAATACGGCCGCATTGTCTACGGAGAGAAGGCTTTCGATAAGGATCAGATTGCCGATAATGGCTATCGATTTTGCAGGGTTTTCTAATATGTCATTGAGAAGGTGTGTAAAATCAGGAAACATCATTTTTTAAGGAAATAGAATTTTGATTAAGTTTTGAAATAATGGCAGCGGAAACTGAAATGCCGATGAAATTGGTGACAGATCTGGCTTCGTTCATAAAGCGGTCTACACTGTACAGCAATGCAAGATCTGTGGTGGGAATTTTTCCAAACCTGCTTAGGGTAAACATCAGCGCAAGAAAACCTGATCCCGGTACTCCCGAAGCTGTTTTGGAAGCAATGGAAATCGTGATAAAAAGCCAGAAATAATCCATTGGCGTAAGGGAAATATTGTAAAGCTGAACGAGGAAAATACACGATATTGAAAGATAAATGCAGGCTCCCGCCAGATTAAAATTGTACCCGAGAGGAATAATAAGACGAAGAATTTTCCGGTCATAACCCTGAGATTCCATTTTGTCAAAAATCATGGGGAATGCCATCTTGGAAGAAGAAGTGGCTACTACCAGAATAATTTCTTCTTTAATACTGATTAAAAAATCCCAAAGATTAATTTTAAAGTAAGCCGTTACAATCCCTAATATTCCGAAAATAAAAAATACACTGGTAAGATATACGGTGGCCACAATTTTACTTAAGGGCAGCAAAGTATTGATTCCATATACCGAAATGCCATAAGCGATGTTACAGAAAATGACTATTGGTAGAAACAGGTACACATATTTGATGAGCCTGAAAAACAGATTTCTTCCTGCGTCTAAAGCTTTAAAGATGTTATTTCTCTTCTTCGAAATACCAATCACGACTCCCGCGGATATGGATATGAAAAGAAAAAGCACATAGTTGCTGATATGCAGTGGGTTGTTGGTCGTTGTTAAAAATCTTTCCGGAAGTGCCTTGTGCGAAGAAATAATAATTCCCGTGTTGGCTCCCGGCTTTAAGAGAAGACCGGACCCGATTCCCAATACAATGCTTATGGAAGTGATGATTAAAAAATACAGAACCATCTGGATTACAATTTTAAAAGCATTTTTAGTGCTGAAAATATAGCTTACGCCATAGGTCACCGCAATGAAAATAACAGGAATGATCAACACTTCAAGAAGCATAAAAAAGTAACTGCTTACCTTTTCCAGCTGTTTACCGACTTCCGGAAAATAATAACCCGTTAATGCGCCACAGATAATAGCCGTGAAAACATACAGGGTAAGGTTTCTTAAATAGGAGTCTGTAAATGTTTTTTGCTTAACAGTTTTCATCATTCACTTTTTTATAGATAATAAGATTACGAAATTCAAAGATATAACCTTATATAATACCAAGAATCAATGCACTCAGCAACATGATGACTGATGATCCTAAGGCCCACTTTAATGTATATTTCAAATGATCTGAAAACTCCACACCCGCCAGCGATACCAACAGATAAGTAGACGGAACCAATGGACTGAGAAGGTGAGAACCCTGCCCGATAAGACTTGCTCTTCCCAATATTTCCGGTGAAATTCCCAATTGATGACCGGTAGCAACGATAATAGGCAATATTCCAAAGTAGTAGGCATCATTGGATAGGAAAAAAGTAAACGGTATACTGAATAAGGCTGTCACAATATTCATATAACCGCCCCAGCTCTTAGGAACTATTTCTATCATACTGTTTCCCATTGCCTGCATAATACCCGATCCGTTCAGGATTCCTGTAAAAATTCCGGCTCCAAAGATCATTCCGGCCACTGATAGGGCATTTCCTGCATGTTTGGAAATGATTTTCTGCTGGTCCTTTAATTTGGGATAATTGATGATGGAAGCGATACAGAAAGCAATCATAAAGGCAATCCCTAAAGGAACAATATCAAGAATCATGACTACCAAAAGGGTAATGGTAAGAGCAAGATTGATCAGAATCAGTTTCGGGCGGCGAAGTGCAGGATCTGCTTCACCAATAATATCATTGCTGTTGTAGCGTGTAAATTTACCATGTTTTGCAATTCGTATTTTTTCCCTTCTGCCCAAAATATAGGCAACAAATATAACCCACAGGATACCTATAACCATAATAGGAATCATAGGCACAAATATTTCAGTATGGCCAAGTTTCAGGGAACTCATTACCCTTGCTGTTGGTCCTCCCCAGGGAAGAATATTCATAATCTGCCCGGCAAGCATAATAATACAGGTAAGAATCAGCGGATTCATCCCTTGTTTTTTATACAACGGAAGCATAGCGGCCACGACAATTAAGTAGGTGGATGAGCCATCACCATCCAATGAAACCAATGCTGTAAGAACAGCAGTTCCTATTGTTGTTTTGATGGGATTGTCTCCAACTGCTTTTAAAATTATATTCACTAACGGTTCAAAAAGTCCCGTGTCTATCATTAAACTGAAATAAAGGATCGCAAAGATCAGCATAACACCGGTCAGAGCTATTTCTTTGACACCGTTTTTCATCATGTCTCCCAACTGAGGACCAAAGCCTGCAAAAAGGGCTATAGTTACCGGCACAATGACCAAGGCCGTAAGCGGGGTCATCTTTTTGTTCATGATCAGGATCATGAAGATGAAAATCATTAAAAAACCAAGAAATGTAAGCATAGTTATCTATAAATATTAATGAGGTTATTGTTGTTTCTTTTTTCTCCAGTCAAAACTGTTTCTGAAGCCTATAAATCCGTAATTGCTTGTTTTTCCGGTTTCCATCTGATTGATAAAGGCCAGTTCCAGAGCAGAATTTTTACCCACTTTTATTCCAAGGCCTGCGGTAATACGATTGCTGTCGAAAGGTTCTGCTTTATCCATATTCATTCTTATTTCATTTTTAAGAATACCGTAGAGTTTTTCTTTTTCTCCTTTTTTGTTGAAAGGAATGCGGACAGAGATCAGATACCGGAGTCTTACCTCAAATTCATCGGGGTTGCTGAGAAAACGCTCTTCCACTCTGAGACGGTTGGAGATGGAGGTTCTGCCGATGAAATACTCCGCAGTTACCTGTTGGAAAGGTCTTTTTTCATATCTTATCTTTTTAGAATCGTCGGCATTGTAAGATTCGAGGATCAGAAACATAGCTCCTGCTGCAGGTCTTATATTTTCAGCTACTTCATAATCTACATAAGCATTTACCAGAAAAAGTCTTGTGTCATAAGCCAGATCGAAGGAACGGTACTGGGTAAGTGCAGTTAAAGTACTTTTATCGGTAAGTTTTGCCGACATCAGGTACTGAAACCACATATTGTAATTATCTTTACTCTGGCTATAAAGTCCGTTGAATAAGCATAATGATAAAATAAGGGTTAATTTTATATTGATTTTCATATAATATTGGGTTAATATTGTACTTTTTCAAATATATTTATTAGAAAGAGCGGCTCTGGAATTTTTCAATCAATGACAGTTTTTCTCAACGAACTGCATTTTGAGACAAAAAGATATTTATATTTGAGGCGTTTCAAAATAAGGTATGGACTATGTTTTTAATCATTAATTTTATTTTTATATTATTGATTATCAGGATTTTATTTAGTGGTAAGATTCTGGAAAGCCTTATGAAATACCGTTGGAAATTTTTGTTGAGGTTTCAGCACATTTTTTTCCTTTTTATCTTCATTTTGATGACTTATTTCACCGAAAACTACTTCCTGGACTCAACTCAGTTGGTAATAAGCATTATTTTGAACACCATTTTCAATGTGGGAATTTACTATCTGGTGTACTATTATCTGGTTCCCCGGTTCTATTTGTCCAATAAATACCCGGAGTTTATCCTCTATGCTTTGATCCTCTTTCTGGGGTCCAGTCTTTTCAGAATTCTTTGGGAACCTGCCGTTTTTCAGATGGATTTCAGTGGAAAAGGCTATCACGTCGGGTTTTTGTATAACGTGTACATCTCACAGGGAATCATCATTCTGGTGGGTTCTTTTTTGGGAATTACCAAAGACAAATTTTTAATAGAACAGGATGTGATCAGCCTTGGAGAAGAAAAAGACCAGCTTTATCTTGATTTGCTGAAGTCTAAACTGAACCCTCATTTTTTGCTGAATACCCTCAATAATATCTATGCCAACAGTGTTACCCATTCGGAGAAGACATCGGATTCTATTTTGCAGTTGAGCAAGCTTTTGAAATATATTATTTATGACAGCGGAAAAGAAAAAGTAACCGTTTCTCAGGAATTTTCTTCCCTGAAGGCACTTGCTGCTTTGTATCAGCTTAAATATAATGATCAGCTGGATATTGTCATGGATATTGAAGATCAGGAAGAATTTGAAATTGCTGAAATTCCGTCCGCTATACTTCTTACATTATTTGAAAATGCTTTAAAACATTCAGCAATAGGGGAAGATGCTCACGCTTTTATAAAATTATTCTGTCATATTGAGCGCTTTGAACTGTATTTTGAAATTATAAATTCTGTCGGGAAAGATAGAACTCTTGTCGCTGAATCTGATTATCACGGGTTGGGAAATGAAGCCATTATTCATATATTGGAAAAATTTTATCCTGATCAGTATGAATTTTATTCCGGCCCGAAAGAAAATGATCAGTATAAAATTGCTTTAACAATTATTATCAATGGCTAACCTGACTATCGTTAATGTAGATGATGAATATCCTGCATTACAGCTTGTAAAACAATATTGTGATCAGCTTGAAGGAGTGGATCTGCTGGCTTCATTTCAGAAACCGGAGGAAGCGCTTGCATTTCTGAAGACCCATAAAGCAGATCTGGTTGTTTTTGATATCAATATGCCTGGAATCAATGGAGTAGAGCTTTTGCAGCAGCTTCCTGATCCGCCGTTGTGTATTTTTCTTACCCTGGAAACAAAGTATGCCGTGAAAGCCTTTGAGCTGGATGTCGTTCATTACCTTATCAAGCCTGTGGATTTTGATACCTTTAAAAAAGCAGTCCATAAAGCAAGGGATTTTGTTCAGTTTAAAAGTTCGGCCGGCAGCCGGCAGCAGGAAGACTTTATTATGTTCAAATCCAATTATGTGATGAACAAGGTTTTCCTTAAAGATATTCTGTGGATACAGGGATTCGGTGAATATATTGTTTTGGTGACGCCTTTGAAAAAATATATGATCCTGGAGAGAATGTCCAATTTTGAAGAGAAATTTCAGCATTTGGGATTTATCCGGATCCATAAGTCTTATATTGTATTGTCCGAACATATTAATTCGTATAATTCCAGTCATGTTTTTCTGAAAAATGGTGATGAGCTTCCTTTGGGGAGAACCTATAAAAAGAATATAAAAGAACATTTAAGTTAAAAAAGTAAAGCCGGAAATTTCCGGCTTTATCTTCAATTGTTATCAGGTAACGGGTTTACGGACAATACTGCCCCGGACCGATCCACAGGATACATTGTCCTTTGTAATTGTACTCGCAGCAAAAACGTCCTGCAGCTCCGCCATTGATAGATTTCTGAGCATCTCTGCTTAATACTTTGGCATTTTTCATAGTTAAAAATATTTTGGTTTGTACATCCTGAGCATTTAAAGTCAATCAGGATTTTGACATTTGGTGTAAAAGAAGTACATCAAAGATACTGTTTTTCCTTATAATGTGATATATTTTTGCTGATTATTTTTATAATAAAATTTTGATTATCAGTTATTAATGTTTTTTTATCCGAAATCCGGAGCTTGAGAATATAAAAAGGAAAAGCCGGAAAACTCCGGCTTTATTTTAATTGTTATCAGGTTACAGATTAAGGACAATTTTGTCCCGGTCCGATCCATAAAGTACATTTTCCGTTGTCGTCGCGTTCGCAGCATACGAGTCTGGCAGCAAGCCCGCCATTGATGGTTTTCTGAGCATCTCTGCTTAGTAATTTGGCATTTTTCATAAGTAATATTTTGTTTTTTTGAACCCTGAACATTTATTGTCAATCAGGTTTTTGACATTGATGTTGATATTTGTTCAAATATAAAGCTTTTTAAGTCAGGTTGTTATATTTTTTTATAGACGGAAAACAGGTGTTGGTATTGTATAGAAGTTCAATTGATTCCTGAACTTTTGGATAGGCACATTTAAGCAAAAAAAACACTACTTCATATTAAAAAAAGAATAATTCTTATCATCTTTTAATACGAAGTAGTGCTGTATTTGTTAAAGTTTACAACTTCCTGGTTTTAACTTTTTCCTGCAGCCTGCATTGGATTAACCTTTCCGGTTGAGCCTCCTCTTACATTCCCGCCTTCCTGTTTTTGTTTGAAAAGCTGGAATTTAGAAGTTTCAGTACCTGTTCCGGTGCTGCTCCAGAAATTATTGGTGGTATCAATATCAGCAGTTTCTCTCATGGGATCAAGCTGAATAGATTTCACTTTCTTATCAAAATAATAGGTCTTGGAAACTTTTTGTTCATTCAGCCTCCAGATCTGTGCAGCAGATTTATCATATACTTTTGAACCGTCTTCAAACGTGAACTCAAGAATGATAGGCATTACCAATCCGCCCTTGTTGACAAAATCGATCTGATATCCTGTAATATTTTTGAATTTCTCTTTATCCTTAGCATCTAAAGGAAGACCAGCTTCGGTTTTGATGCTATATTGCTTATTATTATCTACCTTTTCCTGGCCTCTGTCATATTTGTAATAGAAATCCTGAACATCCTTATCGCCGTCTACATAGAATTTAATATTCTTATCTTCTCTGTTTCTGATTTTTGAAAGATCTTCAAAATTGTTGACCAATGGTTTTTCTACCTGATATTTTATTTCAGCAGCAGCTTTAGGATTACTCTCAAGATTAGGAACGGCTACCGTTACTTTATCAATAGCGATATCTACAGGGTCTGTACCGTAAAACCATCCTCTCCAGAACCAGTCCAGGTCTTCACCGCTGGCATCTTCCATGGTACGGAATAAATCTGCAGGTTCAGGGTGTTTGAAAGCCCATCTTTTGGCATACGTTTTAAAAGCTTTGTCGAAAAGCTCTCTTCCCATAATTGTTTCACGAAGAATATTCAATCCTGTAGCAGGTTTTGAATACGCGTTCGGTCCATACTGAACAATATTTTCAGAGTTGCTCATGATAGGCTCCAGCTGATCTTTCGGCAGTTTCATATAATCTACGATGGTCCATGCCGGTCCTCTTTTGGAAGGAAACTTATTATCCCATTTTTCTTCTGTAAGGTATTCTGTAAAGGTGTTCAGACCTTCATCCATCCATGCCCACTGTCTTTCATCAGAATTGATAATCATTGGGAAAAAGTTGTGCCCTACTTCATGAATAATCACCCCAATCATTCCGTTTTTGGTTCCTTCAGAATAGGTTCCGTCCTTTTCGGTTCTTCCGAAGTTGAAACAGATCATCGGATATTCCATTCCGCTGGATGCTTCTACAGATTGGGCTACAGGGTATGGATAAGGAATTGTAAATTCCGAATAGGTTTTAATGGTATGAGCAACCGCTTTTGTGGAAAACTTTCTGTAAAGACCGTAAGATTCCTTTGGATAAAAGCTCATGGCCATTACTTTATTATTGTTTTCAGGAATGGTTACACGCATTCCGTCCCATACAAATTTTCGGGAAGAAGTCCAGGCAAAGTCACGTACATCCTTCGCTTCAAAAACCCATGTTTTTCTTTGTTTTGAATGATTTTTTTCCGCCTTCTTAGCTTCATCCAAAGTTACAATTTCAATAGGTTCAGAAGCATTTTCAGCTTTTCTGTATCTTGACAGCTGATCAGACGTTAATACCTGATCATAATTTTTACACTCTCCGGTTCCGCCAACAATATGATCGGAAGGAACATTCATTGAAACTTTAAAGTCTCCGAAAACCAGCGCAAATTCACCTCTTCCGGTAAACTGGTGGTTCTGCCAGCCCTGGAAATCACTATACACACACATTCTCGGATACCATTGTGCCATGGTATACAGGTCGTTGCCGTCTTCTGGGAAATTTTCATAACCGCCCCGGCCGCCCATTTTGATTCTGTTGGGAATATTATAGTTCCAGTCTACTTTGAAAACGAATTTCTCGCCCTTTTTCAAAACCTTGGGCAGATCAATACGCATCATAGTCTTGTTGACTGTATATTTCAAAGGACTACCCGAAGCATCAGTCACTTTCTCAAGACTTACACCATACCCGTTATCCTTAACAGGAAGTTCCGTTACTTTAAGCTGCTGGTCTGTTGTTGAAGGGTGAAGAACAGATGAAGTATCATACCCGGCATTTCTAATGCTGGAATGTTCATTTTCATCAAGTTGAAGCCAGATATAATCCAGATCATCAGGAGAATTGTTGTAATAAGTCACCGTTTCTGAACCTTTCAGATTTCTTTTATCCTCATCCAGATAAGCGGTGATATTGTAGTCGGCCCTGTTCTGCCAGTATCCGTGACCGGGAGCTCCTGATGCCGTTCTGTAAATGTTGGGTGTTGGCAGAATAGTGCCCAGCTGCTCAAATTTGTTGCCATGATTGCTGCCTGGGTTATTCTGAATATTTTGTGCGGTGAAACCTGTATATGCAAATACAGAAAGTGAAAGTGTAATGACTTTTAGTTTCATAACCGAAATAATTTTTTGATGATCAAATATAGTAATTACCTGTTGAATTAATATGAATATTTAAATTTTAAAAAGGAATTCTTTCCAAAGTCATTTTTAGGGATAAAGCAAATACACCGGAAGAGACAAATAAAATCCAGTCTTTTTTATTCACTTTAAAAAGATTGAGCAGAATGAAAAGGACGATCAAAATAGCAAAAACAATTACAATCTGGCCAAGTTCCAGCCCGATATTGAAGCCAAGCAAAGGTAAGGCTATACTCTGGCTTTTGGCAATCATTACTCTTGCGGTGTTGGCAAATCCCATCCCATGAACAAGGCCGAAGATCAGTGCAAGATAATAATTGGCCCGCATCAGAGTTTGTTTCTGGTTTTTCATGATAATATTATCCAGAGAGGTCAGAACAATGGTTAAAGGAATTAAAAATTCCACCCAGTCAGAAGGAACTCTGAAAATATCCAGAATACTCAGTGCTAATGTAATGGAATGTCCAATGGTGAATGCCGTAACAAGAATCAGAATTTTTTTCCAGTCACTGTAAGAATAAACAGCAATTAAAGCCAGAACAAAAAGCTGATGATCAAGGGCATCCAGTGAAATAATGTGTTCCCATCCAAGGTTTAAATAAAAAAGAAAATCCTGCATTTTGGTTAAAAAAAATTTATATTTTGAATATATTGTTAAAATATGGTTGATTTTATTGTTTGGTTTAATTTTTAAGCTTGATTGTTGTTAATACCTTGGCTTATTGATATGTTGAATAAAAATTGTATAATTGTATTGCTTAAAAATGAATTATGGATATTAAAAAATTATTTTCTACAAATGTAAACATTTCACCCGGAGGAGCGAAGCTTCTCAGAAATGCTGCAGCAGCCTTTTTAGGATTATATTCCTATGCATTTTACGGACAGGTACAAAAACTGGACTCCCGGTTTGATATTTTATTGAAAAATAAGGAAAATATTGCCAATGGAAGATCTGTTAGGGATTTGGAACGTCCTGATATGAAACTTGACAAGCATCTGGTAGTGACTTCAAAGGGAGCACAAACCATGTATTCATGTATTATTTATACCAAGGAACCGGAAAAACTGAAAGCAGACGGTTTTATTATTCAGAGCCAGCTGCCGGCTTTCTCCACAGCTTTGGTTACCATTGAAGATATTGAAAGACTGATGCAGCTTCCTTATGTAACCTCTGTAATGGCGCCGGAATTTGATGAGCTTCATAATGATGTGAGCAGAGCTCAGTCCGGAGCAAGCCTTTTGCAGGATGGAGTTTTCAATAACACCGCTTATAACGGAACAGGTGTTCTGGTAGGAATTTATGACAGCGGAATCGACTGGAAACATCCGGATTTCAGAAAGGCCAATGATCAGACCAAAAGCAGAATTGTTTCCATTTGGGATCAGACATTAACTGCACAGGCGGGAGAAACCGCCCCGGTAGGGTTTTCTACTGGTGTAGAATATACCCGAGCGCAGATTGAAGATGAACTGGACGGAACACCAACAGGTTTTGTTCGTGAAAATGATATTAATGGTCACGGAACCCACGTTTCAGGTACAGCAGCCGGGAATGGTGCAGCCTTTGCCGATAAAAGACATAAGGGATTCTCATCTGATGCAGATATTGTTTTTGTAAAAGGTGGTAACGGGTCTTTTCCCACAACCAATACCATTAATGCTTTAACGTATTTCAAGAACGTAGCAACGGCTCTTAATAAGCCCATTGTCGTTAATATGAGTATCGGTGGTCAGAGTAGTGCCCACGACGGAACCTCCAGCCATGAAGTAGCAGTGAATAGTTTTACCACTTCAGGAGCGGGAAGAGTTGTTGTGATTTCAGCTGGAAACGATTACGGAGCTAATCTTCACAGAAAAGTAGATATTGCAGCCGGTGCGGCACAGACCTATAACTTTACCGTAGCAAGCAACACTTCCGCAGCTTCAGTATTCTCATTCATTATGTATGCCAATGACAATACTCCCGTTACTGCAAAATTAACCACTCCGGACGGACAGCAGTATACACAGAATATCAGTACAAACACCGCTCATACTATATTAGGAGGAGGTCTTACCGCAACCATGTACAACTATTGGAGTAACGACAACAATAAAAGATATGTACAGTTGGTAGTGACCAGAACCTCCGGAACCACCAATGTTCAGGGGAATTATTCATTGGAAATTACCAACAACGGATCCCAGCAGATCACAGCCCACGGCTGGCTGTATAGTCAGGGAGTGCAAACCACCTTACAAAACGGGGATAATGAATATATTGTAGGATCACCGGGGAATGCTTCCAACGCCATCACGGTAGCTTCTTATATGGGAAGAGCCAGTTGGTACAGTGGAGCAAGCGGCTACTTTACACTTACTCCGCAAGAATCTATATCTTCATTCAGTGCACAGGGACCAAGAGTAGATGGTGTCCAGAAACCGGATATTGCAGGCTCAGGACAGAACGTGATTTCTTCCCGATCAGCCGATTCTGCTCCTGGCTCAACAGATATCATTGCCGGAACCAATTATTATGTAAAAAACCAGGGAACAAGTATGTCTTCACCGGGGGTAGCAGGAGCTGTCGGCTTACTGCTTCAGGCCAATCCTTCATTAACAGCAGCCCAGGTGAAAGCACGTCTTACTTCCAATGCAAGAATGGATGGGGCAACAGGAACTGTTCCCAATATGAGATGGGGATATGGGAAATTAGATATTTACAAAGCAGTTACGGATGAATTAGGATGTGTAAAATCTAATTTTGAAACTGTAGGATACGATGAACCTTATATTATCGCCAATACAGAATCAAATTATTACTTTGATAATATTGCCCTGGCAGTAAGATATACGCCGACATTGACAGGAAAACTGGGCGGTTTTTCATTCTTAACAGGTACTTCTCTTCCTTCGGATATTCCGGTTGATATTCAAATCAGAAAAGTGGATGCCAATGGAAACCCCGGAGATATTATAGCGACTAAAACCATTACTTCATGGCTTAATAACGTTCAAAGATTTACCTGGAATTATGTGAACCTTTCAGATCTGAATATTCAAATGGTAACCGGAAAAGAATTTTATATTGTCGTAAACGGACTAGGAGGAAGGATTGCCATGAAAGCTGAAAATGCAGTAGTGAATAACAGATCTAAGACTTCTACAGACGGTACTACCTGGACCTCAAGAACATTTGATCTTAAAATGAGAGCGGTGGTCTACGAAAATGTTGCCGAAGTAAAGAATTTGGCAACTTCCAACCAGACGAAAGCCGGTACGGTGACAAATGGTTACAATTATTTTACAAATTCCTGCCAGCTTATCTCAAGAATAGAAAAAGAAACAGCCAGTACCGTAACAGGAAATGTAACAGCCAAAGTGTGGGTTGATAATGCACAGCCCAACTATGTGGCAAGAAGATATGAAATCAATTCGGATGCAAACACTACCACAGCAACCGGTAAAGTAACCTTATATTTCAAACAGAGTGATTTCGATGCCTATAATCTGAGCAATGCAGTGAAATTGCCTACTTCACCTGCTGATGTTGCAAATAAAGCAAATCTTCTTATCGAAAAATATACAGGAACAAGTACTACAGGTACCGTAGCTTCTTTTGGAGGAACTGCCACAATAATTACCCCAAATATTGCAGATATTATCTGGAATGATACTTACCAATATTGGGAAGTGAGCTTCCAGACAACAGGTTTTGGCGGATATTTTGTAAAAACAGGAACAACATTGGGAACAGCAGATGTTAAAATAAATTCAGAAGTGAACATCACCCCGAATCCTGCAAAAGATTTTGTAAATGTATCGTTAGGCAGATATTCTAAAGGAGCAGTAACTATTTATGATGCTTCAGGAAAATTGGTTAAAACGGTCAATGTAGATAAAAATTCCGGTAAAATTGATGTTTCAGAACTGGTGAGAGGAATGTATCTGTTTACCATTGCATTGGATGATAACACAAAAATTACGAAAAAAGTAATGAAACAATAAATTCATCAATCCATTATAATCAAAAGCAGCGGTTGTATAACTGCTGCTTTTTTTATATTTGCTGTAAAATAAAATTCATGTCGGGTAAGTTTTTTTTGGGATTTCTTTTTTTGATGACGATTATTTCTCAGAGCTTTATGAGCAGTGATGCGGTTCATCCATACCATGTAGGATCTGTTGAAATCAATTATAATTCAAAATCCAGAACCTTTGAAGTGACCGGAAGATTCTTTCTTGATGATATGGAAAATGGCCTGGGTAAAAAATATGGAGGTGCTTTTCATTTTAATGACCAAAAATATAAGGCGAAACTGAATGATGCCCTGCAAAAATATTGTTCAGAATATTTCAGGTTAAAGGCTGATAACAAATTTTTAAAAGTAAATTATATTGGTTATGAAGAAGATCAGGAATCTGTAGATATCTTTCTTGAATCAGAACCGGTGGCCACTCCGAAAAAAGTAGAAACAGCAGTCAGTTTTTTGTATAACCTTTTTGATGATCAGATCAATATTGTTCATATCATTGTAAACGGGCAAAGAAACAGTGAAAAACTTACCTATCCCAACCGTTATCTCTATAAACAGTTCTAAGAATATATATTGTAATTTCACGCAAAGATTTCAGCGTATAATATTATATTTTTGAGGAAGCAAAGGAGGAATCAACTTTGTTGATTTTTTCTAAGCGGTACCAAATCCATGCAGCTTTTTCAGCGGCTTTGTCGCCTTCTTAGCTCACTTAATAATAACAAAACTTAATTTAATCTTTGCGTTTTAAACAATAAGACAAATTTAAAGTTTATTAATTTTCCAGCTGGAGTAATGTGCTGATCCCTTTTGCATGAGCAAGAAGATCAGGAAAAAAATCGTCATAACACTGCTGAAGATGATCTTTATTTTTTAAAAAAGCTTCAAAAACAGGAATATTCTTATCCAGATATTTGGCTTTATTCAGTACATTCTGAATACTGAATTTAATCCCCCAGTCTTCACGGTAATTATAAAGCCAGTCATCCTGTTCCATTTTAACCAGCATCTTTTTAAAATTTTCAGGGAGCCACTGTTCATGGGCATTCAAAACACTGTAAACATGAAGAGAATGTGCTTTCCATTCTGCCAGGGAATTCAGGGAAAGATCTCTGGCTACAAAATGGTCCATTGACACATCCACAAATGCACCGGCGTATAGTCTTACCAAAGGAGCAAATACTTTTTTGGCTTCGTGAATAGCAGGATGAGAATCTGTAAATGTATCAATCGCTCTGTGCAGGGTAATTCCGTCCTGAATTTCCTTCGGGAAAGAAAAACGATCTCTGTTGCGGATGAAATCTTCGAGAAATTGCCCCACGATCTGCCCGTCGGTAAAAGAAAGAAAAGAATGAGCCAGATAATTCATAATTTAAAGGTATGAATTAAATGTGGATAGTGAAAGGTGAAAAGTGAATTCGCTTCGCTTGTGAATTTTTATCGTGATATTAATTGACTATTGACTTGCGAAGCAAAATTAACCATTCACAATTTTACTTATAGTGAATCCGCTTCGCTTGTGAATTTTTTATCCTTATTCCAATTGACGATTGACTTGCTAAGCAGAATTGACCATTCACAATTTTACCTATAGTAAATCCGCTTTGCTTGTGAATTTTTTTATCTTCATTCCAATTGACGATTGACTTGCGCAGCAAAATTGACCATTCACCCTAAAAAAGCCTCTCGTGAAAATCCTCAATTTTACTCACTTCTTCAATCTTGATTCCAAATTTTCTTTTCGGGATTTTATTAAGGTTGGAAACAAATATTTTTTCATAACCCAATTTTTCCGCTTCAGTAATTCTCTGTTCAATCTGGGCTACCGGACGTATTTCTCCACTCAGACCAATTTCTCCGGCAAAACAGTAATGTTCGGAAATCGCAATGTCTTCATTAGACGAAAGAACAGAAGCGATCACCGCCAGATCCAGTGCCGGATCGTCTGTCTTTATTCCTCCGGTAATATTCAGGAAGACGTCTTTTGCTCCCAATTGAAAACCTGCTCTTTTTTCCAGTACGGCCAAAAGCATATTCAGTCTTTTGGAATCAAAACCGGTGCTGCTTCTTTGAGGAGTACCATAAACGGCGGTACTTACCAATGCCTGTATTTCAAGAAGCATCGGTCGGTTTCCTTCCAGAGTTACTGCAACGGAGTTCCCTGAAAGTTCCTCAAACTTCTTGGTAATCAGTATTTCCGAAGGGTTTTTAATCTCTTTTAATCCCTGTGATATCATTTCATAAATTCCGATTTCTGAAGTGGACCCGAAACGGTTTTTATTAGCTCTTAGTAATCTGAACAGGTGATTTCGGTCCCCATCAAAATTCAGAACGACATCCACCATGTGCTCAAGAACCTTTGGTCCGGCAATCTGTCCGTCTTTGGTGATGTGGCCTACAAGAAATACCGGAGTATTATTTTCTTTAGCATATTTGATGATCTCATTGGAGCATTCCCGGATTTGGGATACTGTTCCCGGAGAACTTTCTATCAATTGAGACTGCAGGGTCTGTATAGAATCGATGATCATGAAATCCGGCTCCAGTTTTTTGGCTTCATGAAGGATTTTTTCCAGTGAAGTTTCAGTAAAAAGAAAACAGTTCGGATTCTGAATATCTGTAAGCCTGTCTGCTCTCATTTTGATCTGAGACGCACTTTCTTCCCCGGAAACATAGAAGATTTTTTTCTTCATTTTTAAAGCAAGCTGAAGCAGAAGGGTAGATTTCCCGATTCCCGGTTCACCGCCAATCAAAGTTACAGAACCCAAAACGATGCCGCCTCCTAAAACACGGTTCAGCTCTTCGGAAGGTGTTTTTATTCTAGGCTCTTCGCTCGTTTCCACTTCAACAATATTGATAACATGTTGTTTGGTTTTCGAAAAGGGAGGCGTTTTGTGAGAAGGTTTTTCCACAACCTCTTCCACTAATGTATTCCACTCTCCACAGTTTTTACATTGCCCCAGCCATTGAGGGTACTGGGTTCCGCAGTTTTGACAGAAATATGCTGTTTTCAGTTTTGACATACTGCGAAGTTATAAAAAAGCATTTTTTTTTCAGAATGTAAATGGGGTTAATATAAAAAAACTAATACGTCTGTGATAGGAATATCTTTCATATCTTAGCTTTATTCAATTAAAATATATTAATGTAAAATATCATTACAATGAAAAAAGTATTTTTATCTTTCGTATTTACGCTTGTAAGTATTGTTGCTTTTGCACAGGGAAGCTGGCAGGTAGACCAGATGCATTCATCAATCAATTTTAATATCAAGCACATGGGAATCAGTTTTGTGCAGGGAAGGTTTGATAAATTTGACGGAAAAGCAGCCACTGGTGGTGCTAATCTGGATAATGCCGATTTGAGCTTTTCTATCAGTGTCCCTTCCATTAATACAGGAGTGGACATGAGAGACAGACATCTTATCAGCGAAGAGTTTTTCGAAGTTACCAAATATCCTACGATTGAATTTAAGAGTTCTTCCGTTACAAAAGATAAGAACAATAATTACATCGTAAAAGGGAAACTGACGATGAAGGGCGTGGAAAAAGAAATCACTGCTCAGCTTACGTTTGGAGGAATTACAAAAAATAAGGACGGAAAAGAGATTATGGGGATCCAGACCAAATTTACCGTAAATCGCCTGGATTATGGAATCAAATATGATCCGTCAGGAGCCGGAATCGCGAAAGATGTTGAAGTAACAGCTTACTTTGAACTGACTAAACAATAATATTCAGAATATAAAATATAAAAAGGTTTTCCGCTCAAATGGAAAACCTTTTTTGTTGATAGGCGAAAATCTTTTTGGTTGCAGCTTTGTTTCATTTGTTTAGATTAATATTAATAAAAAATTTTATCTGGTTTTATAGTTGTTTGAGGGGTGTTTTATCATTTTCAAAATGTAAAAGATTGCTTTGTATTTCTTTTTCCCCTAACTTTGCACAAACCTAATCTAATGAGTAAAAAGAATACAAAGTACATCTTTGTGACAGGAGGTGTAACTTCATCTTTGGGAAAGGGAATCGTTTCTGCTTCTCTGGGACTTCTACTAAAATCACGCGGCTTTAATGTAACGATCCAAAAATTAGATCCTTATATCAATATCGACCCAGGAACTTTGAATCCTTATGAGCACGGAGAGTGTTATGTGACTGAAGATGGTGCAGAGACGGATCTGGATTTAGGCCACTACGAGCGTTATCTTGATGCTCCTACATCCCAAAACAACAACGTTACTACAGGAAAAATCTACCAGACTGTAATTGAAAAAGAAAGAAAAGGAGACTTCCTTGGAAAAACAGTTCAGGTAATTCCTCATATTACTAACGAAATCAAACGTAGAATTAAAATTCTTTCAAAACAGAACTACGATATCATCATTACTGAGATCGGAGGAACTGTAGGGGATATTGAATCTTTACCCTACATTGAAACTGTTCGCCAGTTGAAATGGGAATTGGGAGAGAGCAATTCTATGGTGATTCACCTTACTTTATTGCCTTATCTGGCTTCAAGTGGAGAATTGAAAACAAAACCATCCCAGCACTCCGTTCGTCAGCTGATGGAAAGCGGAATTATGGCTGATGTTTTGGTATGCAGAACGGAACATAAAATTCCTAAAGATCAGAGAGCAAAATTGGCTCAGTTCTGTAACGTTCCTTTGGATAATGTTATCGAATGTAAAGATCTTGAAACGATCTATGAAGTTCCAATGTATCTTCAGAAGCAAAATTTCGATGATGTAGTTTTGAAAGAGCTGGATCTGAAAAGTGATAAAGATGCTGATCTTAAAGACTGGAAGAGTTTCCTTAAAAAATTCCAGAACCCTAAGAAAACTGTTGAGATTGCATTGGTTGGAAAATATGTTTCCCTTCAGGATTCTTATATCTCTATTGCTGAAGCATTCAAACATGCAGGTGCTGACCTTGAAACTGAAGTAAAAGTAAGATGGGTATATAGTGGGGATATTACGGAAGAAAATATCAAAGATACACTGAAAGGTGTGAATGGTATCCTTGTAGCTCCAGGTTTTGGAGACAGAGGAATTGAAGGGAAAGTTCTTACCGCAAAATATGCAAGAGAAAATAAAATTCCAATGTTGGGAATCTGTTTAGGAATGCAGATTATGACGATTGAATTTGCAAGAAATGTTTTAGGACATACCAAAGCCAACTCTATGGAATTTGATACCGCTACTCCAGATCCTGTAATTTCTTTGATGGAAGAACAGAAAAATGTAGTAGATAAAGGAGGAACAATGCGTCTTGGGGCATGGAAGTGCTCATTGAAAAACGGTTCTAAATTATACGATATCTACGGAAACAAAAATATCTCTGAAAGACACCGTCACCGTTATGAATTCAACAGTGATTATCTTCAGGAATTTGAAAAGAATGGTTTCCTTGCTACAGGTACCAACCCTGAAACAGGTTTGGTAGAAGCGCTGGAACTTCCTGATCACCCGTTCTATGTAGGGGTTCAGTATCACCCGGAATATAAAAGTACGGTAGCGACACCGCATCCGCTATTCAGAGCTTTCATCAAAGCTTGCGAAAAGAAATAAGGTAAAATTTTATCATAAACGTCTACCCATAAACTCAGGCTGATTATTCTCAGCTTGAGTTTATTATATAGTAACAACGTAAAGCATAGAGTTTTGATAAAAAAACAGTATTTTTGTCAGCTCAAATTACGTACACCAGTATGTACATTTTAAATTTAAAATTTTAATATAAAATAAAATGCAACAAAACAACGGAATCGATAAGAAGCAAATGATTAGTTTCGCGGTTTTATGCCTTGTTCTCTTCGGTTTTATGTTCTATTTCCAGAACAAACAAACGAAAGAAGCGGAGTTGAAAGCTCAGGAGCAGAAAACGGAACAGGCAAAAAATGCCGTAAAGCAAACTCAGGCAAGCAATATCAATCCAAATGTAACTCCTAACGCCATTCAGACAGCAAGTCTTGGGAATAATGAATTGAAACTTGAATTTTCAAGCTTAGGAGGACAGGTTTCCAAAGTAGAACTTTTAAAATATAAAGCCTACAACCACAAAACAGATAATGCAGATCAGCCGCTTTATCTTATCACTAAGAATAACTCAAACTACGGTTTTCAGTTTAAAGATAAAACAGGGAAAATCGTTAATACTAAAGATTTAGTTTTCTCACCAGCTGTTAATGGAAATGCTGTAACCTTAACTGCAGATTATAATGGTGCTGTCATTCAATTCATTTACACATTATTACCAAAATATACCCTTGATTTTAAAGTAAGAACTCAGGGGCTTTCTAAAATTACTTCTGATAACAAAGCAGATTTTATCTGGGATTATAACGTAAGAAACCTTGAAAAAGGTAGAGCTCAGGAACAGTCTCACTCAGAATTTTCTTATGCCTTCAATAATTATAAAGACTATGATTATGATGGAAGAACTACCATGGAGGAAGAAAAAGAAACCCTTAACTGGATTGGTGTAAAGCAGCAGTTTTTCTCTTCAGTCATTGAAGCTAAAAACGGATTTACACAAAGTAAAGGTAATCAGGAGAATGTTGAAGAAGGAGAGTATCTGAAGAAATTCAATTACGAAGGTTTCGTTCAAATGACCGGAAGTGAGCTGAACCAGGATTTCACATGGTATTTTATGCCATTGGATTTGCCATTGCTTAAATCTTACGATAAGAATTTTGATGAAATCCTTCCGTTAGGCTGGTCATTCATCGGGGCAATGAACCGTTATTTCTTCATGTGGTTATACAGTATTATTGCTGCGTGGGGATTGTCAGCAGGTTGGGTGATTTTTGTAATGACGATCATCGTAAAGCTGATCCTGTCGCCAATTATGTATAAGCAGCACAAACTAAGTGCAATGATGAAGGTGATCCGTCCGGAAATTGACGAGGTAAATGCGAAGTTCAAGGATGCAGATCCGATGAAGAAGCAGCAGGCTACGATGGAAGTGTACAGAAAAGCAGGAGTAAATCAGATGGCGGGATGTTTACCGGCATTAGTTCAGATTCCTATCTTCTATGCTTTGTTCCGTTTCTTTCCGAACTTTATTGATCTTAGAGGTCAAGGGTTCTGGTTTGCCAAAGATTTGACAGCGTATGATGATTTGATCAAGCTTCCGTTTAAAGTTCCTTTCCTTGGAGACCATTTAAGTATTTTCGCTTTAGCCTGTACAGTGGTTATTTTAATCTATACTGTTATGACTTCAGGAAATATGCAGCAGCCTCAGCAGGAAGGAATGCCAAATATGAAGGTGTTAATGTATATCTTCCCTATTACATTCCTGTTCTTCCTTAATACTTCGGCTTCAGGTCTTTCATGGTATTATTTTGTATCGAATGCGATTAACATCCTGATCATCCTTGTTATCAAGTATTTGATCCTGGATGAAAAGAAAATCCATGCCCAGATTCAGTCTAATAAGGAAAAACCGAAAGCAGAAGGTAAATTCCAGAAGAGAATGAGAGAAATGATGGAGAAGGCTCAGGAGCAGCAAAAAGCTCAGGAACAACAAAGAAATAAAAAGAAATAAATTCTTAATAATACGTTAAAAAAGAGAAGCAATTGTTCAGTTGCTTCTCTTTTTTTTATCTGTAATTTATTTAGAATGATTTTAAATTTTCAATCAGAGGATGAGAATTTAATAATTGAAAATCAGTTACTTTAATCATATTTCAGTCTGAAAGACTGTCTGTGATATCGGGTCGGTCCATGTTTAATAAGCGCATCCTGATGTTTTTTAGTAGCATAGCCAAAATTGGTGTCCCAGCCATATTCAGGATGTTCTTCATGAAGCTGAATCATTAACTTATCCCTATAATTTTTGGCAAGAATAGACGCTGCAGCAATCGATAATACTTTAGAATCTCCCTTGATAATACATTGATGAGGGATGTAGTTATAAGGATGAAATTTATTTCCGTCTACCAGAATAAGTTCAGGAGTTATCGTTAGTTTGTCCAGTGCACGATGCATTGCATGGATGCTTGCATTGAGAATATTATGTTCGTCAATGAAGGACGGTGGAAGCTCTGCAATGGCGTAGTTTTTCACATTATCTTTAATATAACTATCCAGTTCCATACGGGTTTTGAACGTTAATTTCTTTGAATCATTAACCAGATTTTGTTTAAAATCATCATCCAAAATTACTGCTGCCGCTACCACCGGACCACTTAAACATCCTCTTCCTACTTCATCACATCCTGCCTCGATGTAAAGGTTTGACCAGTTTTTTATTAGCTCCATGAATTGTATGTATACTGCAAAAATATAAAATTTTACAGGAAAGTATTTTATGATCTTATTTAGTAAGAATAATTCCGTGATATATTATCTACATCGAGGTTATATATGTTTTGTGATTCTTAAATTTTATGCTTATTTATTGTTTGTTTTTGTGTTATAATTAATTTTTATTGGTTTTAATTATGTGGATTATGAGAAATTAACATTTTTACTTGCTGATTTTAAGAAAGTTTCACATATTTGTAGGCAATAAAAATAATCATTTTAGACATGAAGAAATTAACTACAAGTATTTTAGCGATAGCTTTAACTGCCTCCTTTGGAGTAGTGAGTGCGCAAAATACGCAAGGTGATACTTTAAAAGTTACTGATATCCGTGAGGTTGTTGTTACGGGTGCTCTCGGTCTTAAAAAAAGACAGGATGCAATTGTTACGAGTAATAAAGTTATTGATACTAAAGAACTCAATCAGGCAGTGAACCCTAATGCAGCTCAGGCTTTGACAGGTAAAGTGCCAGGACTACAGATTAATACAACTAGTAACTCTGTTAATAGTCAAGCAAAGGTAACTATTAGAGGGCCGAGATCTATTTCAGGTAATAATGAAGCATTGATTGTTATAGATGGTGCAATATCAACACTGAGTATTTTTCAACAGTTACCACCTGAAGTAGTTGAAAGTGTAAACGTTATTAAAGGCCAGCAAGGGTCTGCACTTTATGGAGAAAAAGGAAGTAATGGAGTTATAGTAGTAACTACTAAAAAAGGGTCTAAGTCTGAAAAAATACAGTTTACGCTAACATCTTCTATAGATGTATCCACAATTTATAAAACTCCTATCCGTCAGCAGCTTTACGGACAGGGATGGACAGGTGAACCAACTGAATTCAGTGATGTTGAATATGGAGGAACAAACTGGGTGCCTTATGAAAACGGAAGTTGGGGACCTGCTTATAATGATCCTCAAATTGGAGGTCAGTCATTAATCGCTGGTCTTCCACAAGCTGATGGTAGTCTAATCTATAGTCCATATGCACCTAGAAAAAACAATGCTGATAAATTCTTCAGAAATGGGGTTTTGATTCAGAATGGGATTTCAATGAATGTCGGAGGAAGAGACTCTTATTCTTTCCTGTCATTCAACAGAGTTGAAAATGAGTTTATGATTAAGGGAGATAATCTGAAAAGGAATACTGTATTCTATAAAGGAGGTAAGCAACTTGGGAAATTAAGAATTGATGCTACTTTTAATTTTATTGATCAAAATACTTCTCAAACTGGTGGAAACCTTTTCGGACAGCTTATTCAGACCCCAACGAATATTGATGTTAGAGCATATGAGGCAGGGGGAATGGATGGCCACTGGACAGCATTTGCCCGTAGCCCATATTGGTTAAGAGATCATTTACGTAATGATAATAATACGACTACTTTTAATGGTATTGTATCTTTAGGATATGAGTTTAACAAAAATATCAGTTTAACCTATACTGGTAATATGTCAACAATATCTAATGTAATTGAGACTCATACTGATGCATATGGACCTAACGAAGCCAAAACATATAATGGTACAGGTACAGCTTATGATGGTACAAATTATCTTGATTATGGTGCGACAGCTATTACTTCTGCTTACAATAAGACGGTTAATAAAATCTGGAGATATTATGGAGACTTGATGTTAAATTTTAATTATGATTTAACTGATGATTTAAATCTTAAATTTAACTTAGGTAATAACATTCAGGACACAAAAGAAGATTATTCTCAGGTTGGTGGAACAAATCTGCAAATTCCAGGATGGTATAATATTCAGAATGTACTGAATGCTACTCCTTGGTATGACCTTGAAAATGGTAAAATGAGGAAGAGAAGTGTAGCATGGTTTTCTAACCTGGATTTAGGATATAAGGATTACCTTTTCCTAAATGCAACTTATAGATATGAACAATCATCTGCGTTAAGTATTCATGAGACACCTGCAGTAGGAGAAGCAAAAAGGCCTTTGAGAAATGATGGATATTCGTATTATTCTGCTGGGGTATCATTCATTCCGACAAAAGCTTTTAAAAATTTATCAAACGGAGATATTCTTACTTATGCAAAAGTAAGTGGAGGTTTTACCAGAACAGGTAACTCTGTACTCGATGCCTATGCTGTGGATGAGATTGGAACTTTCCCAACAGGATTCCCATTCGGAACCCTTTCATCTTATATTATCAATAGAACGCCAGTGTCACAGGATATTAAACCAGAATTTAACAATACTCTAGAGGCTAACCTGAGTTTAGGTTTCTTGAAAGACAGAATTACTTTTGATGGGTCTGTTTACCAGACTAAAACAGATGGTTTGATTACCAATAGTGGTGTGTCAAATGCAACAGGATTCAGTAATGTATTAGATAACGCTGGATCTATGAGAAACAGAGGTTTTGAATTAGAATTGGGTGTAACTCCGTTTAAGTCTAAAGATTTTGAATGGAATTTGAAAGGCTCATATTCAAAATATAAATCTATTGTAACAAGTTTAGATAACGGTGCTTTAAGTGTGCCTAGAGGAGCTTCAGGTCAGGGAATACCTGCTGGTCTTTATGCTGTTTTAGGAGGAAGTGCAAACACTATCATGGGAACTGCATATCAGAGAGATCCGGAAGGAAGAATCATTGTGGATGATCTTGGTATTCCTGTAGTAAGTAGCCAATATAAAGTGTTGGGTAAATTGGATCCTGATTATATCCTAGCCTTCAGTACATCTATCAGAATTAAAGGATTTACCATCAGTGCAGTGGCTGATTACAGAACTGGAAACAGCTTTGTTTCTGAAGCTAAAAACCTTATGTCTTATGTTGGTACTTTGGAGAAACAAGCTGATTTTAACCGTTCTAACGGCTATATTATTCCTAATTCTGTTCAGAATACAGGTACAGCTTCTAACCCTGTGTATGTTCCAAATACTACGCCGGTAGGGGATGATGCTAGTTATGCAGGTACAGTAAACTACTTTACAACCAACTATGGAAGTGATATTGCTGAAGAATTCGTAATCGATGGTACTGCTTTAAAAATTAGAGAGATTGCCTTAAGCTATGCTATTCCGAAATCAGTATTAGCAAGCACTTTTATTAATAGTATGAGCATTGGTGTTTATGCCAGAAATCCATTTGTAGTATATGCAAAAGACAATAGAAACTTCGGCGACCCAGAAATGCAAACAGGAGCAAGCTTAGCTGTAAGCCAGTATCCTACAGCCAGAAACTTTGGTTTTAACTTTAACATAACTTTCTAAAATTCTAAAAATGAATAAAATTAAATATATAATCTCATCACTTATTGTGGTAGCATCATTAACATCTTGTAATAATTATCTGGATATTAATGAAGATCCCAATTCTATCCACGCTGAGAATATAACCCCAGAATTGATCTTTCCGGGTGCTGTCGCTCAGTCTTACAGAGCGCAGGCAGGTGATATGATGCAGTTTGGTAATTTAATGATGAACTCCTGGGCGGGAGATGTATATCATTATGGTGGTTTGTATCCAAACGAATTTTCTTTATCAGCAGTTAATAGCCAATTTTATGATGGTATCTGGGATAATATCTATCAGAATGTCAATAACTTTGTGGTAATAGAAAGATATCCGAACGGTAATCATTCTCAAGATAATTATATTGCTATGGCGAAAGTAATGAAAGCTTTCTATATGCAGTATATCGTTGATCTTTACGGTAACGCCCCTTATACAGAAGCATTTAAAGGACAAAATAACCTTGCTCCTAAATATGATAAGGATGTAGATATTTATAAATCCCTTATTGGTAATCTTGATGAAGCGGTAGCTCTTATCGATGCAGAAGAAGATAATGCTGTAAATCCGGCGGAAAAGGATATTGTTTTTGGTGGCGATATGGATAAGTGGAAAGCTTTTGCTCAGACTTTGAAACTCAGATTTTTATTAAGAATGTCAAAAGTAACAGGTGATCTTGCTGCTTATCGTGATGGACATCTTGCTGCATTAAGTGCTAGTTCTCATATGGGAGCAGATCTAATAAGCTCTGATGTGATTGAAAAACCTGGTTATTCTACTGCCAATAATGATAAGTTAAATCCATTTGCTTTTAATTATTATTATAATTCTACTCCTACCGAGGTTCAGAACCATATTGTAATTACAGCTTCAGAACACTTGGCGATTGCTTTAAATGGTAATAACTTAGGGAATTCTGCACCACAATATCAGAAATTTAATGGGCTTGTCGATCCTCGTAGATTTAGATTGTTTACTAGTATAACGTATAATGGTGTAGGACAAGTAAAAGGTGTAAGGCAGGGTGCAACTTCGGGCCAGCCTGGTGCTCCAACGGATAACCAAAATGTGTCAAAACTTGCTGCTGGAAATTTTTCAGGTGGTACTCCGGTTAGTAATGTTACAGGTGTTCTGAATGCATCTAATGCGAGAGGGGGAGTTATTATGTCTTTAGCTGAAGCAAAACTATTGCTGGCAGAAGCTTCGTTAAAATATCCTGCATTATTTACTGGCGGTCAGACTGCCTTCAATGATGGGGTTATTGCTTCAGGTCTTTGGATAGGAGTTACCCCAGTAAATATGGGTACCTATATTACGAATATTTCTACAAGGCCTGGTTTAGGGTGGGTAGGTACTGATGCACAAAAAATGGAAGCAATTATGACTCAAAAATGGTTGGCTCTTACTAATGTGAATCCTACTGAAATGTATATTGAGTATAACAGAACAGAACTTCCTTATAATCCTTTGGCTGTAAATGCTGTAAAATCAAGAAGACCATATAGATTGGTTTATCCTAATTCTGAATTTGCAACAAACTCAGCAAATGTACCAAACATTGCTAGTGATGTTGTATTTAGTAAAAATCAATATACACCTTTTTGGAATCAAAACTAATCTTACAAATTTTTAATATATTTTACCGCCTTCGGGCGGTTTTTTTTATTTTTAGGTCTATTTTTTCTGTATATATAAAAATATGCTTAGCATAGTATAAGTGTTAAGTTAAAGGTTGTTTTTATTTTTATATTTTACAAGCTATTGATATTCAAATTGTTCGGTTTTTATTACTATAGATAATATCAATTTAAATGATTGTTATTATTTCTTAAAGGTAATTAACGTTTAATTAATTGCTTTTTGTTAAATATTTAATTTTTAACTAATTTTAATACTTACTTTGCTGTTTTTATTTAAAAAAATTAAAATAAATATATTTTTTTTAATTTTTGCTTTGTGGTATTAAGAAAGTTTTACAAATTTGTAGGGTACAAAATTAATTTGATATGAAGAAACTAACAGCAAGTCTTCTTGTTTTGGTATTATCTTCTTCTATAGCTGTTGCAAATGCCCAGCAAAAGAATGATACTATTAAAACAAAAGAGATCGAGGGCGTGGTCGTAACCGCTCTTGGTATTAAGAGAGAAAAGAAATCTTTGGGATATGCCTCACAGGAGATTAAAGCAAGTGCTCTTTCTGATGGAACAACAAACACAGGTAACATTGGAGCTCAATTATCTGGTAAGGTAGCCGGTCTTAATGTTACTACCAACAATAACTTTGGTGGATCAGCAAATTTGCTTATCAGGGGTGTTAAAACATTAGGAGGAGGGAATCCATTGATTGTAATTGATGGATCACCAGTTAATAATACGTATACACAAGAGAAATCAATTGATTACGGTAACGCCTTATCTGATATTAATCAGGAAGACATAGAATCAATTAACGTATTAAAGGGTGCCGCAGCATCGGCTTTATATGGAGAAAGAGGTCTAAATGGTGTTATTGTTATCACGACTAAAAATGGTAAAGGAAAAGATGATGGTTCATGGGGTGTTACTTTATCATCTTCAGTAAATGTTGGCTTTATTGATAAATCAACATTTCCGGAATATCAGACTAGATATGGAGCTGGATATTCTCAAAAATTTGGTTCTAAAGGCCCTGGAGGCTTAAATAATGCCAATTTTGGAGCAGATGCTTCTTGGGGACCAAAATTTGACCCTAATTTGTTGGTATATCAATGGGATTCTTTTGATCCAACATCTCCTAATTATGGCAAAGCTACTCCTTGGGTTGCAGCTAAAAATGGGCCGATTGAATTCTTTAATAACCCTGCTACATATACGAATACTGTAACATTAGAAAAGGGTGAAAAGGGTAAAAATATCAGTTTTACATATGACAATATGATGTCAGATGGTCTTATGCCTAACTCCCATATTAATAAAAATACTTTTTCCCTAAAAGTAAATTATGATCTGACTTCTAAATTACATTCTTCTTTCTATTCTACAATGACATTACAGGATACAAAAGGACGTAGTATAACTGGATATAGCGATAATACAGTTACAGGTTTCAGACAATGGTGGCAAACTAACGTAGATGTAAAGGATCTTGAAAGGGCTTATTTTGCTAACGTTAATCCTAGTATTGCTAGTGCAGCGAATAATTATGGGAATGTTACATGGAACAGAAAGTCTGCTTCTAATGGGGCTCCGGCATATTGGAATAACCCATACTTCCAAGCATACCAAAATTATACAAGTGATAAAAGACATAGAAATTTTACCTATGCTCAATTAACTTATGATTTATTAGATAATATTTCTGTAACAGGTAAGGTATCTTATGACAGATCAAATCTTTTTGCAGAGAATAGAGTAGCTGTTGGATCTATAGCTCAGCCTTTTGGACAATCAGGAAATGACGTATCTTCTGGTTATGCAAGACGTGATGTGCTGAGAACTGAGACAAATTATGATTTAATGGTGAATTATAAATTTGACATTACTGATGACATTAATGTTTCAGGAGTTTTAGGTGGAAATATTAGAAGGAATTATTTTAATTCTGTATATGGCTCAACTGAAGGAGGATTAGTTGTTCCTGGAATTTATGCACTATCAAATTCTAAAAAAGCTCCATTGGCATCAGATGAGAGTGAGTATACCACACAAACTAATTCAGGGTATATCACAGCATCATTTGATTTTTTCAAAAAGTTTTATATAGATGGAACATGGAGAGTTGACCAAAGTTCAACGCTGCCGGCTGGTAATAATGTATATAACTATCCATCAGTAACTGGATCTCTAATCATGTCGGAAATTTTAGATACTAAGAGTTGGATGAATTTCTGGAAATTAAGAGCAAACTACGCAGAAGTAGGAGGTACTGCAGATCCTTATATGCTGACAAATAATTATAGATCTGCGGGGATTTTATCAGGTGTAGGAATATATAGTTCAATTTTGAATCAAGCCAATCCAGATCTAAAACCTCAAAGGTCTAAAGAATTTGAAGTAGGTACAGAAGCACATTTCCTAAAGGATAGAATAACAGTTGATTTTGCTTATTATAAAACGAAAACCATAGATCAGATTATCACACTTCCTGTTTCTTCAGGAACAGGCTATACTGGTAAAGTTATTAATGCAGGGAGAATTGATAATACAGGGTTTGAAGTTCAGTTAGGATTGGTGCCAATAAAAACGAAAGATTTTACATGGAATATTGATGCCAACTGGTCTAAAAATAAAAACGAAGTTGTGAGTCTATATCCTGGAATTACGAACCTTCTTCTGAACAGCTTCCAGGGAGGAGTTTCTCTGAATGCAAGAGTAGGAGAAGCTTGGGGAACTCTAATCGGAAGTGATTATGTCTATTTGAATGGACAGAGAGTTATTGATCCTGACACAGGAATTTATCAAACTAATTCAAATCAAATTATAGGTAATACTACTCCTGATTGGATTGGAGGCATTAGAAATACCTTTAGCTATAAAGGCTTCTCTTTAAGTTTCTTAATTGATATGCGTAAAGGTGGAGATATTTTCTCAACGGATATGTATTATGGTATGGATACAGGGCTTTATAAAGAAACTGCTATTGGCGATTACAGAGATAAGGATGTTATACTTCCTGGAGTCTTGCCAGATGGAACTCCTAATAATATAGCATTGTCACAGTTTTCAACTGGAAGTAACTATGGGTATGAAACCCAGCCGGCAAAAGAATTTGTATATGATGGATCTTTTATTAAGCTAAGAGAGGCTAGCATTGGTTATATGCTTCCTAAATCTTTATTGGCTGGAACTAAAATTTATGATGCGAAAATATCTATTGTAGGTAGAAATTTATGGATCATTCACAAAAATCTTCCATATGCTGATCCGGAGGCTATGATTGGTGGAGGAATTAATTCTTATGGATGGTCAATTGGATCTATGCCAACAACAAGAGATATTGGAGTAAATGTTACATTTAAATTTTAAAAAATCAACAATGAAAAATATATTAAAAACTGCCTTATTTGGCATATTTATATCTGCAAGTTTGGTATCATGTCAAAGTGATCTGACTTCTTTGAATGAAGATCCTAAGCATCCATCGATTTTACCTTCAGAAAATTTACTAGCTACGGCATTATTCCAGTCTTCTTATTATATGGACAATCCTAGTGTGAATTTTAATAATTATCGTTTTTTTACTCAGCAATGGGCAGAAGGGCAATATCCTCAGGAAACACAGTATGATTTGGTAACCAGAAATCAGCCTAGAAATCATTTTAACAGGATGTATGTATATAGCATCAATAATATCAGACAGGCAAAAGAAAATCTTAAAGCAGAAGTGGAAACTAATGATGTTCGTACAAACAAATTAGCAACATTAGAAATTGAAGAGATTTTCATTTGGGAAAACTTGGTTAATACTTTTGGTGATGTGCCTTATTCCGAAGCTTTTAAGCCTAATGAGATTCTGACACCAAAATATGATGATGCTAAAAGTATTTATATAGATTTAATTAAAAGAATTGATGCAGTCATTGCTACAGTAAAACCTGCAGCAAAAGGGTATGGTTCTGGTGATTTAGTCTACTCTGGAAATATGAATAAGTGGGTGAAATTTGCCAATTCTGTGAAATTAAGACTGGGAATAAACTTAGCAGATGTTGACCCAACATTGTCAAAAGCAACTGTTGAATCAGCAATTGTAGGAGGTGTAATTTCTTCTGAAGAGGAAGCCTATAAATTTGCCTATGATGGGAATACATTTTCAAATCCTGTTTTCGATAATCTTGTAGCTTCTAACAGAGATGATTTTGTTCCTAGTGAATTAGTTATCAATACTATGAATAGCCTTTCGGATCCAAGAATGGATAAATGGTTTACAAAAGTTGGTGGAGTTTATAAGGGAGGTGTTTTTGGTGAATTAAACGACCCATATAGTGATTTTTCTCATTTAAACGATTATTTCAGATCATCTACAACAGCTTCAAATTTATTAAGTTATGCAGAAGTAGCTTTTCTTAAGGCTGAAGCAGCAGCTAGAGGATATTCAGCAGGTGGCACAGCAGCAGATCTGTATGCTACTGCAGTAACAGCATCTATGAAAGAAAATGGTGTTTCAGATACTAGCATTGCATCATATCTTATTGCTAACCCTTATAATGCAGCTAACTGGAAACAGTCAATCGGAGTTCAGGCATGGATTGCTATGTTCAATAAAGGATTTGCTGCATGGAATTTTACAAGACGTTTAGATTATCCGGCTCTTGTAAATCCGCCAAAATCTAACTTGTCTTCAGTACCATATAGAATGCCTTATTCTGATCAGGAATATGTGTTAAATGGAGCAAATGTTAATGCCGCTGCTAGTAAAATCGGTGGTGACAAGGCGACAACAAAACTATTCTGGGATAAATTTTAATTTTATATATTTAAAATAAATTTGTGAATTAATAATCTAATGCGTTATATAAAATTTTTTATAGGGGTTTTTCTCTTTATGGTTGTTACCTCATGTTCTTCTAGCAATGATGATAATAGTATTATAGAAGACAGTGTCATCACTGGAAATTGGAAACCATATAAATATGAATTTAGAGGAAAGACAATTTTGTTAAATGAGTGTGAGAAAAAGGGCCAAATATCAATCAATACAGATTTTTCAGGTGTTTATGAAAGGTACAATCTTGTTAATTCCGGTAATTGTGGCCTTGCTGAATCTTACAGTGGTAAGTGGAGCTTTGATAATAGTAGCTTAACACTAACTTATAGTGAGGCAGGAACTGTAAAAACATTAAAGAGAACTGTTCAGTCATTTGATGATTTTGAGTTAAGAATTTCAGATAATTCTAAAGATTTAGATGATACACCTGGAAATGATAATGCAATTTTAGTTTTTGTTAAACAATAATCCTTATATAAACCGCCTTCGGGCGGTTTTTTTATTTGTAATTATAACGTAAGGTCAATGATATCGGTTGAATAAATATATAAGATTATTTTTTTTAATTGATTTTTTATTTCATATTTATTTATTATATTGGTCTAATGAGACTTTTACAGCCTTTACAACTAAATTAAAAAAGTATTATTATGAAAAATCTAAAAAAATTATCGAAATCAGAATTAAAAAAAATTGCAGGTGGATGGGTTCCCCAACCAGGACAGAGTTGTCCGGAAGGAACTTGTCAGTATACAGAAAATGGACCTTGTAGAATTTACAATCCGGACAAATGTTATTAATAGCTCTATAGCTTAAAAGCTAAAGGAATAACGTTTATGAATTAATAAAAGAGTTCGGTAATTGTTACCGAACTCTTTCCGTATATTTGTACTTCAAAATTTTGAAATGAAATGCGGGCTATTACATGTGGCCTTTGAAAAATAAGTATGAACAAATGAATATTAAAGATATTATAGAAGAAAAACTTTCAGAGGTTATTTTAAATGTGTATCAGGTAAAAGACATCAAACTGGAAGTTCAGGAAAATAAAACGGAATTTGAGGGCGATTTTACTATTGTCACTTTCCCGTTGGTCAAACAATTGAAGAAAAATCCTGAGAGTATCGGGGTTGAATTAGGTGAAGCGTTAACAGAACAGACGGAACTTTTCGAAAGCTTTAATGTAGTGAAAGGTTTCCTGAATGTTAAAGTGAAAAACCAGCTGTTTGTGGGCAACTTCAGATCTGTAAGCAAGAATTTTTCCACTATAGAAAAGAAAAATGCCACGGTAATGGTAGAATATTCTTCACCGAATACCAATAAACCATTGCATTTAGGGCATATCAGAAATAATTTGTTAGGATTCTCAGTCGCTCAGATTTTAAAAGAGGCCGGATATGATGTGATTAAAACCCAGATCATCAACGACAGAGGTATTCATATCTGTAAATCTATGCTGGCATGGGAGAAATTCGGGAACGGAGCAACTCCTGAAACAACCGATACCAAAGGAGATAAATTTGTTGGAAACTATTATGTAGAATTTGACAAAAATTATAAAAAAGAAATTGCAGAGCTTGTAGAACAAGGGGTAGGAGAAGAGCAGGCTAAAAAAGATGCTCCGGTAATGAAGGAAGCTCAGAAAATGCTGTTGGATTGGGAAAATGGAGATGAAACTGTAAGAGCGCTTTGGGCGGAAATGAATTCATGGGTTTATAAAGGATTCAATGAAACCTATAAAAGATTAGGCGTTGACTTTGACCAGGTTCAGTATGAAAGCAATACCTATATTTTAGGAAAAGATCTTATTCAGGCAGGGTTGGATAAAGGCGTTTTGTATCAGAAAGAAGACGGTTCTGTTTGGTGTGACCTTACCGATGAAGGTCTTGATCAGAAGCTGTTACTTCGTTCAGACGGTACTTCAGTCTATATGACTCAGGATCTTGGAACGGCAGTTGAGCGTTTTAAGCAAAATAACATTCAGAAACTGATCTATACTGTAGGAAACGAACAGGATTATCACTTCCAGGTTTTATTCAAAATCCTGAAAAAACTAGGATATGAATGGGCAGATCAGTTATTCCACCTCTCTTACGGGATGGTAGAGCTTCCCGAAGGTAAAATGAAATCCCGTGAAGGAACCGTAGTGGATGCAGATGACCTGATGCAGGAAATGTATGAAACAGCAAAATCCAAGGCTCAGGAATTAGGGAAATTAGAAACCCTTTCAGATGAAGAGAAAGAAGCATCGTATGAAACAGTAGGATTGGGAGCGTTGAAATATTTCATGCTTAAAGTAGATCCTAAGAAAAAGATGCTATTTAATCCTGCAGAAAGTATTGATTTCAATGGAAATACAGGGCCGTTTATTCAATATACCTATGCGCGTATTCAGTCATTATTGTCTAAAGCAGGTACTTTTCAGACAGAAACAGCGGATATTGAATTAAATCAGTCTGAAAAAGAATTGATCATGCAGTTGACCAATTTTAAAACTGTAGTCGCTAAATCAGCGGAAACTTTAAGCCCGGCTTTAGTGGCCAACTATGTATACGATCTTGTGAAAGCATACAACTCTTTCTATCAGAACAACCCGATTCTGAATCAGGAAGATGAAAACGTAAAACAATTCCGTTTGAATATTTCAGATCTCACAGCAAAGACGATCAAAAAATCGTTAGAGTTACTGGGAATCGGAACCGTAAACAGAATGTAAAATAAAAATCCTCCTGAAACTTCAGGAGGATTTTTTATATCAATTAATTGGTTCTCATACTAACCAATTCGAATCGTGCATCACAAAATCCCGAACCTCGAATCCCGCATTTTATGTCTTATCAGACTCGCCATGCATCTGTTTCAAACTATCCGCATACAGCTTGGCAGGAGTCCATCGTGCATGTTTGGAAAGTGTAACTTTATAGCCTTTTTTATATGTATAGACTTTAGTGAATTCTGCGCCGAAGAATATCAGCATACAGGAATAATTGATCCACATCATAATCAGAATGACTGTTCCTGCAGCGCCAAAGGCTGAAGTAGGTTTTACCTGGTTAAAATAAAGACTTAATAAAAACTTTCCTAGGGTAAATAAAACAGTCGTCAGAAATGCTCCTTTCCATACCGGTTTCCAGCTGACTAAAACATCGGGCAGTACTTTAAACATCAAAGCAAATAACAGCATCACAAGACCAAAGCCGACGGCGAAGTTGACAAACTCTACCAGCATATACGTTTCAAAACCAAAATATTGGGTGATAATCGTATTAAAAAGGCTGATCAGAGAAGATAAGATCATGGTGATCATCAGAAGAAATCCTAAAATTAGGATCATTCCTAGAGAATTCGCCCTGTCCAGTAAAAATTTGACTAATGCCTTTTTGGGAGCAGCTTCTACTTCCCAAAGTGTATTTAATGAATGCTGAAGCTGAAAGAAAAGTGTCGTAGAACCGAAAACCAATGATCCGACCCCTACTGCCTTCATAAAAATATTTTTTTTGTCAATCAAAGCACCAGCGAGCATACCTTCAATACTTTTCGCTACATCCGGGCCCATTATACCACTGATCTGTGTGCTGATCTGCCCGCGAATGGCTTCTTCCCCAAAGAAATTTCCAAGTACCCAGATAATAATGATCAATAATCCCGGGATAGAAAAGATGGCATAATACGCAAGACTTGCTGAATCTTTTGATGCGGAAGAATTGTTCCATTCTGTAAAGGTGTCTTTCAGAACTTCCCAGAAAAATTTGGCAGTTTTAATCATATTAAAATGGATATCCGATGGCAATATTTAAAACAAGATTATCTTTTCTCCAGCTTGAGTCTCCGAAGTTAATTTTATCGAAGGCCCATCTGTCTCCTTTCTGATAATAAGGAACTCTCAGTGGCATGGCAAGATCCAATCTTAAAATCAGGATAGAAAAATCCAGTCTCAGACCTACTCCGGCACCCACCGCAATTTCATTTAAAAAATCTTTTGAAAACTTAGCCCCGGGTCTGTTTTCATCATCATGTAGCAGCCAGATATTTCCGGCATCTACAAAAACGGCAGCATTTAAGAACTTATAAAGATTGGCACGGTACTCTGCATTTAATTCCAGTTTAATATCTCCGGACTGGTCAAAATAAGCACCCGGTTCTATCGTTCTCGGGTCAAAACTACCCGGACCTAATGTTCTCGCACGGAATGCTCTGATACTGTTACTTCCTCCTGAGAAAAACTGTTTGGAGAAAGGAACAAATTCTGAATTTCCGTAAGGATAGGCGATTCCTCCGATAAATCTCGTAGCCAGTGAAGACTTTTCACTGAACTTATGATAGAATCTGAAATCGTTTTCAATCTTTACATATTGGCTGAAAGGAATACCAAATATTTTCTTTTCCTTATCTTTTTTTACATCAGCTCCTGTTACCAACCCTGTAATATTTCCTGCCAGATCCAGCGTTCCTTTATAATAAACGGTATTGGTCTTTGGCAGCATGGTATTGGTATAGGTGTAAGAATAGGTAGGTCCAAAAATAAGCTGCTTTGCTACAACTCTTGCCAACGCTGGATTTGCATCAGCTTTAATTTGATATTCTTCCGTAACATTGGCCGGGGATACCAAAGTAATATCAATCACTTTCAGATCATGTTCTTTCCTCGCATTTTCTTTCCATACATATCCGAATGATCCGGTGAAATTATTAAGAGTATAATATTGTGTTCTGTTCTGGAATTCATATCCCAATGTGATATTCGTTCTTGGAACAAATTCACTGGAAGAATGAAAACGGAATGGTGCTACAATTCTCGGAATCGAAAGCTGTACATTTGTTCCTGCACGGAAAATATTATTGGCATTCTGGGCACCTCCCATCTGGAAATCAAAAGCTCCGTAGATGGCTGCTTTAAACTGTTCTGCACCTCTGAAGAAATTTCTGTGGGTCCAGTTCAGGTTTAGCTCACTACCCGCATAGTTGGCGGAATTGGTTCTTCCCAAAGCTTCCAGACGGAGCGATTGTACCTGTCTTGGAGTCAACAAATAATACGCATCAAATTTATGGCTTAAAGAATCAGATACAATAAACTCGTTCTTTACAAATTTGAATACTCCCAGACTGATCAATCGGTTCAGGGTAAGATTGTGGTTGGAACGGTTGTAAAGATCTCCTTTTTTGAAATATAAGGCTCTGTCAAAAATCTTCGGTTTGAATTTATGCTGCGGATCAATGACATAAATATCGTCAAAACGATATTTGGAAAGAGAATCTTTATCCATCGGGATGCTGTATTTACCATCTTTTACATCCTGAATATTGTAATTGGGAAATACAATAACATTATCAATACTGAACTGCTGTGTTGCCAAATCAGGAGTGTTATCCTTCAGTTTTACATTAAGCTCAACTTTATGATTCTTACTCACCGTACTGTCGGCCTGCACGATAATATTATCAGGATGGAAATAATAAAAACCTCTTTCCTTTAACCTGTTGTCAATTCTTTCTCTTTCTGCTTTGATGACATCCAGATCAAACGGTTTTCCGTTTTTAAGAAGAGTTTTATCCGTAAGGTTTTGAATTTCCTGATTAACCAGTGTAGAATCTTTCTGGAATTTTACACCGTCTATCAGATATCTTGAGCCAGGTCTTACTGTATAAATAACCTGAGCTTTTTTATTCTTTGAAACCGTATCATAAGTTGCTCTGGCATTAAAATATCCTTTGTTTTCAGAATAATTTTCAATGATATCTTTATTGAACTCACGATCTACATCTCCCAATAATACTGGTTTTTCACCCACTTTATACTTAAGCCAGTAATTAAAACCTTTGTCTTTTTTAGGCTCCTTGGCTATGTTATAGAAATACAGCTTTGGGCGCAATCCCAGAAATGTAGAATTAGGCTTTGGGGTGAGGTTTGCTTCCAGTGCAGACTCAAGATCTTTTTTTTCTTTCTTGGAAATCGTATCATTTTCAATCTTTACTTTGGCTCCCGTATAGAGCATCTGGCCTTCTTTCAAAAACCTGGTGTTGCTGCACGAGATTACCGTGGATGCCATTCCGGAAACCAACAGATACTTACAATATATATGGAACTTACTATTCATTATTTAAATTCTACCACTTGGTTATTTTGATTTTTTTTCGGCTTCTTCTCTTTAGATTTCTGGAAAATCTCCCGGAATTTGTCATAATCCAATGTAATAATGAATCCAACTCCGGTTTCTATGATCTGTCCCTGAAGAGCTACCTGATATTCATCCTTACGATACGCCCGGAGCATATATCTTCCATCTTTGGAAAGACTGTAATCTACAGAAACGTTACCGGCAATATTGGTCATATTTTCATTCTGGCGGGCCTGGCCTTCCAGTCCGAAATTACTTCCTACCGTTACTTTCAGTCGGTCGTTCAACAGTTTTTTACTGATATCGACGTTAAGATCAGTTCGGGTATTTTTTTCTCCGGTGGAATAATCTTCTGAAGAATCAAGACCAAAATTAAGATCTACTCCTTTAATCAGCCCTGCTGCAAGATTATTCAGCTGCTGGGAAAGGATTTTACTCACACTCTGCCTTGCCATGGTCTCTGCAGACATTCCGGCACCGCTTTCAAATGGATTTTCTCCGATGAAACGGTTCAGAAGCAATAATGCAAATACCTGTTTGTTCAGCTCAGACTCCTGCGTTCTGATCTGGGCCAGCTTCTGATCTACAACATCTTTTACATTCGTAGATACAGAATTGTTTTTCTCATCTGTAGTAATATCGAAAGTAAGCTGAGGTTTCAATAATTCTCCTTTCATTTTTAACAAGGCATTAAAAGGAACCCTCTGCTTAAACTGATTCATCGTTGAGGCACTCTCTCCACTGATCTGCTGCTCCACAAGGTCAATAGGCGGAGCTTCTGTTTTATAGACGGCGGTAATATCCATTTGAGCCATAGTAGGTTCACCTGTCCATGTAATGGTACTGCCTTTCTGGATGTCAAATTTACGCTTCAGGAAACTTACCGAAAGATCATAGCTTCCTTTTTCCACTTCATATACACCTACCAATGTGGTTTTTCCTGACGGATCTATTCCTCCGGTTAATTCTGCTTCACCCTGAAGCTGTACAAAATCACCATTGGCTTTATCAATGATCAATGATAGTTTTGCCTCTTTGCTGACTTCAATATTAACACTTACATCCATTCCTTTGATACGGCTCTGTGCATTAAGAGAATCGGCTTTGATCGTTTTGTTTAAAACCACCTGATCTTGATCCACAAATTCTACAATACCATCTCTCTCCTGCAGAGAAGGGCTGGATTGAGGCAGAACAAAAGTGAAATCGGTGTTGTCTGCCACGCTCAACCTTCCGTCTACCTTTGGAAGATCGAGGTTTCCGCGGATATGAAGTCCGGCATCAATGGCCAGAATACCATACATGATCGCATCATTGGATTTCTCCGAATTAACTACTTTAAAATCTTTTGCATTTACCTTAAGGTTAAAAGCAAAATCCCTATAGGTTTGCGTAAGAACCTGCCCATCCACTACAAGGGCATTTCCGTCTTTATCTTTGATTTTAAATTGATCAAATTCTATTCCCTGACTGGTAAAGTCTATTTCATCACTCAGATGTCTGAAATCACTTCCCGTTTTGGCAATTTCCAATCCGGCATCATTGAATTTTACTTTTCCTAAAATATTAGGTTTGTCACTCGTTCCGGTAATCTTTAAGTTTCCTGAAAGATAACCTTCCGTATTGGTAATGGCATTCATGGAGAATCCCTGAATACTCTTCATCTGAAGCTGATTAATCGCCATATTCAGGTCGAAAGTACTGGAAGAGGTATTGTAATCTCCAAGGATTTTTACGTCATTGTTATTTCCGGAAAGGGCAATATCTGCATTTAAAACTTTCGGTGAAGCATTGTTTACTTTTACAGCAAGGTTTCCGACAGGACTTCCATAGACAATCAGGTCGGAAATATTCAGATCGGAAGTGAAGGTCATATTTTTAGTAACATCCCGAAGCTGCGCCGTACCATTGATCGTTCCTCTTGCCAGAACTGTATCTTTTTTGATAAGTTCCGTAATGGTTTCAATCTTGAAATCTTTCAGTGAAATGTTCAAAGGGCTGCCTGGGCTGCTGCTTTCAGATTGAACAGCGATTTCACTGCTGCTATTGGAAAGAATGAAATTATCCGCCAGAATTCCTTTGTTGCTGATCTGAATTTTATTGTTTTCTGCAACATTCCAATCCGTATAATTGAGCTTAAGTCCGTTCGGATTAAGAGATATTTCAGTAATATCATTCAACGATTTTGCATTTCCTGCAATCAGGAACTGAGTGGCATCTTTCTCGTCTTTTGTAGTAACGTTGTACCGGATGGTATTGTCCGCAACATCTCCGTCAATATTGATTTTGTTTAAAGAAAAGCTTGAGCTTTTTAAAGCCGCTACATTCAGGCTGTATTGTAATGCCTGATTTTCATTCGTTACCTTTAAAGCCCCTTTTTCAATGGTATTTTCACCATATAATAACCTTGGAATTTGCCCATCAATTTCAATTTTCTGAGAATCTGCATCATAATTCCCGACAAGATTAATGGTTTCAAAATCTTTCAGATCCGGAACAAATTTTCTGATCAGATCGTCATTTTTAATCTTTGCAGTAAAGTTAAAATGCTGGCCCGGATCAATTTTCTGTTTGTTATCCGGTTTCTGGAACTGATAATACTGATTGACCGTTTGCTTTAAAGCACCAAAAATCTGGGTAAGCTTGTATTTTCCTTTCATCTCCACATCTGCCACCTGAGAGTTGAAAACAATTTGTGTGGAATCCTGTGTAGAGGAAGCTTTCAGATTAACTTCCTGTACAGGATACACTTCTTTGGTATCCGAGAATGCAAAATCTTTAAGGTTGAGATATCCATTCAGATTGTTCGGATCTAAACTAGTAAAATCTCCATCAATTTTTCCGGCAATGATCATCGGCTTTTCATAGAAACCAAGTTTGTTGACATCCAGTTTGATGACTTCTCCATTCACTTTTACCGTAGGATTTTTTTCATCATAAACTCCGGAAGCGGTCAGCTGCAAACTGGCATTCGGGTCTTTTGAATCTAAAATAACATGATAAGCTCCTTTATTGATCTTTCCGGTAAGGTTCATGTTTTGGTAACGATATCCTTTGTAGACTGCGGAAGCAACGTGACCTTTTAAGTCGGCACTGGCATTTTTGAAATCAAAACTTTCTCCTTTGGCGGCAATTTGTGCCGTAACCGGACCAATATCTTTATTCTGAATGATTTTCCCAACCTGTATTCCCTGCAGATTAGCCTTTACATTGTATAATTCATGATTTTTTCTGCGCATGTCTACCTGTGCGATGATGGCAGCGTTCCCCAAAGTAGAGTAGAGGTTAAGATCTGTATTCACCACTTTCGTTGTTCCTTTTGCATTTCCTTTGATGCTGAAATGGGAAGGAAGTGAAATATTGGAAGGAATTGTATTTTTAGGGACAAGATTGAATATTGTTTGGGCATTGGATGAAAATTCCCCGATTCTCAGATCATAATACAACTGATCCGGATTCATTGCATTTTTGATTTTTCCGGAGGCCATTACTCTCAGTTGATCCAAACCTGAAACTTTCAGATCCTGAATTAAAAGATCGTTAACGCTTCCTTTTACATTGGCGTTTACATTCAGGATAGCATTCGGATATTTATTGAACGGAACCGTATTTCTCAATGTCGGAACCAGATTCAGAATATCGGAAAACCCTATTTTTGAATCTTTGATATTGGCCGAAATCTTTACAGCACCTAAGTTTGAGCTTAGCTGATCGATAGAATTATAGTTTAAAACAACCTCATCACGCAGTATTGTTTTTGGAGTCTGCAGATAAAGATCTTTAAGATAAGCCTCCTTTTCAGCATACACAAAATCGGTATTGAACTTTTGAATATCCAGCCCTCTGCCTTCTTTGATTTCTGCAGAGTTTACGGTTCCGGCAAAAGTATTGTTCTCCATTTTGAAGCTTCTCACCTCCACGTTCATCTTTGAAAAATTAAGGTGGTTAAAGTCCATTCCCTGTTTAGTTGGAGCAATGGCAGTATTATTATAATTGACCTTTACATCGTTCAAAACAAGTTTTCCTAAGAGGAGTTTCATGGCTTTATCCTGATCGGAAACTTTTGAAACTTCAGGTTCTTTGGTCTTTTTCGGGTTGGCATTCTGAGCGGGAAGATAAAGGTTGGCATTAATGTCTGCTCCCGAAAGAAATACATTCGCTACGTTGAAAGCGTTGTTTTCAAGATCCAGTTTATTAACCTTTGTACTCAGCTCTGTGAAGATAACTTTTGCGAATGTCTTTGTATTTTCATCGCCGTAATCAATGTCGAAATGAGTAAGCTTGATTCCTCTTAAGCCAATATTCATAGGCTTTTTTTCATTAAGAGAATCTACTTTTTTCTCCACCTTGTTGGCAACTTCTTCTACAAGTCCCTGCTTTAACTTTAATTTTAATCCGTCGAGATTGATATCATTAACAGCATAGTTGTTTTTGTTAAGATCAAAAGTTTTAACTCTGGTATCGAATGACTTAAAATAAAGCTGGATATCATTCTTCGATTGCTGGTCGTTAAATGTTACCCCAACATCTTTTAAATTGATTTTATCAAGGGAAATAATAAAAGGCTTGGAAGGGCTTTCTTCCTTATCACTGGAAGCAAAAGCATCTATAATATAATCAAAATTGAATTTGCCGTCCGGTTTCCTTACCACATTGGCACGTGCTCCTTCCATTTCAACAGAAGTAATATCTGCCGTAGAATTAAGAAGCTTCAGCATATGTAAACCTACATCCAGTTTCTTCACTGCCAGCAGAGTATCTACGTCCTGTCCTTTGAGATAAAGGTTCTCCATGACAAGGCTGTTCGGGAATCCTATATAGACTCTTTCCAGGCTTACGGGAGTTTTGATTTTTTTCTCAAGATAAACAATGAGTTTGTCTTTGATGAAATTTTGAACGGCTGGAAGCCTTAAGCTTAGTATCAACAGGGTAAGAAGAACCAATATTGAAATAAAGGTTATTACAATACGCCTTAAGAGTTTTGTGGTGTTGATTTTCAGTTTCAAATGCGATGAGGTTTCTAACAAAGATAACAATACTATTTTATTTGGTCTTTGTTGTGGTACCCTTTGCGAATGCAAAAATCCTGCCTTGGCTGTCTTATTATGGAATTTTTAGTTTGTAGTTGTCAAGTGAATAGTTGAGTAAGACGAGTCAAGGCAGGGATTATTATGTTTAAAAAACGCCCCCTTTTATCATTTTTTAATGTTGAAAAGGTTAGTTAGCAAAAATGAAATTCAAATGTTAGTAGTTGTGAAGGGGGCGTGGCATGGTTTATTGATAGATAATAATAATTTTAGTTGTTTCCGTTCTCCCATTTCACTTCTTCTCCCTGAGGAGCTGCACCACCTTGTGCTGTTGTGATAGGAGCGGTTTCCTGATTGATGTGGTAAATATAAGCGGCAATTTTCTCTGCATCTCTTCCGGTAATGGTTCCTTCTTTAATGAAAGGTCTCATGGTAGGATTGTTCGGAGAGCCGTTTTCAAGCATCCAGAATACATTTTTAAATAAGCTTTTTTCTTTAATATTGATCCAGTGGGTATCGGTAAGGTTCGGACCTATACCTCCTTTTCCTCCGTCTCCGTGGCAGGTCACACAATTTGTTTTAAAAAGTTCCTGTCCTTCGGCAATATTATCAGCACTGTATTTTGCAGATTCCAGATTGATCTGAGGCGCCGTTTTCTCGTACTCTTCTATGGAAGCCAGCATGGTTTTTGTTTCCTTCGTATATTCTGCATCCGGATGGGCATAATCTGTAAAAGAGAAGGCTACCAGATATACGGCACAGAAAATACATCCGAACCAGAATAAGCCAATCCACCATTTCGGCAGGGAGTTGTCAAGCTCTGTAATTCCATCAAAACCGTGGTCGATAAGAATATCTTTTTCTTCTGTAGCGCTTTGTTTTTTGAACGCAGAGTTCCATAATTTCTGGTAATAAGGAATCTTTTTTTCTTCCAGATATTGTTTTTTTTCTTCCTCGGATAATCTGTTGAAACTTTCATTTTCTACCAGGTCACCAATCGAATTCATGATCAGCAGCAGGATAATGGCAATTAGTATCAGCGCCCAGAAAAAAGGAGAAGAAAAATATCCTGAATCTCCGGCGAACATTTCAAAGGCCATGATCGTTAAACCTATCGTTGTTGCGATATATATTGAAATGGGGGTTCTCGTTTTCATTGCAGTTTAATTTTAAATGTTACTCTACGCTTGCGGTTTGTACCTGTGTTGTTTTGATGTCTGTACCTAATCTCTGCAGGTAAGCAATCATGGCTACAATTTCTCTTTGTTCAAGTGGTACATAGGTTGATCCTTTTGCTGTTTTTTCTTTGGTCATCTGATCTTTTACATCCGTTGCTTCAGAATAAATTCTCTGTACAATTGCTTTGGACTGGTTGTCCGCCCATTGGCTGGCAGAATCTATCTGGGCTTTTGTATAAGGAACATCGAAGACATTTTTCATCAGTTTCATTTTATCCACCATTTGTGTTCTGTCCAGTTTATTACTGATTAACCATGGGAAACGTGGCATAATGGAACCGGCAGAAGTAATTCTTGGGTTGTACATGTGTTTGAAGTGCCATGAATCCGGGTTTCTTCCTCCTTCTCTGTGAAGATCCGGTCCTGTTCTTTTAGATCCCCATAGGAATGGTCTGTCATATACGAATTCTCCTGCTTTGGAGTACTGTCCGTTTTTCCCTTCAAATCTTACGACTTCATCACGGAAAGGTCTGATCATTTGTGAGTGGCATGAGTTACATCCTTCACGGATATATAAGTCTCTACCTTCCAGTTCCAGTGGCGTGTATGGTTTTACAGCAGTAATTGTCGGAACACTTTGCTTCAGTGACAGTGTAGGAACAATCTCCACCAATCCACCAATTGCTACTGTAATGAAAGCTAATACAGAAAGAAGAGTAGGCGTTCTTTCCAGCCAAAGGTGGAAGCCTTCACCTTCTTTTCTTGAACTTCCGATATTGGCTAAGGCAGGAGCTTCTGCAGGCACTTCTTTCTGGAATGAACCGGCTTTGATTGTTTTAATAACATTGACAACCATCAGGATAGCCCCTGAAAGATAGAATAGTCCTCCTAAGAATCTCATTTTATAGTAAGGAATGACAGCTGTTACAGTATCCAGCCAGTTTTTCCATAATAAAGTTCCGTCCGGGTTGAACTGTTTCCACATCAATCCTTGTGTAAATCCGGAAATATACATTGGAACTGCATAGAAGATGATTCCTAAAGTTCCCAGCCAGAAGTGCCAGTTAGCCAGTTTTTTAGACCAAAGAGATGTTCTCCACATAATTGGAACCAGGTAATAAACAATTCCGAATGCCATAAAACCATTCCATCCGAGTGCACCAATGTGTACGTGTCCGATAACCCAGTCTGTATAGTGACCAATTTTATTTAATGATTTTGTAGCGAGTAAAGGTCCTTCGAAAGTAGCCATACCATAACATGTAACCGCTACTACAAAGAATTTAAGAATCGGATTTTCTCTTACCTTATCCCAGGCTCCTCTTAACGTAAGAAGGCCATTCAGCATTCCTCCCCATGACGGAGCAATAAGCATAATAGAGAACCCTGTTCCTACCGCCTGAGCCCATGCCGGTAAAGCTGTATATTGCAGGTGGTGAGGCCCGGCCCAAAGATATACGAAGATCAGCGACCAGAAGTGAATAATGGATAGTTTGTATGAGAATACCGGTCGCTGAGCTGCTTTTGGCATAAAATAATACATAAGACCTAATACAGGGGTGGTTAATACGAATGCAACTGCATTGTGCCCATACCACCATTGTACTAATGCATCTTTTACACCTGCATATACAGAATAAGATTTCCAGCTTGTGAAAGATAACGGAACTTCCAGGTTATTGAAAATGTGAAGCATTGCTACAGCAAGCCAGGTTGCCATATAGAACCAGATGGCTACGTACAAATGTCTTACTCTTCTTTTGGCAATAGTTCCGAACATATTGATTCCGAAAATGATCCATGAGAATGCAATTAAGATATCGATGGGCCATTCATGTTCGGCATATTCTTTAGAAGTATTGATTCCCATAAGGAATGTAATAACCACACTGACGATCATCAGCTGCCATGACCAGAAGTGAATCCATGAAAGGGTGTCACTGTACATTCTGGTTTTAAGAAGCCTCTGCATACTGTAATAAGCACCGCAGAAAAAGGAATTACATACAAAAGCAAAAATTACAGCACTGGTATGAAGCATTCTGATCCTTCCGAAGCCCATGGCTCCCTGTGTATTGATCAGCCCCTGAATATTACCTGAAGCCAAGCTTTTAATAGTTGTATCATCCGTACCGAATAAAAATTCAGGCAATTCAGGATAAAAAAGCATCAATGCAGCTGTAAGCCCCAGCAGAAATCCTACAAGTCCGAATGCGATAGTCGCATAGAGGAATGCTCTGACAATATTATTGTCATAATTAAATTTTTGCGTCTCCATAAATTCCAATAGTGTTTACCGAAGTGATATTTTCTCTGAAAAAGGCGTATTTTTAAACCTTTTCTATGTTGAAAATAAATATCATGTAACGTGTGTAATGTTTTGCCAAAGGTATTTATTAACTTTGTTAGAGGCTAATAGATAATCTTCTAAAATATACCGAAAACTACTAAAACAAAAACGATGAAAGTATGTGGACAAAATATCAGGAAAATACGTAGGAGCAAAGATCTTACGCAGGAATACATGGCCTTTGAAATGGGCATTTCCCAAAAGGCATATTCCGATATTGAGAATTCCAAGGTGAAGATCAACCTGGAAATACTGACTAAAATATCTGATATTTTAGAAATCAAGCCATCTGACATCTGCAGTATTTCGCATAAGTGCGGAAACGATGAATATGAAGATAAATACCAAAGTCTGTTGGAATACATGAAAAAGAATAATATTTCCGTTCCGAAAGAATTTTTATAAACCTTAATTGCTTAGATAATTTTTTAAGAATGATCTCTTTTCAAAAAATAGAAAGAGATCATTTTTTTTGATCTGAATGAGATGTTAAAATATTAATGTTGACGGGCTAAAATAGAATCTTAACTACAATCGTTAAAACTATTTTTGTAACTGTATTCCGAACTTTATCTAGAATGATGTAAAAAGAAAATATACGGATGAGGCCGAATTCTCAATTTACCCCTGAGAATGTGAATTTCTCTGAAAAGTTTTTATATATTTAGCGACCGAATAATTCATTTAATGAGCAACGAAAATAAAACAGGACAAAACGAGACTTTAGTTAGAGGATTAACAAACCGACACATACAATTAATTGCCCTTGGAGGAGCCATCGGAACAGGGTTATTTCTGGGAATCGGACCGGCAGCAGTACTGGCTGGGCCGTCTGTAATTTTAGGCTATGCTTTAGCAGGTATTATTGCCTTTTTTATTATGCGTCAGCTGGGTGAAATGGTCGTTCAGGAGCCCGTTTCGGGAAGTTTTAGCTACTTTGCCTACAAATATTGGGGGAATTTTCCGGGATTTGCTTCCGGATGGAACTACTGGATTCTCTATATTCTGGTGAGTATGGCAGAACTTACGGCAATCGGACATTACATCCATTTTTGGTGGCCGGAAATACCACTCTGGGTTTCCAGTTTATTCTTCTTTGTGGTCATCAATGCGCTTAATCTGGCATCCGTAAAAGTTTATGGAGAAACAGAATTCTGGTTTTCCATTATCAAAGTAGTGGCTATTATTGCGATGATTGTTTTCGGAGTTTATCTTTTAATAAGCGGTACAGGAGGAGAAAAAGCGACGATTACCAATCTGTGGAATGACGGAGGCTTTTTTCCCAAAGGATTATTTAACAAAACAGAAAACGGATATTCAGGACTATTTGCAGCCATGGCAATGATCATGTTCTCATTCGGAGGACTTGAGCTTATCGGAATTACGGCGGCAGAGGCTAAAAATCCGGAGAAAACGATTCCACAGGCAACCAATCAGGTGATCTACAGAATCCTTATTTTCTATGTAGGAGCGTTGGTTATTTTATTTTCTTTAAGTCCCTGGAGAGATATTACAGAAGGATCCAGCCCGTTTGTAATGGTATTTCAAAATCTGAATGGTCTCGAATTCAGCCTTTTTGGGAAAGTGATTCAGTTCAATACATTAATAGCGAATGTTCTTAACCTGATTGTTTTAACAGCTGCTCTGTCAGTGTACAACAGCAGCGTTTACAGCAACAGCAGAATGCTTTTCGGATTGGCTCAGCAGGGAAATGCTCCGAAATTCCTGAAAAAGCTGAACAAAAACTCAGTTCCTACCAATGCGATCATTATATCTTCATGCTTCGCAGGAATCTGTATTATAATCAATAAACTGGTACCGGAGAAAGCCTTTGAATATCTGATGGCTTTAGTTGTATCTACACTGATCATCAACTGGCTGATGATATGCTATACCCATTTAAAATTCAAAAAATCAATAAATGCCGAAGGAATACATTCAAAATTCCCATCTATATTTTATCCGGTTTCCAACTATATCTGTATTGCATTTTTAATTCTGATTTTAGGGTTAATGAGTATTACAGGTATGGAAATTCAGGTAATTCTGATCCCGATATGGATTGGCTTTTTGTTCGTAATGTACAAATTGTACAAACCGAATTAAAAAATAAACACATTTAAACATGTTTTTGGAAAGGTGAAAATTAAAGGATTTTCACCTTTTTTGTTTCTGAAAAAATTTATAGAGATACTTCAAGTAAAGGAGAAATACAACATTCATTGAGTGAGTACTTCGTATTTCCGCTTATTTTTCGTATATTAGTAAGAGGTTATATTTCAAATTCAGGTGAGAATTATAATCTGTTTTAAATACCTGCGGAGAAGCCGAAAACCGTTACAAAAAAGTAGGCATGACCAAAAAAGACACTTATGGCCAATTTATTTCAAACTTTTACCAATACCGTAAAGCACTGGTACATCCCGTTAATCTTCGGAATTCTTTTCCTTATCTGTGGTTTTTATGTATTTAGTGTGCCGCTGGCAACGTATGTTACACTCTCCATTTTTTTCAGTGTTTCGTTCTTATTTTCAGGAATCACAGAAATATTTTTTTCTTTACAAAACAGTAAATCCCTGCAGGGCTGGGGCTGGTTTCTAGTGAGTGGATTATTAACCACTGCAATAGGAATTTATCTTATCGCAAATCCTCAGATTTCTATGGCAGTACTTCCTTTTGTCATCGGATTTACTTTGCTGTTCCGTTCATTTCAATTACTGGGTTTTGCATTTGATCTGAAAAGCATGAGGATAATGAGCTGGGGGAATGTTGCTCTTGCCAGTGTGGGAGGCATTATATTTTCCCTGTTGCTGATTTTCAATCCGGTATTTACAGGAATTTCATTAGTTACCCTTACCAGTGTTTCTTTTATTTTCATGGGAATAGCTTCCATTATGCTGGCTTTAGACTTAAGAAAAGTCAAAAAAATTCCAGGGAAAGTAAGCCAGGAATTAAGGGATAGAATCAAATCGATACAGGAAGAAATTGATGAGCTTAAAAAATAGCATATATTTACATGATAAGCAAAAAAAGACCTCGAATAGAGGCCTTTTTTGAATCAAGCAAAAATATCTTAAAGCTCCAGAATCCACTTCTGAAGTTCAATATTTGAGGGTAGCTTCAGTTTTTTCTTAAGTCTGTATCTTTTTGTTTCTATTCCCCGCAAACTAATGTTTTCATATTGGCAGATTTCTTTATTCGTAAGATTTAATCTGATATAAGCACTGAATTTTATATCATGTTCTGTAAGTTCGGGGGTATGGGTAATTAATTTTTCATAGAATTCAGGATACACTTCTTTAAAACGCATCAGAAACAAGGGACTTCTGTTCTCCATCAGCTGGATAATTTCATCAAATGAATCATTTACTTTCGATTTAAGAACATCCGTTTCAAGAATCTTCTTTTCAATAATTTTATCTTTTTTAAGTTCTTTTTGAATATAGATTTTTCGGATAAAATAGAATACTATTAAAAATATAACGATAATAACCAGCGCTATTGCATAAAATGTTTTTCTTTCTTTTTCCTTCTCCTCATGCTTTAATTCAATGAGTTTATTAACAGCAAGATTGATAGCTTCTTTTTCATTTTTGTTGATGTCATCATTAAGAACAGTATATTTTCTCAGATATTCATTGGATTTATCAATTTCATTTAAAGACTTATAAACGCTCGAAAGCGTATCATAAACCGTCAGCAGGGAGGTTGGAGTATTTTCCGTTTTTTGAAATATATCGAGTGATTTCAGATAATATTGAAGTGCTTTTTCTTTATCTCCTTTCACATTAAAGAGATCTCCATAGCTGAACCAGGCCGTTGCTTTTTCAATATCAGATGCATTTCCTGAAAGGGCGATAGCTTTATTCATATAATATTCAGCAGAATCCAAATGATTTTTTTTAGCAATAAATTGATCTGCTGTTCTGGTATAAGAAATTATAGTAGGCTTTACACCCATTATTTTCTTTTTTAGGACCTGTAAAGAGTCAAGGTTTTTATCCTTTGGTAAGTTTTGCTGTTTCCACGAATAGTTGTAGGCCTCAGCAAATTCTCTCTGTTTAAGATCAGGAATTTTCTTTATAAAAGATTTTGCTTGGTCAAAGGCTGCATTGGATTGCTCGTAAAGCCCAAGACTTGTATAGGTTCTTCCGTATTCATTATACAAATTGGCCTTTAGAAAAGGATCATTACTATGAAACAATTCTTTCTTAGCCTTGTCAAGATACTGCAGACTTTCCTTGTTTCTGCCAAGTCCGTTTAATAGACTTCCTATATTGGTATAGGCCATAATTATACCTTTAGTATTATTATTTTCTTCATACTTTTTAAGAGCACTAATATTAAACTGCAAAGCTCCTTTGGCATCTAATTTCTTTCTGTATTCTAATGTGGTTTTTATGGGTTCGGGCTGGAAAGAAAAGTCTTGAGCATCAAAAAATGCAGAGAAAGAAAAGAAAATCAGGTATAATGTTTTAATTCTAAAATTGGGGAACATATTTTTTAAAATTATTAAAACAAAAATAACTTTTTTATGAATATGTTTTAAAAAATTAAGCAATAACAAAAATTTTTACCTGAAATATTCATAAAAGATACACTTCAAAAATACTCCATTGAATATATAAAATGTTGTTTTTTAATTCATTGAGTTGTGAAGTATTTTTGAAGTAATAATCAGGGTACATAATATTGATACATTTACTACGAAAATTTTTTTCATTCTTAAGTGTTTGTGTTTTGGGCGGGGATAGTAATGTCCCTGCCTTTTAAGGATAAAGCCATTGAAGTTACAGAGCTTTATAATTTCCTTCTTTATCTCTGAATTTTGTTCATGAAGAGCTAATAATTCACTTTTTTTACTTGCTTCAAAGTTACTTCATGTTGATTGTAATTTATTGTTTTTAAGTTGGTTGTGTTTTGACGTGTCTTTGATGTAGAATTTTTTTTATTTGCAGGCAGTAAGTTTGCATCATCTAATTCGAACGTTGGAAAATTTCAGACCGGTCATATTTTTCAGTACGATTCTAAATACACACAAGAAAAAAAAATTTAACATCAAACCTTTTAAAACGTAAACAAATGAAAAAAATAATCATTTCATCAGGAATGCTTTTCTCAAATTTATTTTTCTCTCAGGTAGGGATAAATACTCCAAATCCTCAAGGCTCTTTTCATGTGGATGGTGCCAAAGATAATGTTTCAACAGGAGTTCCAACTACAGCTCAACAGGCTAATGATTTTACAGTGCTCAGTAACGGAAATGTCGGAGTAGGAACAGTAAATCCTACAAATAAGGTTGATATCCGCTCTACAACCAATGGAGCTCTAAAAATTGTCGATGGAACACAGGGAAATGCCAAAGTTTTAACATCAGACGCGAATGGTGTTGCAACATGGAAGGACCTTCCTGCAAATACTAATATTTACAATTCAAACGGAACACTTACAGGATCCCGTACAGTAGCTCAGGGAACCAGTTCTTTAGCCTTTACAAGTACTGCTACCGCAGGAACCAATCACTTTTCAGTGGATGGAAGTACATTTTCGGTAGATGCAGTTACCAACAGAGTGGGTATAGGAACAACAACTCCTAAGAATATGTTGGATTTGGGAAGCGGTAACGGAAAAAAACTGGCATTATGGAACAGTGCCGCAGGAGATGATTTTTATGGATTGGGAAATGCTGCCAATGTATTACAGTTGTTTGCAGGAGCTCCGGCTGCAGGAGACCCGTTAATGACTTTGAACAAAAATGGCAGAGTAGGTATAGGTACAACGGCGCCCACAAATGTATTGGATGTACGTTCCTCAACGAATGGTGCATTAAAAATTGTAGATGGTACACAAGGGGCCAATAAGATATTAACTTCTGATGCCAATGGCGTGGCAACATGGCAGAGAGCCGCGTCAAATGTTGCTGTAGGAACATTGGGTGGAGGATATGATGTCCCATTTTCCCAATTTTCTGATTTTAGATATACTGGTTCTTCCATTACTTTACCTCCGGGAAGGTGGATGGTTACCATTTCATTATTATTAATACCGCAGGGAACAATTACAGCAAGTGACTGGATGTTTGTAAGAAGTACTTTTTCAGATGCAAATCTTACAACCATTGGACAAACCGGCACTCAGTCAGCAGATGTCATAAGACCTACTTTAATGAGTTTTCAATTGGAAGGACCATTTAATGGTGGACAAAAATATAGTGTTGCTACGGGTACAGTACAAATTAATAATACATCCGGGACAACCAAAACGTATAGATATATTGTAGGGAATACTCAGGCTAGTGGTACTGTGACAGGGGCCGGATTGGGTAAAGTGGGAGGAGTATGGTCTGAAAATGCGATTTATGCTGTTGCAGTAAATTAATATAAAAATTAATATAAAAGGATATCAGGTTCAGGATATTTTATATTTATCAGATGGTATAAAGTGCAATTAATGCCTTAAACTACTTTTTTTCAAGGTGTTTTGGGAAAAAGTAGTTTTTATTGTTTTACTATTTTTCCTGACAGATACAAAGAATATATCCCGTGTACAAAACAGAGTATTAGAAATATTAACAATAAGAGCTTTAGAGTGAAAAGAAACACTGGATTGTCAGAAATAATACTTTGCGTTAATACCATTGCAATGTTTGTATTTTCAGTCCCTTTGGTGGCAGCAATATTTTTTAATGCCAGCGATTTTTTGCTTTGTATTTCGATTTTTTTAATCCTTATTGAAATTGAATTTCTTATTCTCGGCTTCATTCCGATCTGGAAACTGTTGGTTCTTTCAAAGAGAAATATCACGAATCAGCAGATTAAACTCTCTAGTTTTTTAATCTCTCTTCCTTTTATTCTTATAGGAATATATGTGACAGGATGTTCTGCATCAAATTTTTACCAGGAAATAGGTGCAGTGTTCAAGGATTATAGGGCTGGAATCTTTACCTATCAGGAAGAATTCCCGGTTTGGATGACGTACAACAAAGATACTAACCCTGCAGAATTTACAGCCGAAATTATTTTGAGGTGTTTTATCACAGGTTTATGGGGACTATTATTAGAATTTGGAATATTGATTATAACGGTACCCTCTGTTTTTATAATAAGACCCGATTTTCGAAAAAATTAAAGCAATATACTATGGACTTCCAAAAATATAAGATACTACATGTTGAGATCTGGAGTTGCTATAGCTTAGGTCTATTCTAAAATTACAATTATTATGTTGTGAATATTATTTATATCGCAAGTTGTTTATATTAATTTAATATTATAATTGCTTAAAAAGTGTAAATTTGGTTTTAATATATGTTTATTTGAATGAAAAGCATAAATAAATGTATTGAATAACATACTCAAATTACACTATTTTAAATCTTAAAAAATGAAAAAAAATTTAATCTCTTTAGCAATGATATTGTTTTATGTCATTGCGTTTTCACAGGTAGGGATAAGTACATCAAACCCTCAAGGTATGTTCCATGTAGATGGGGCAAAAGACAATCCTGCAACCGGTGTTCCTAATGACGTACAACAAGCCAATGACTTCACAGTAACCTCGGCAGGAAATGTAGGTATCGGTAATCTCACACCCTTATCGAATCTCCATATAAAAAATAGGGGAACAGCCACAGGTATTGGAGGAGGTGAAGCTACCAATACGGGATTGCTGATAGAAAATCCTATCGCCAATAACTCCATATTATCGATCTTAAGAACTACTGGAACTACGGGAGTAAAACAGGCAGTATTGGGTATAAATCCTAATTTCAACGGGAATAACGGGGTATTTATTATTTCCCGTATTCCTGGTGGAAGTGATTGGGCAATGGATCTAACCCTGGGTAATATAGGTGTCGCTACCAATACTCCTACCAATACCTTGGATGTTGCGGGAAGCACCAGAGTAAGAACCATGGATGTAGCTGCAGGCGCTACCCTTATTACGCCGGTATATTCAGACGCAAATGGTGTCCTTAATAAAGCTGTTGATAACATTTATGGAACGGTTATTAATAACACCGTTACCATAGCACCAGGTGCTACAAATACTTTGATTGCAGGACTTGCCTATAATGCGGTATATAAAGCTGTGGTCAATGTCAGCAATACTTGTGGACGTATTGGTATTGCAGAATATTACGTCACTAATAATGCTATTAACAATTCTTTCTCTATTAAAGGAATGGATGGAATTTTAAACACTGACACCACCGATAAAGCGCCTGCTTTTACTGAAGTAAACAGATATACGACATCAGTTGTTTGGTCAGGCATTCCAAATTGTGCTGCAGGAGGTACTAATATTGCATTTAATTATACATTAACAATGCCCGCAGCCGGAACAATAGATCTTACTAACAATGGAGATGCAAGCTTACAGTATAAAGTGATCCTTACAAGACTTTTTTAGTTTTACAGAACATACAAGTACAACATGCTATTATTTTGATAAAAAATATAATGCTTTTATAAAAGAAGTAAATGCAGAGTCTGATTTTGAGATGTATTGTCTTTCTTTAGAAGAATAGAAAACTCCCGTCAAAAGATGGGAGTTTTTATTATTAAAAATAGAGTAAAGTTCCAGAATCCACTTCCGAAATTCGTACTAAGTAAGGCAAACATCTGCTTTTATTTCTTTATTAATTTTAACGATTGTCTGTCTCTTTTTTTAGTCTCAAACTGAATAATATAATTTCCTTTTTCCAATTTCTGAATATTGATTTGTTCATTGAATATTGAAGAACCGCTCTGAATTTTTTTCCCGGACATATCAAAAATACTGTAGTCAAAACTTTCATTACCCTGTTTTTTATATTGTATGGTAATATGATCCCCTGCCGGATTAGGATGAAGGGTAAAAGTATGATGATCTTTTGCAGAAACATCATCCAGTCCAAGAAAACCACTGTTAAACTTTGTCAGAAAAGATTTGGAGCCATGTGTTACACTGCCGCCGGAATAAGCAAGAACAAGTGAGCCGTCATTCAGGTTAAATAACTTTTTAATATAATCGGCTCTTAGCGATGTAGTTGGAGGTGCGGCCATAAAATACTGAAAACCGGCACTTGATGTAGTATAATCTACAGTTCCATTAGCATTCAGTCTTGTTACAAATAATTGAGCAATAAGATTCGGCGTGCCATTATACATATTCGTTATACCTCCTGTTACTATTATTTTTGAATTGGGCAATACGGTAATTTGTCCCAATGACAATTGCTTTGCAGTGGTAAAGCTATAATCAGGTGTTCTTCCATTATTGGAAAATCCGGAAACAGAGGCGCCATCTGAAATTTGAATTTTAGATAAAAAGAAAGTCCCCCCATATATCGTATTTTTACTATGCAGCACTAAGATGGAATTATCAGTATAATTATATTCAAAATTTCTGGCAACAGAACCTTGCGTATCAGGAATAAAAACAGAACCATTAGTACCAAATGTAGAATCGTACGTGCCGTCAGGCAGTCTTCTTTCAATGTAAGAGTCTTCTGTGTAAGTTAGTGTATTGGTTTTTGTACCGGCCATTACAAGTTTTCCATCATTCTGAATATAAAACTTTTTGGGATAAAACGTATTAAGCGATAACTTTCCATTGGTTCCGAAATTGTTATCAATGACTCCGTTGGAATCTACTTTTACCATATAAGAACCCATGTTGGAAATAAGAAGGTAACTGTTTCCATTCTGATCTACTGCAAAATCATCTGCTGTACCGTTTTGACTTACAGATTGAGTGGTAAAACCATTGGTACCAAAGCTGGTATCCAGAGACCCGTCCAGATTAATTCTGGTTAAAAACCAATCATATAAGCTGTGGGTTGGAGTAGCATTTACCCTTCCATAAATCAATATTTTATTATTATTTAAAATAATTTTTTTGATAGATTCGCTTTTATCCAATGAATTGCTGCCCATGTCATAATCCTTTTCTCCGAAGGAGCTATCAAGAATTCCGATTTGGTTTACCTTTCTTATGGTGATAGAGCCTGTGGACGTTGCTGTAATGAATTGGCCATCCGGAAGTATCACAGCATCTGATGTTTCTCTGAAATTATCATACATGCAATATCCGCCATTTCCAAAAGTGGTGTCCAAACTGAAGCTTTGCGCATTCAAAAAAATGGTGACAATAGAAAATAATAAGAAATAATGTTTTTTCATAGTTATAGTTTTAAATTGTTTATTCTGAATTTACTCAGAAATAAAGATGATAATAAAAACAAAAACCATCCTCAAAAAAGGATGGTTTGTAGACTCACAGGGATTCGAACCCCAGATGACTGAACCAAAATCAGTAGTGTTACCGCTACACCATGAGTCTCTGTTTGTTTTAGTGGTGCAAATTTACAGCTTTTTTCTTTATATACAAGAACTTTTTGAAATTTTTTTTAAATTTACTGTAGAATTTATTCACGGAAAACATGCTGATAGACTTCAATAATCTCAATATTAATCAATTATCATTCTCTACAGAATTTGAAAAGAAAGTAAAAGATTTTCTGGAAGAATGGTTTTTACAAAAAACAGGAGTAAATGTCCAGACTTCGGGTTCTACCGGAGTGCCCAAAATCTTTGAAATTGAAAAAAAGAACATGGTCAATTCAGCAGTGATGACCTGTAATTTTTTAGGATTAAAAGAAGGAGATACGGCATTACTTTGCCTGCCTGTAGAATACATTTCCGGAAAAATGATGGTCGTCCGTTCTATAGAAAGAAAGTTACAATTAAAAGTTACTAATCCTTCTTTAAAGCCTCTGGAAAATCTGAATGAAGAAATAGATTTTTGTGCGATGACACCTCTCCAGGTAGAAAACTCACTGGAAAAGCTTCATCTGATTAAAAACCTGATCATTGGTGGTGCTGCCGTTTCAGAAAGCCTGAAAAATAAAATCCGGCATATGAACCTTAGTACTTCAAACCGTATTTTTGAAACCTATGGAATGTCTGAAACCCTTTCTCATATCGGATTAAAACAATTAATGCCGGAACAGGAAGAGTATTTTACCGTTTTTGAAAATGTAGCGATCTCTTTAGATGACAGAGGTTGTCTGAAAATCTTTGCTCCCAATGTAAATGCTTCAGAATTGCAAACTAATGATTTAGTTGAGATTAAGAATAAAAAACAGTTTAAATTCCTGGGAAGAATTGATAATGTGATTAACTCCGGAGGAGCAAAAATTTTTCCGGAAGCCCTGGAAGCCCTGGTAAAAAAAGAACTCCCAAATGAGGCCATATTTGCAGGGTTGCCGGATGAAAGTTTGGGCCAGAAATTGATATTGATTATAGAAGGAAATGAATCTGATGAGGTAAAAAGGAAAGTTTCAGAAATACCATTTGAGAAAAATTTCCACAGGCCGAAAGACATTGTTTTCATCAGAGAAATTCCGAGAACTCCCAACGGGAAGGTAAACAGATTGGAATTGTATAAAAATTTAACCGGAGATCTCTAGTTGATTCCGGTATCTCAAAATCTTAAAAAAATGAAAGATTTTTCAAAAGAACTCAGTTTCAAAACTTCCCGCAGCAGCGGTGCAGGAGGACAAAACGTCAATAAAGTGGAGACTGCCGTTACCGTACTTTGGAAAGTAGATGCATCAGAATTTTTTAATGAAGACGAAAAAGTATTGATTCAGCTTAAACTGAAAAACAGGATCAATGCGGACGGTTTTTTATTCCTCTCAGTTTCTGAAAGCAGAACACAACTGATGAATAAAAATAAAGCCATTGAAAAAATACTTGAAATGGTAAACAAAGCACTCATTGTTCCGAAAAAAAGAACAGCAACCAAGCCTTCAAAAGGGCAGAAACAGAAAAGACTGGATAACAAAAAAAAGCTTTCAGATAAAAAAGAAAGCAGACGTTTCAGGTTTTAATAGGTTTCTCCGGTAGAAAATTTTATTTTTGCCGGAAATTTTAAAACCATGATAAAAAAAATAATCGTAGCTGGAGTGTTCTCAATCTCCATCATGTCTTTCGCTCAGAAATTTTCTATCAGACCTTCTATAGGATATGCATGGAGAACTGCAAAGACAATTCCCGGACTTAGCAAAGAAGAAAAAGAATATGTAAAAGACCTGAAAAATGGACTGAACTTTGATATTGCAGCCCATTATGAAGTAAAAAACGGGCTTGGATTCGGAGTGAAATATTCCAACTACAGTGCATCAAGCGACGGATTTTTGCTTGGTTATGTAGATGGAATGCCAGTATCTATTCCTGTAACGACAAAGGATCATATTACATTTTTCGGTTTCTCCGGACTTATTTCAAATAATCATCTTGACACAAGACATAAGGTATTTGCAGATGTGGCGTTGGGAGTACTGTCTTATACTACAAAAACAGGATCTGTAAAAGGTACTGGAAGTACTTTCGGGGCAGAAGTTGATCTTGGATATCAATATCAGGTAAGCAAGAATTTTATGATAGGGCCAAAAGTAGGATTAAGTGGCGGAACCCTGAATAAAATGAAGTATAACGGAGTGACTTATAAATTTGATGGTGATCAAAAAGAAGGTTTGCACAGAGTTTCTTTAAGTGCAGCCGCTACATTCCGTTTTTAAGCCGTATATTTGTTAGAATTAATAATAATTGATAATGACAGCAACAATTTTTTTATCTGCAGAACACCGCCGGTCAGGATTGCTGCTGTCTTTACTTTATCTTCATACAGATTCTTTTCTGAAAAGTTCCAAGGACTTCATTATCTAAGCCCTGTCAGGATCCAAGGCAGGGACTCATTTAGAACTTTATGTATTGTTTTTTGCAGTTTTCTATAGAAGAAGGCTGTTGTACGCCTGGCTTCTACATTGGATCGTCAGAGAACAACTGTATTTTAAATTAAAAAATTGAAGAAAATGTCTAATCATATTATTGTAACCACCGGAATTTATGATGCCATAAAAGATACACTGAGAAGAAAAAAAGTAAGCATCGAAGAAGAAAAAAGATTGACCGAAGAACTCAGAAAAGCAAAACAGGTCCTGAGAAGAGATCTGCCTGCTGATGTTGTTACAGTTGACAGAAAAGTAACATTAAAAGACCATACCCTGGATTTTGAACACGAATACATTTTCGTACCCTCTACGAAAGAAAAACTTAAAAAAAACAAACACTCCATTCTGTCTGATATTGCTCTTGCAGTAGTAGGGTATAAGGTAGGAGATGTTATCAGCTGGCCTTTCAGGGATGGAGAAAGAAAAATCGAAATCCTGAAAGTGGAAGCCTGGGAAGGATAAATCTTTGATGAATAATATTAAGTTGATTGTTAGTGAAAGCGTGGCTCATTTGGGTCGCGCTTTTTTATAAACTTTTATTGTTGGAAAACGCAAAGTCGCAAATTTTTTGACATGGCTCCTACTTTAAGGCGCAAGGATTTTATCTTCGATAAAATTTTATACTGTACAATTTATTTTTTATCACATCCTGATTTTTCGGATAATATAAAATAAAAATCTGTGCAATTTGTGCAAAAATGATGCTTTCCCTTGCTGAAAATCTTCAATTTTCTTGGGCCTTGAAATATTCACAAAGTTTTAAAACCCTTTGCCCTTGCATTTTCCAACTTATACCTTCCCAATTTAACAAATGATAAAAAAAGACTCCTCTGTTATACTTTCTTCAAGTGCTTTCGCTGCATTCCGTTTTTAAGTTTTATCTTTGCAAAAATTAAAAAAATGAGCAAACCGATAACTGAATTCATAGAAAAGTATTACCTGCACTTCAACGCAGCTGCATTGGTGGATGCTTCTAAAGGATATGTTGCACATCTTAAAGATGGCGGAAAAATGATGATTACTTTGGCGGGAGCAATGTCTACTGCTGAATTAGGGAAGATTCTTGCTGAAATGATCCGTCAGGGAAAAGTAGATTTTATCTCTTGTACAGGGGCTAACCTTGAAGAAGATTTAATGAACCTTGTAGCACACTCTCACTATGAAAGAGTTCCTCATTATAGAGATTTAACGGCTCAGGATGAGTGGGATCTTTTGGAAAGAGGTCTGAACAGAGTTACAGATACTTGTATCCCTGAAGAAGAAGCTTTCAGAAGATTACAAAAACATATCGTAGAGATCTGGAAAGACGCAGAAGCTAAAGGAGAAAGATATTTCCCTCACGAATTCATGTACAAAATGATCCTTTCAGGAGTATTGGAGCAGTATTATGAAATTCCTAGAGAAAACTCATGGATGATTGCTGCTGCAGAAGCTAACCTACCAATCGTAGTTCCGGGATGGGAAGATTCTACAATGGGTAACATCTTCGCTTCTTACTGCATCAAAGGAGAACTTAAGCCTACGACAATGAAATCTGGGATCGAATATATGACTTACCTTGCTGACTGGTATACTAAAAACTCAGGAGGAAAAGGAGTTGGATTCTTCCAGATTGGTGGAGGTATCGCAGGTGATTTCCCTATTTGCGTAGTACCAATGTTGTATCAGGATATGGAAATGCATGACATTCCTTTCTGGTCTTATTTCTGCCAGATTTCGGACTCTACTACATCTTACGGTTCATATTCTGGAGCAGTTCCAAATGAGAAGATCACTTGGGGTAAACTGGATATCACTACACCGAAATTTATCGTTGAAAGTGATGCGACGATCTGTGCACCATTGATGTTCTCTTATATCTTGGAAAACGCTTAAGAAAAACATCTCACTGGAGATTATAATATCAGCGCTTCAATTGATTTGAAGCGCTTTTTGTTTTAGGATGTAAAAATAGAATTGTTTTGAAAACTAAAAATAATTTGAACCATTAAGATTATTTAAGTTTTAAAGGGCATTAAGAGAAATAGCTAAAGCTATTTTATTTATCCGCATGCTTTACTTTTCATCAAAGATGAAACTAATTATTCTTCCCATCTTCATTTTTCTTAATGGTTAAAAAATAGTATACAGTATTCCCACAGATTACACGAATTGCACAGATTTTTACGATCTGCAAAATCTGCGAGAGATAAAACTATGTCGTATGAGCCGTTTCAAAAGAACCAGCACCTTTGCGTCTTCCAAAAGATATACATAAGCATCTGGGAAAATCTGTACAATCCGTGGGAAAATAAATCAATCCAAAGAATTCACCAGCACAAAATACCGATACGCCAGAATTCCCTTTTCTATCTTAGTAAGGTGATTAGGATCTTTCTTACTCAACTTCGGGAGTATTTTTTTATTAATGGCATTCAACAGCCTGAAAAATGATTTTTTCATATCTTTATCTTTTAATGAAACATCATTGAGATGAAAAGAGTTCAAAAATGATGCAAAAAAGAGAACCGACTTAAAATAATCATTTTGATATGGACGAAATTTTCAAACAACAGGTATACGAAGTGGCAAGACTTATTCCCAAAGGAAGAGTATCTACTTACGGCGCCATAGCAAAAGCTGTTGGTTATCCTAATCATTCCAGACATGTAGGAAAAGCGATGGGAGGATGTCCGAAAGATGTCCCTGCGCACCGCGTGATTTCAAGCTCAGGAGTATTATCTGTCCCCGAATTTCAGCCAAAGCTGGAAGCAGAAGGAATCATTGTTGAAAACCTCAGAATAAAGAATTTCAAAAAACTGTTCTGGGATCCATTGGAGGAATTGTAATTTGATGAAATTTAATCTCATTATAAAAAAATGTCACTCCATACATTAATATGAAGTGACATCAATATTTTCTACAGTTTGAAACTGTATTATTTTCTTCCTCTTGGGAGATCTTTTAGTTCTTCTTTCAGCTTTTCGTTCTCCTCTTTTAATAGAGCAATATAGTTTTGAAGGTTTTTAATGATGTCGCCAGGGATATTATCATAATTATTTTGGTTACTGATAACTCCTGCAGATCTATCATTAAATACAGGATGATCATTATTAACAACTACTGTAGCTTCCTCTTCTTCATAAATGTCCTCAATGGGTACATCCAGAAAACGGGCAAGTTTATCCCACTCATCTTTTACGATCCTCACATCACCGCTTTCTTTTCTGCTGTAATTAGATACATCTGTTGCGATAAAATCAGCTACCTGTTGTTGAGTATAACCTTTTTGCTTTCTGATGAGACGTAATTTTTCTTTTTGCATGACCGACATTTTATACAAAAATGGCAAAAAAGGAGAAGCTATACAATAAAAAGTAGAAAAAAATAGGTGCTAAAGAATAAAATTAAAGATAAAATGAAACTAAACTTAAAAACAGAAGTGTTATCTGATTTAATTATTGAAAATTTTCTTTCAGAATAATTTCTGATAAGAGAAAAGATTTAAACCTTACAGGTTTCTAAAACCTGTAAGGTTTGGATTAACTATTTACAA
>NZ_JAJFZH010000014.1:0-131615 GCF_020733145.1 Chryseobacterium sp. X308
AGACTCTAATAAAGGAGGCTGGATTCCTACGGAATGACACAATTGGAAAGAAGGGGCACAAATGAAAAAGAAAGACGCCAGTTAAACCATAGCACAACTGGAAAGGGATGTTTACGACACTATTGAAGATCATTACCCCGATTCAGCCTAAATTTATTCATTCTTCCGGCTGTTCATTCTTTGCTTTCACTAGTATCGTTTATCCCACCCATCTGGCACTCCGCAGGAGCCTCAACAAAGTATTATCAAAAAACTCAGCAGTATTACTTTTGCTTTTTAAACTTTAAATCATAAAGACTCTAATAAAGGAGGCTGGATTCCTACGGAATGACACAATTGGAAAGAAGGGGCACAAATGAAAAAGAAAGACGCCAGTTAAACCATAGCACAACTGGAAAGGGATGTTTACGACACAATTGAAAGATCATTACCCCGGTTCAGCCTAAATTTATTCATTCTTACGGCTGATCATTCTTTGCTTTCACTACTATCGTTTATCCCAACTATTTGTCACTCCGCAGGAGTCTCGGCAATCCATATGTCTTAATTACCATCAAACAATTTTACAGTATCAAATCGTCTGAATTAAAGGAATCCTAAAGACTCTAATAAAGGAGGCTGGATTCCTGCGGAATGACACAGTGGAAAGAAGCGGCGCAAATGAAAGAGAAGGATGCCAGTTGAACCTTAGAATAAGTGGGCTACCGTTTCTGCCACCCATCTGTCACTCCGCAGAAGTCTCAATAAAGTATTGTCAAATGACTCAATATTACTTTTGCTTCTTTACCTTTTAAACATATAATACTGTAATCAATAAGGCTGGATTCCTGCTGAATGATACGATTGGGGATATATGAACTCACGATTTAAGCTGATCATTTATAATATACAACAGTCACTCCATAGGAATCTCAACAAATCCATTATTTTTTTCAACTCAATCCCCATAAAGTACAAGATTCAAACTATAGCTCTTCTAACTTTAAATTTTACTTAATTATTTAAGTATCAAAAGCTTTACACTCATAATAATGATTGAATATGTTATGATTAGAATAATTTGGTTGCTTTTATTAGTGGATTTAGCATAAATAATTAATGATTGTATATTAATTTAATAAGAATTACGTTTATTTGTTGAAATATCTAGTGATATTGTTAAATATATACCAAATCTCATTTTTATTAAAAAAACCATTTTTAAGGTTGGGCTGCTCCAATCCTTATTCTTTTTCGGTGGATTGTATGCACAAAGTGATTCAACTAAAGCGTCAAAGATTGACGAAATAGTTGTTACAGCTTATGGTGTAAAAAAAGAAAAAAAAGCGCTGGGATATTCTTTCCAGGATGTGAAAGGACAAACCCTTGTCGACGCCAAAGAAAATAATGTTACCAATGCATTAGCAGGAAAAGTTGCCGGGTTACAAGTGATTAAAGGAAGTTTTGGACCAGGTTCTTCCTCCAAAATTAGCCTGCGGGGGTTTAATTCTTTTACAGGAGATAATCAGCCTCTTATTGTGGTAGATGGAGTTCCGTTAAGTAATAGCTTAGGATCAAAGGCTAAGCAGAATGGAAAAGATTCTAATAACGATTTCTGGAATCCGGATCTTGATATGGGTAATGGTTTAAGTGATATCAATCCGGACGACATTGAAAGTCTTTCTGTTCTGAAAGGTGGTGCTGCTTCTGCTCTTTATGGTTCCAGAGGTGGGAACGGTGTTATTTTGATTACTACAAAAACCGGTAAAAGAAAAGGGGGATTAGGAATTACATATTCTACAAGCTTAGGTTTTGAAAATATTTTTATGAAACCTGATTTGCAGCATAGTTTCGCACAAGGAAGTAATGGTTTGGTCAATCCTCAGGGGACCGACAATACAACTTCCTGGGGACCAACTTTTGAAGGTTCAAATATGACAGTCCACGATAACTTAAAAAACTTTTTTAAGACAGGAACTAATTCTCAGCATACATTGAGCTTTCAGGAGAACATTGGTGAAGGATCAAGCTTGTACACTTCTGCTAATTATTTAAGCAGTAATAGCCAGATTCCGAACTCAAAATATGAGAGGTTCAATTTTATGGCGAAAATGAATTCTAATTTTGGGGCTAATAAAAGATGGACTACTGAGGTGAAAGCTCAGTATATGAGTGTTAAAGGTACAAACAGACCCTCTGCAGGGCAAGGTGACGGGAATTACTACCCAGCAATCCTTCTGATGCCTCAAAATGTTGATATAAGAGATTACCGTGAGGGGCAGATGCAAAATGGAGTGACATCGCGCTGGATAACTTCCAATGGAATTAATCCTTATTGGACCGCCTATAATGCATTGAACGCTGATAAAAAAGACCGGTTTTTATTAAACGGATATCTTAAATATCAATTTAATAACTGGCTGAGCGCAGATGTAAGATTAGGAACGGATTTCTATTCCTTAAATACGGATGCCAGGGTTTGGACGGGATCCAGACGTAATAATTCTTACTCTAGCGGTCAGGAAAAGTTCTATGAAAATAATTATATCATAAGTCTTAATGCTAAAAAAGATGATATTGTTGGTAAATGGGGAGGATCGCTTTCTGTTTATGGACAGATGATGGAAAGCAGGGATAAAGCATTATATTTCTCCACACAAAATCTCGTTATTGCCAATGTTTTCAGTACGTCTAATACGAGTGATCTTGCTTCTGTTACAACAACCGAAGTTGATATGTGGAAAAAAATTAATTCAGTATTTGCTGCTGCTGAAATTAATTATGACGGATATTGGTTTCTGAATGCTACGGCAAGAAATGATTGGTCTTCTACTTTGAATATAAATAACAGGTCTTATTTTTATTCTTCTGTGAGTACTTCATTAGTTTTGACAGATATGCTGAAAAAATTAAATGGTACTACTTTAAATGCCTTAACATTTGCTAAGCTTCGCGCGGCATACGCAGCTACAGGAAATTCTTTACAACCCCAACAGTTATATAATACCTATACCGCTTCCACAGATCCAAGCGGACATGTAGTGTTAACAAGAAATAAAATTCTTTTTAATTCAGATCTTCATGCCGAGAAGCTTAAAAGTTTTGAAGTCGGTGCAGATATGAAGTTTTTTGACAGAGTCTCTTTAGACATAAGTTATTTTAGTAATAATGCGACAGAGCAACTGATAGATTTACCAATAAATCCCCTTTCTGGATATGAGAAAAAGAAAATTAATTCAGGAGGGCTGCATAACAAAGGGTTTGAATTCGTAATGAATACAGATATCTTTAAGAAGGAAAGTTTTGTGTGGAATGTCAATGCCAATTTTTCAACGTTAAAAAGCAACATCGATAAAATTGATGGAATTGTTTCAAAATATCCTTTATCAGGTTTTGATAACGTTGCTTTCTTCGCAGAAGTAGGAAAACCTTACGGATCCATTTACGGAACAAAATTCTTAAGAGTAGAAGATACCAGCAGTCCTTATTACGGAAAATTGATTGTGGATCAAAACGGATTACCGCAGGCAACGCCTGATCAATATTATTTAGGAGATCAAACCCCGAGAGCTTTGTTTGGTTTTACAAACAGCTTTGTTTATAAAAATATCGGACTTTCATTTTTAATTGACGGAAGAATCGGAGGTAAATTCTTCTCTGCAACACAGGCTGCATTACAAGCGAATGGACTTGCTGCAGATACTGCACCCGGAGGAAAACGTGATAATATGATTTTAGATGCCGTAGTGGAGGGAAATGGCGGTTATACAGCAAATACAAAAGAAATTACTCAACAGGATTATTGGGGAGCTGTAACATCCGGAAACTTAGGAATTACAGAGCAAAATATTTATGATGCTACCAATATTCGTTTAAGAAATATTCAGCTGACATATAATTTTCCTAAAAGTATTTTCCAAAAACTAGCCTTACAGAGTGCTAAAGTAGCTTTTACGGCCAATAACGTATGGATGATCTATAGTAAAGCTAAAGGCATCGACCCGGAATCTGTATTCGCAATTAATTCTAATGCTACAGGATTTGAAAACCTTGCTTTTCCTACTTCAAGATCTTATTTATTTACAATCACTTTAGGCTTTTAATTAACAACTGAAACAATGAAAAAATATATCTTATCATTTTTTACGATTGGTTTACTATGTACTTCATGCAATGATTTTGAAGACATTAATAATAACCCGTTTGCCGTAGACGCTAATAAGGCAGAACCCGAATATTTATTAAATAACTCAATTCTCGGTGCCCAGCAGGATCCTAATATTGCAGAACGTGTTTTTGTTTTATACTGGAAAACGGCAGCAAGACAGCATTTGACAACCGGAATTGCAGGTGGAACGTACGACGATTCCTGGACTTCCGAATACTGGAAATACATTTCAGATTGGCTGAATAATGCGAATGCAGCCATTCAGTTGGCTAATGAAAAAAAGGCGGCCGGGCAGGGAAAACCTTATTATGATAATGTCATTCAGGTTTCCAGAATCTGGAGAGCTTATTTAATGAGTGAATTTTCGGATAATTTCGGACCTCAACCTATTCACGCTTTTCAGGGAACGAATCCTACTTTTAATTCTGAAAAAGAAGTGTATTATTTTATTTTGGAAGAATTGAAAGATGCAGTCGCCAAAATGGACACAACCCAGGGAGTACCATCCAATGCTAATGCCTATGATATGGTGTATGGGTTTAATTGGAGTCAATGGGTAAAATATGCCAACTCTATGAGGATGAGAATTGCCATGAGAATCGCCGAAGTAGATCCTTCAAAAGCAAAAACAGAATTTGAAGCAGCGGCAAATTCAAATATGTTTATCGCTACAAGTGCAGATAATTTTAAAGTTGCTGAAAAACCGGGATGGGATGCGCTAACAGGCGTAATGTCCAGAGAATGGAACTCTCAAATTTTATCAGCAACCCTTAATAATTTATACATTGGCCTGGGAGGAGTAAATTCTACAGACCAATTACCAGCAGCTCAACATACACAGGTAAAAGCATCTGATTATATTGGTATAAAATATGATCAACAGTTCACTACAATGACCAACGACCCAAGTGCAGGATACTGGCTGGACGGATTACCCAATAAAATCGATCCGAGAGCCTATAAAACATTCTATATTCCGGGGGATCTTACAAGCCCGGTTTACTCATTGTATCCCACGTATACCAATCAGGCAACTACCAATCACGGAGATCTTACTTTTGAAGACAATTCTAAAATAACAATAAATACCGTAAATACCTGGAATGCCTATACCATTGGAAACTGGGGCGTAAAAGGACAGAGAAACGGCTTGAGAAATGTAGTAGGATGTATGCCGGCTTTAGGTAAGCAGTATAGAGAAAGTAAGAATGCAAGAATATTTTTTGCAAGCTGGGAAACCTATTTCCTTCTGGCAGAAGCTGCATTGAAAGGCTGGACAGTTCCAATGAGTGATGAAGCTGCATATAATAAAGGAATTCAGGAAAGTTTTGTTTATAATGGAGTTTCACAATTCTATGGTCAATATATTGCTTCAACAGATTATAACCGTGACGGTACTTCTGTTTCTTATAGTCATATTACAGAACCGGGAGCAAGCCATACCATGAAATATAAAGATCCTGTAACCGGGAACTTGGTTTCTGTTGAAATTAAATATCCTGTGAATACCATTTATAAGAACGGATCGGTAAAAAATGATAAACTGACAAAGATTATTACTCAGAAATATATTGCCAATATGCCTTGGCTACCGTTAGAATCCTGGAATGATCAGAGAAGACTTGGGCTGCCGTTTTTTGAAAACCCAGCCATTGAAACTCCATTGCCAAACCTTCCTAATCTGAGCTCAGGAAACTATATGACGAATTCTATTCAGAACTTCCCTCAGAGATTAAGATATCCAAGTACTTTCAGAAATACGGATCAGCCTGGATATGATAAAGCTGTACAGTTACTTGGGGGCACAGATGCTGTACTGACTCCTCTTTGGTGGGCCAAACATTAATTAAGTTTACATACTAAAAAAACAATTCTTTTCTCATTTTGAAAAGAATTGTTTTTTTAGATGCAAATTGACTGAATATCTCTTTAAATGGATTGTTCAATTAATTATAATAAGTAGTATATGGATTGGCTTTGGAGTTTAATTGGCTCCAATTGTAAAAACTACCTGAGTACTATAAGCCGCCGCAGGAATTGTTACAGAAACGCCACTAATTTCCAATTGTACACTAATAGCTGAGTAATCTACACTATTGCTGATTCCTAATAATCCTGTAAAAGTAATAGTTGATAGCGTTACGGCACTGGCTTGAAGTATTTCTATATAATTGGCCGTCCCACCATTAATTGTTGCGGTGCATCCCAGGCAAAGTCCATTTATCTTAGTAGTACCTCCACTTCTTTTCGCATAGAGTTTCAGAGAGTTGTTCCAGGACGTTGGAGCAAGCTGCATGGATATTTTGGCACCTGAGGCTGAAAGAACATTCAGAAAAGATCCTGGTAAATTGCCTGATAGTGTTAACTGAGAAGGATTCTCATAGGTCCCGATATAGTTACTTCCTGCCTCTGTAATGGCAGGTACACTGACAGTCCAGCTTGTTCCTGCAATGTTTATAGTTTGCCCTTTAAGACAAGCACCTGCTATTAAAGCAGTAATATATAGATATCTTTTTAAAAACTGTTTTTTAAAAAACGGGCTTTCTATTTTCATTTTTTAATTTTATTCTGTGATGGTGTAGGTGATGACAATTGCTGTATTGGCCTGTGCCTGTAAATTGGCATACGTGTTGGTGGAAAGCGATATGGTAAGTCCATGACCATTATTGGCCCCGGTTCCTGTATATGCTCCGCCAATACCGCTAATAATTGTAGTAGGAGTGGTAGTAAGGGTAACCTGTCCTGCAGATGTTCCCAATGTTCCGCCTCCTGCTCCGGAAGCCGCAGCTGCCTGCAGCCTTATATTGACTCCGGCAATAACTTGATTCACAGATGCTGTAATCCTTCTTGTAAGTCCTCCGGAAGTAATAGCAGATGTATAGTTGATCCACTTTGATGTATTGGGAGTTGGAGCTACCAGAGCATTTCCAGCCTCGGTAGGACGTGTGAAATTTAATGTAATACTTCCTGTAGGTTCAACATCCATTAAAGTTACTACAGGCAGTGTTAGACTGACAGTTGTACTTGCGGTCTGAGAATAAACAGAACCGGACAAAGCACACAACGCCATGAACAATATGGAACGGATTAGCATCATCTCTTCTTTTTTATTTCATTATAGCCTACTTTCAAGGATTCCTGCTGGTACTTGATTTCTATCTGCTGTTTGACAACATTGATCGTTATTTTCTTTGTTTCCGAAGGCTGTAAAGTAAATATAAATTTGTCCGTTGAAATTTTATAACGCTTATCAAGTCCATTTCGGTAAACCTTAACAGTCCAGTCTCCCGGGCGTAGATAGGTGAAATCAAAATCTTCTCCTATGTAGCATACTTTGCGGAAAATCTGATCATTATTGGAAGCTTCTACAATGATACTTTCTTTTTTCTTCTTTCCTTTGGCAGATGGCAGCTGGCCAAAATCATTTTGATCTTTATCTCCGGTTTCCAGGAACTTAACATGCCCCTGAACAGTCGCCGCTGTTGTTAATCCGAAATTAAAAGTATTTTCCTTATTAAGTAATGAAAGCGCTGCAGGAAAAGTCTGGGTTGGAATATCATTGATTTCTGTCGTGGAACGGTCTATTTCAAGAAAATAGTTACCGGGAACAACATTTTTAAACATATAATTTCCATCCTTATCCGTAACAGACAGATAACTTCCAAGCATTAATCTTATTCCTTCTGTTTTTTTTAATCCTGAGCTGCTGATATTTCCGGACAGTGAAATATACTCGGCAATTTTCTGTACAGGAACGTTGGGGCGCCAGGTATAACGCATGGAAAATATAAAATCTTTATCTCCGATTTCTCCTCTTTGTAGTGAATACCTTCCGGAAAGATCAAGTTCGTTTCCCGGAAACAGCTGCTGATGAAAAAGGAGTTCAAACAGATTTCTGTCTTTAAAATATTCCTCGGGCATATAATTGTTCTGATAAAAGATACTTAAGCTGGTCTTATCGGAAAACTGACTGAAGATTCTCGCTCCGTAATAAAGATTTCTCTGGTTTTTAAGCTGATATCTTGAGCTTATAGCATAACTTCCGAAGATGTTAAAGGACGTTCTGAATTTTTGAAATGAAAGATTTGCAGAATAAAAACTGGAATTTCCACTAAATCCGGTCAGATAATTATCTGTTTTACCGAATTGTCCATCCAGATTGACCTGGAAAACTCCTATTTGCTGATTAATACTCACCTTGAAATAACGTTCGTAATAATCAAACTGTTTTGGTTCCAAACGGTCTTTATAAGTTTGATATCCGTTATTCAGGATGATGGAACCAGTAGGAATATATTTGTATTGCACTCCATATTGAAAATACTTTCTGTAGGGGGCAGCCAGTAACAATGTATCTCTCTGGAAATTTTTGGCATCCTGCATATAATTGGCGAATACACTGATTTTTTTGGTGATATTATAATAAATATTACCATTAAAGGTATTGGTATTGGTAAAATATCCGGCAAAATCAGGGCTGGCTCTCATATACATCAGACTTCCGTTTAATTTTTTAAATACAGCTTGTGCCTGTAGTAAATAAGCGGTTCCATCAGTGTTCTTCGTTGTACTATATGCCAGTTCTCCGGAAAGGTTGATATTTTTTGAAACCTTGAATTTTCCTTTGGCATAAGGAAGATGCGCATCAGAGTCAAGTCGTACGTCACTATATCTGATTTCTTCCTTCCTTGGGGTTTTGTAGAGATAGCCTACAGAAATTTCGGACTCTTTCCGGATTTTAAAAGCAGAATACATATTAAATTCATCTTTAATATCTCTGAAGAATCTGGGATGATTGTAGAATCCCCCAAAGCTTACTTTATTAAAATCATAGCGGATTTCTGCCCCACGGCCATATCTTGCAAATTCTGTAAGATAGGACGATGAATAGGTTTTATCACCAAGATGAATAAACAATTTATCCCTTTTATAATTCACAAAATACTCCTCATATTGGGTGAATGTATTAAGTTCCACCGGATTATGGGTAACCGCTCTAAATTCGATCTGGTTTTTATGATCCTTATCCAGTGTTCCTTTACCATAGATTTCACCTTGAAAACCATCATTATAAACTCCCATATTCTGCATTCCGATAAAAGATAGAGAGAGGGCAACAGGAAGTCTGTGATAAATATCGTTTTCAGATGGCTTTACTGAAATTACCTGAGTAGTTGCGTAGACATGCTGAATTTCTTTGGGGTGGCTCTTCGGGTGTACCGAAAGATTTAGGTTCTGAAATTCATTTTGGCTAAGTTCAGGACTTGTTACTTTGTGAATCGTAATAATTTTTGATTCATTGGGTGCAAGAACAAGGGATGATTCGTTATCAACTAAAGCATTTTTACTTTCAAGAACAATGCTTTCTGTACCATTACCATTATTTTTCAAAAGGAAAGAAGCACGGATTGTTTCTCCTGCCCTTACAAATTCAGGGGTATTCAACGCAGTAACCAGAAGCTTTCTGTTTCCGGAAACTAGGATTTTTGAATTTTTTGTAAATGTTGTTCCATTACTACGGTCCATAATATTCAGAGTTACAGAATAAGTGCCCTGTCCTGTTTCTGTTCCGATACGTAAAGGAACGAGATATACTGATGTTTCATACGGAAGAATCTGAAATTCTCCTTTTGCCAGAATAGGATTGATTGAGGAACTTGATGTGACAACTGAAATATCATATGTTTTGGTTTCCTTCGAATTATTTTCTAAGGTGAAGGGAATAGAAGTAGACATTCCCGGCATTAAACTATCTTTTTTACTGATCAACCGGTTGGGTTGCTCCTGGGAAAAAATAAATACCGGGAATAGTGATATGATAATAAATAAAGTCCAATTTCTAATCATTCTTTACTTCTAATTCCACATTGAGTGCAAAAGCATTCTCTTCTTCATCGGTGGCTATAATAGCTGCTTTGTATTTATCAGGGGGTAATTTACTGATATCAATGTAAAATGTTTTGGAGGTGTCTGGCAAAAGCCCCATGGTTAAACTTGAATAAGTTCCCACTTTTTCACCCGTTTTGCGGTTATAGATTTCAATGGAAGCTGTAGGTTTACAGTAAAGATTGCCATTATTGGCTATTGCTACCTTTACAGTTTGTTTTCCCTCCTGTTTTTCCACCTTTACACTTTCAAACTTAAGGTCCGGCTGGGCCTTTTCTGTTTCAAAATCTGTAATGACCTGAATGGCATACCGTATAACAGAAGTGATACTTACTCCCGGCTTACCGTCGCTGGGTTTTATCTCTTCTACCGGCTCTACAATAATCACACTCCAATAACTTCCCGGATCCATTGCCTGATTGGGAACTGTTATTTCATAGAATATCTCAGTCTTTTCTTTACCTTTAAGCGTAACAAGATTGGTATTAAGCTTTAGCCATTCTCCATTACTGCGTTTATTGGTACGTAATACTGTATAATTGATCGTTCCGTCCGCATGGTAGGTATAATCCTGTAAAAATATTTTTACACTTTGAGGGTTGCTCCCTGTGTTTTCAATAGCAACTTTTCCTTTATACACCTTTCCGTTTTCTATTTTGTAAGAATGCGTAAGCCCGTTGAGAATCACAATACCGGCATGTAAAAAGCTGAACTGCAAAATCAGGGTGATCAAAAGAAGGATACGCTTTATCATTGTGTAAAGTTTGGAGTTAAATCATTAATAATACAAAGCCAGGAAGAAACTGAATAACAACTTCTTCTTGTTTTTTGAAACGCGAAATTGAATTTAAATTAAATTCTAATTGTCTGATATCGTATACGTAACGGTAGCAGCAACAGTAGCTGTAGCCTGTAAATCTGCATATGCGGCTACCCCTCCAGGACCACTTCCTGCAGCGATTGCATAGGTAAGATTGTGACCGTTATTAGCTCCATTTCCTGTATAAGCGCTTCCAATACCGGAAATAATTGTCTGGTCAGTACCAGTTAATGTAAGCAGTCCTGCGGAAGTTCCCAATGTACCTGCTCCTGCTCCGGTGGCCGCCGCCGCCGTTACATTAAGATCTACTCCAGGAATGATAGCGTTCATTTTTACGCTTACGTTACGGGTAGGGTCTGCCACAGATTTGATAGAAGAATAATTAAGCCACAAAGTCGTGTTGGCTGCAGCTGGAATAATGGGATTTCCTGCTTCAGTAGGTGCTGTAAATCCAAGGGTAATATTTTTTGTTGCTGATGGCTCAATATCTACCAATGCAACTTCGGGAATAGAAATGGTAACCGTATGGTTATCTGTAGCGAGATCTTGGGCACTCAGATTCCCGCATAGAGCAAACGCAAATAAAGACGCTGCAATAGTTAAATTTAGTTTTTTCATGACACTGTTAATTAGTAAAGTGAAGATAATAAAATTCAACATCTTTTGAAAAAAATATACCACAATTTTTTTATAACTGCTTATTTATCATATGTAATGCATTATAAGATGAAATAACTCAAAAAAAATACTACACAACTTTGTGCAGTATTTTATCAATATTATAAGCGTTTTTAAGCCCAATGCGGATCAGAAACGGAAACTTTTCCGGTTTCTATTCTTCCGGCAAAGTGCCACAGATGATCGTCTAATTTTAGCTTCAAATCATACCAGCCTTTATATTTATCAAGATCAATAATGATTTTTTCTTCCGTTTTTTGTACAGAAATTGTTCTTTCACTTCTTGTGTAAAGATCTTCCAGACGGATGGAAAAATTTTCCTTTTTATGATTTCTGATGATTAATTCAATCTGATTTTTTGAGACCATATTCGTCAAGATCACCTCTGTTTCTGCAGTTTTATTTCCCTTAAATTTCCTGAAAAAGCCATTGGGACCGAAAATTTCATAATCATAAGCTCCTGAATGCACAGTATGGGATAGCGTTTTCTTTGCATACAAAGCATATGAAAAATGATAATTATTATTGTCGAATTGAGTTCTGTCATATACCAAAAGCGGAACACCGTTCTCTTTTAAATTGGTCATTTTTATCTGTTCCCCTTCCAGATTGACATGGAAATGATACGGCAGCGGATTGGATGGTTTCAAACCTCTTTCCTGAATATCAAGTAAACTTTCATTCAGTTCATTTTCCGAATACCATTTCAGGTTGGGAACCGGTTTATTTTTGGCAGCATTGATGGTTTTAGCATAATCCTTCTGATCAAGATAATCCATCTGAGGAACTTTTACACTGGAAGAATTGAAAGCTGATGTAAGATCACCGCATACCGCTCTTCTCCAGTCGCTGATATGGTCAACATGAACATTCTTTTTGAATTTTTTCATGATAAAATTCTCCAAAAACTGCAGGACAGACGTGTGATCCGATACTTCAGAGTTTACGAAACCTCCTTTCGTCCAGGGAGAAGCGATGATCATAGGGACTCTGTAACCCAATCCGACAGTTCCTTCTACTTTTTCATAGCTTTTCAAAGAAGGATTGCTCATATATTCCTGAGTTTTATCCACATATTCCACCCCTTCTTTTCCGTTCATATCAACAGGCTGGTTTGGATTTACCGGCGGGGCAAAAGGAAGTACATGATCAAAATACCCGTCATTTTCATCATAATTGATGATGAAAATTGTTTTTTTCCAGGTTTCAGGATCTTTAGTCAGGATATTCAAAACTTCAGAAATATACCATGCTCCATACCAAGGTGATCCCGGATGATCTGAAAAATGTTCCGGAGCTACCAGCCAGGAAACCAGAGGAAGTTTTTTCTCTTCCACATCTTTACGGAACTGGAATAATACATCACCCTCGGGAACGACAAGCCTTTCGCCATTTTCATCTTTTCCGATCTCCAGTTTCCAGTAATCAGGATCATTTACATTGGTGGTGAAAGCTTTTTCGTGAAGGTTTTTCTCTTCATTTGAAAGTTTTGAATAATTGTCAGGATGGTACTTCACCTGATCTTCCTGAACTTCAGCCAGCATGGCTTCCAGTCTTTTTTTCTGATCAGGATTTTTTTCAATTTCCTTTTTCAGATAGGTTATGATATTGGGAATGTTTTCATAATATCCTTTTGAAAACTTAACATTGAATCTTGAAAACCACTCAATCGGGTTATCCGTAAAATTACTTAACCAGGCCTCCTGCTCGCCGGACATTCCTTTTGGAAGACTGATTTCGTTCTGATAAATTCTCCATGAAACATTCTGTTCTTCCAAAATCTCAGGGAAGGTTTTCCATTTGGCCTGTCTTGCTTTATCATAATCAATGTTTTCATTAACAACATTGGCTTTTACTTTTCCATTTTGCTGCTCCCTTAATGTTCCGGACCAAAGGAATAGCCTGTTGGGAGTTGTTCCGGTGAGTGAAGAGCAGAAATACTGGTCGAATATGGTAAATGCATCTGCCAGCTGATAATAAAACGGAAGGTCTTCACGGTTGTAATATCCTAATGTCAGCGGAATATTTTTATAATCTTTATTTCCTGAGGCTTTTGCCTGAAGCCACTGATCGAATTTCCCTTTGTTCAGTGCTTTCTGCTGATCTGCCCATGAATGAGGCAAAGAGCTCATCCAGGTGGATTTCGTATTTCTTAAATCCAGGCGGGCGGGAGAAGCATATTTCCCTTCGTCATTTTTTTGGAAAAAGACGGAATGTCCATCCTGTTTTACAAAAGCTCTTTTATCTAAAAAGCCCCTTACTCCCTTAAGAGCACCAAAAGCATGATCAAATGAACGGTTCTCCTGCATCAGGATCACAACATGTTCTGCATCATAAAATGTAGACTGGGCAGCCGGATCAATGGCTAAAGCTTTTAAAATGGAAGGATGCAGTACGCCTGAAGTTCCTAATCCTGCTAATAAAAGACTTGATTTCTCTAAAAATTCTCTTCTGTTCATATTCAATCGTAATAAGAAAGAAACCGCAAGTTAATAGGATTTTCCTGCGGTTTCTTTGTTTTTATATAAAAATAATCAGATTTTTATTGTAACCACCAGGGTTTGGAGTTGATATTATCATTTCCTCCGTACTGAGCGTTTAAAGCAGCTTTTAAATTATTGCTGTTGTAATTATATTCAGACTGCGGATATCTGAACCTGAAAGGCGCCGGAACTCCTGTTTTTAAAGGATAATTTGGATAACCAGTTCTCAGATAATCATAATAAGAAGTCCATTGTGCCTGATGGAACATCGTCATGTATTTTTGAGTCATGATCTTTTCGAGCTGTGTCTGTAAAGGATCAGCATCATTATACACTACCAAAGGAGTGGCAAGATATTGGTTTACATCAAAGCCTGAGAAATATTGTCCCGGATTTTTTACATAAGTCTGATAAAAATTGAAACTTGCCTTAACAGCATTGTCGTAATGTGTTTTTGCCGACCCGGAAATCCAGCCTCTTGCTGCAGCCTCCGCCAGGATAAACTCAAGTTCTGAATAGCTTAATACAGAAGCAGGCTCATTGGTAGGATCTTTATAGAAACGGTCGTTTACTTTGGAAATATTTTTAGCTGTGATCAGAGCCGCATTATCAGAATAAGGAGAAATAGGATTTCCTCCGTTATATCCTGTATAATCTGTAATTGCTTTTCCGGCTTCCTTCGCTCCGGTAGTTTGTGCCGCAAAGGTGAACAGACGCGGATCATGCCTGTCTTTGAACATATTGATAAAATAATCTGCCATATACAAACTAGAACCATATCCACTGTTGTTAAACATAGTGTATCGGCTGTCTGCAGCATCAGCAAACTTAAGTTCACCGTTATCAGCAATGGAAGTCATGATAGACTGGCTTCCTGCAATGGCAGCAAATTCTGCAGCAATATTATAATTGCCTACAGTTGTTTTTTTAGATAAGGTAATAAGAATTTTCAGACGGAAGGAGTTGATCAGTTTTTTCCATTTTAAAGCATCTCCGTTGTATACAATATCCCCTTCAATTTTATCGTTGGTATTAATGAGATCATTGGCTTCTTTGAGCTCTGATAAAATTCCGGACATGATGGCTTCCTGTGAATCATATTTAGGCTGTGTAATTCCGGATTCACCTTTAGCTGCTTCAGAATAAGGAGCACTTCCGACTTTTAAACTGATATTGAAGAAATGATAGGCTCTCAGAAATTTCCCGATGGCCAGATAATTTTTATTTCCTCTTTTCTCTGCTTCCTGCATCATTTTTCCTGTATTCAGGAGTCCTTTGGTATACACTTCAAAAGAGGTGTCATTCCATTTCATATACTGATAAGAATTTTCACCATCGGTACCAATCATCATCCTTGAGGCATACATATTATCTCCATTTACCTGGAAAGTGTATTTTTCTACGTAGGTCAAAAGGTATTTAGGATCAATGCTGGCCTGGTCATTAGGATTTTCATTGATGGTATCAAGGTTGGATTCGCATGAAGCCAATGTAAGGAATCCCGCGGCAAACAGAGATTTCATCAGCCATTTTGCCGTTTTACCTTTTTGCCCTTTCATTTTGTTTATAGTATTTTTCATTGTCTTGACGTACTTTTTAGTTAAAACTTAAGATTAAAACCGATCCCAAACCATCTGCTGGACGGATCCTGGATATCATTAGCGACATCTCCGCTTCTGCCTGATCTGATCTGGAAATCAGGATCGGAGTAAAGGTTCTTTGATTTTTTCCACATCGCTAAATTATAAGCAGAAATATTGGCCGTGAAACCTTTTACCATTCCTTTCGGATTCAGTAATGAAGAGAAATCGTATTCCAGCACTACCGATCTCAGCTTAACGAAGGTTCTGTCGAAAACATTGGCAAATTCTTCACTTTCATCCTGCGTTACTCTTGCCTGATATGGATAATTCTGTGCCCAGTCCTGGAAGCTGATGGCTTTCGTGTGCGGAGTATAAAGACCGGTTGCAGGATTATAATTGACTCCATCCGGTACAAAATAATAGGTTCCCGGATTCGCGTATTCAAGATCTCTGTACGCTATAGAATTAGGATGTTTTCCACCCCACCACATTTTTTCTACGACCTGCGATCTCATTATCCCTCCAATGCTTCCGTCAATTCCGATATTTAAAGTGAATTTTTTATATTTAAAGGAGTTATTGAAACCGAAAGTCCAGTCCGGATTGAAGTGTCCTAAGTTAGTCGGAGCATTAGCTCTTGTCGGCATTCCTGAATTGGCATCAAGAATGACTTTCCCGTCCGGAGACTTTTGCCAGGTATAATCATAATAGCTGTCCATTCTTTCCCCTAACTTAATGTTCTGGTAGTTGGGCATATTATCATAAATAGAAGTCAGCTTTTGTTCATAAGTACTCCAGTTGATTAAGGTTTTCCAGCTGAAATCAGAAGTTTTTACCGGAACCATACCAAGAGTGATTTCAAAACCTTTTGTGGTATATTCATTCCCGTTTACATATTGTGAGGTGAAACCGGATGATTCAGCGGCAGGGAACTGAAGAATATTATTATAATCCAAAGTTCTGAAATAAGTAGCGTCCAAAGTAATCCTGTTATTCAGGAAACCTGCGCTTACCCCTAATTCATAAGATTTTGTCTGCTCGGGCTTCAAAGAGTTTTCCACATTCAGGGTCGTTGGATAATAATAAGTCGGATTTCCGTTGAATGTGATTCCCTGATTATTCAGATAATAATTTCTGATGGAATAAGGCTGGAAATCATAGGCTACTTTTGCCCAGGAAGCGGAAAGCTTCAACAGATTAATAGATTCCGGCAATTTTACCAGATTTGAAATAACCGCACTGATGGAAGCAGAAGGATAGAAGTAAGACCTGTTGGCTTTAGGCAGTGTGGAAGACCAGTCATTACGCCCGGAAATATTGATGAAGAAAGCATTATACAATCCGATATCAATGGTAGAATAAGCACTGTAAATCAGTTTTTCCTTCAGGTACGTATAATTTTTCAGCGCTCCGATAGAGTTTTCGAAGGTATACACTTCAGGAATTTTCAATCCGTCCGTAGACCTTTCATTGTTGTTGTTTTTATAATAGAAGGCGGAACCTCCGGCATTGATCGTAAAATCAAAGTTTTCAGATATTTTTTTCTTATAGGTGGCTAAAACATCATAGTTCAGGTTCCATGTTTTATTATCTTTCAGAATATATCCTCCGCTTCTCGGCGCACTATAATTGAAGTAAGAATAAGGGCTCAAAATTTCCGTTTTGCTGTGGTTTTCCACAAGAGATATTTTCCCTTTTACCGATAGATCCTGTGTTGCTTTATACTCTAAGCCTGTCTGTGCATTGATAATATCGGTTCTGTTCTGATTTTTATAATACTCAGCTCCGAACCATGGGTTGTTGTACCAGGCATAGTTCCAGTTGGCCTGTGCTCTTCCTTCCTTTCCGGGAATCCACATGTGATTTTTCAGAGCCTTTCCGTCTACATCGCCTCCCATCCAGATCAGGATGGTGTACATATGTCCGCTTGGATTATAATCGTAGTTGGGAATATTAGGGGTGAAGGCCTGGTTGAAGTTGAATTTTGTATCAAAGATTAATTTCTCACCAAGATGGTTTTCAGAAGAGAAGTTGATTCCGTATTTCTGAAGGTATGAATTCGGAACCCTGTCATCATAATTCATGAAATTCCCCGAGAATCTGTATACGTCTTTGTTGTTCCTGTAGCTGATCGCAAAGTTATTATTGTTGATAACTGCGGGTTTTAAAAAAGTATTTAAGTTATCATGGTACTTCCAGTCAATCGGAACTCTTTCATACCTTGATTTATCATCATACTGAGTTCCTGTTACTGCTCCATACCACGGAACAACCTGCCCTGTTACTTTATCTCTGATAGGGCTGTTCCATTGAGCGATCTGTAATCCCGGAACAAATTTTGGTCCCCAGATCATGTCTCCGTCATTCACGCCGCCATCAGCTCCGTCCCAGAATTCATATTTCCCATGGGAACCGTTACCGTATTCAGTCTGGGTTTTCGGGAGATTGGTAAACCCTGCAGTAATCATGGTGTTCTGGGAAAATTCTACAGAGAAACCTTTCTTTTTAGCATTTTTTGTGGTGATCAAAACAGCTCCGTAACGACCTCTTGAACCATAGAGAGCAGAAGCGGTAGCTCCTTTCAGGACGTTGATGTTTTCGATATTATTAGGATCTAAATTCTGGAAAACCTCTTTTTCTACAATCACACCATCAATGACAAAAACGAGATTGGAGTTTCCTCTCAATGTAAACTGTGGGGCCTGCTGCATTCCCGTTGGATTGGAAACATTCAGACCAGCAACCTGTCCGGAAAATAAGTTCCCGATACTTGGCGTAGTGATGGTTTCAAACTGTTTCGTTCCCACTTCCTGAGTAGCATATCCGATTTTCTCTTTCTTTTTGGCAATCCCTAATGCGGTAATCACAACACCTTCAATCTGTTTTTCGTTTTGCTTTTTTAAGACAACGGAATACTGTTTTTTGGAAGAAACCTCAACGGTATAAACGGAAAAATCAGGAGCAAAAAATTCAAGAATGTCTTTAGGGTTTGCAGAAATAGTGAAATTACCATTTTCATCTGTAGTAGCAGTCTTTCCTGTGTTTTTGTCGGTGATGTTCACACCGGAAACACTAGAACCGTTTTCTGATCTTACATTTCCTGAAATATTGATTTCCTGTGCAGAAAAATAAAGAGGAAGTAAAAAAACGGCAAAAGTGGCTAGAGTTTTCTTCATTTTTTTGAAGGCAAATTTAGCAGAGCACTGTTACCTGTACTTTAATGATGTATTAAAATAAAAATACGATTTAATATTTTTTAACATGAAGAATTAATAGAAAAGTAAAATAGAAAATGTCTTTTGTATACAGACTTTTGCTTTATTATATAAATATAGTTAGGAAGCTGGAGGCTGGAAGTTATTGGTTTTAACTTCTTGAAGCCCTCAATAATAAATTTTTGAAGAAAAACTCTTCTAATAATAGGATAGTAAAACTGTGACTTCGATAACTTCCAGCCTCCAGCTTCCCTCTTCCTTTCTATTTCTAAAACCTGCTCAGAATTCCCCAGTGAATTTTGATATCATTAAACTTAAAAGGATTTCCAAATTCATTACCATTAGACAGCTGGAAGCTCATCAAACCGATAGGAATGAAGAAATTGAAACCGAGCCCGACACTGTAGAGCTTGGGTTTTACATTTAAAGATTTATTGTTGAGCTGTCCGTATTGTCCAAAGACATCAAAGAAGGCCTGGTTACCGATCAGATACCGGTATTCCAGACTTCCATAATAATAAAAGTCGGCGGCGAGGGAGTTTTCATTGAATCCCCGCATGGAATTCCAGCCCCCAAAACGGTATAATTCATTGGCAGAGAATTCTATTTTCGAATCCATCATGGCACCCTCCGCTTTGATGTTCAGAAAGTGATTTCCTGAAATATGATAATTATGTTCTCCAAAGAAATAAAACTGGTTTTGATTGGCTTTAATATTATCTTTTGAATAAGTGGTTGTTAAGAAATCGTATCCGGCATTGATCCTTGTTTTATAAAGGAAAAGGTCAATATCTGTAGGCTCAGTCATTTCATACCATATCCCGATCCCTTTTTTGTTGTAGTCTTTTCCCTGAACGTATAGCGTATCAATAATAGTAGAGGTTTCGAGAGTTGCCCTCAGACCTATTTTATTCCGGTTGTTGATGTGGTAATAAAAGGCAGGCAGGAATTTTACATTGGCAAATGTAGAATCCTGACGGTAGATATTTACTTTTGTATCCATACCGACATTCGATTTGAAAAGGTACGGAATATCTACCCTAAGATCGAAAGTCTGTCCTTTATCAGGGTTTCTCTGCCAGTATAAATTCACAGTTTCAAAACCATTGAACATATTCCTGAAATTGATATTCATTGTCCCGTTTAAGGTAAACTTGGAAGTTTTATCATTCCCGAAGCCGATTACCCCATCAAAAGTATTTGTCTTTTTCTTTTCCAGAAACAGGTAAATACTGGTGGAATCTTTTGTAAATAAAGTCTGAGGCTGCCGTTCAAGGGTCAGAAAAGGATGACTCTGAAAGGTTTTGTTAATGGCTAAAAGGTTTTTGTCATCATAGTTTTTACCTTTAAACTCCTTTTCAAGGTTTTTGATGAATCTTTTGGGAACTTTTTCGTATCCTTTTACTACGAATCCGTTGATTGTTCTTTTATCATTCTTGTTGATGTCAAGTTCTACGATTGGATAACCGTTTTTCTGACCTTTGTATTTAGATTTGATTCTGCTGAAAGAATACCCTTCATCAATATAAGTCTTGTTGATACTTTTCTTGGTGGAGTCTAAATTTTTAGTGAAAAAATCTTTCTGGATTTTTAATTTCTGAACAAGAGAATCTGTAAGGTTGACATATGTTTCATTGAAATTCTTTCCTTTATCGTAGAAAATTTCGGTGCTGTCACCTTTTACTTTTACGTCTTTCAGTTGAGTGAAGAAATAATTACTCTGGGCTAATGAATCCAGAAATTTTACAGCTGAAGTAGAATCTTTTACTTTTTTCCTGACCTTGGTTTCCGTATCAATCAGCCAATACTGCTTCTTCTGCGCTTGTGTAAAAACGCAGAACAGTACAAAAAATATTTTTAAAAGTAATTTCAATTTATTCTTCTGAATATGAAAAGGAATCTCTATAAAATACAAAAGATTCTTCACTGCATTTCATTCCATTCCATTCAGAATGACAATGCGCCTTATCAATCAACTAATTTTTATCCAGTTTATTATACTTCTTCATCAAATTCTCATAAGTTCCCTGCGGAAGAATCCATTTCAAAGGAACCCCGATTTTCTGTCCGAATTTACCAAAATAATAATGCGCTTTCCATTTATTTTTTGCTAAAAGTTTTTCAATGTATTCTGCGACTTCCAACGGCTCTGTTCCGTCATTTACGTGAGAATTCATCAGCGCATATACTTTATCAAAAACATTTTTATAAGGTTGGGAAACCTTTGCAATGACTCTGTTGTCTGCAATATTGGTTTTAATATCTCCCAGATGCAGAGAGCATACATCAATATTCCATGGGTAAACTTCATATCTCATCGCTTCCGTTACTTTATCCAGAGCCGATTTAGAAGCCGAATAAAATCCGCGGAAAGGCAGACCCATTTCACTTCCGATACTGGAAACATTGATAATTTTTCCAAATTTGTGCGCACGCATATTCGGGAGTACGGCACTCATCATCTGTACAGGTCCGGCAAGATTCAGGCTGAAAAGCTTCAGAATATCTTCTTTCGTAGAATCTTCCACGGCTCCTACCATTCCCATTCCGGCATTGTTGATCAGAACATCAATTTTGGTTTCTGTTTTTAAAACCTCAGCTACAGCATTTTGAACTGCAGTATTGTCTGTCACATCAGTTGGGATCGATTTGAAGTATTGGCTTTCTGTATGTTTTCGGCTTAATCCGTATACTTGATGTCCTTTTTTACCAAAATATTCTGCCAATGCAAACCCGATTCCTGATGAGGTTCCTGTTATAATGATGGTCATTGAATTCGTATGATTTTTAATGTTTTTATTTCTTCTGATATCAGTGAGACGTTTTTAATGGTCTGTGTTCAAAAGTAAATCTATTTTCAGCAAATGTAAAAAAAGAAAAATGAACTTTGATAGGAACAAAGCTGTAAAGTTGGATGTATTCTCTAACTGATTTAAAATATTTAGAAATAATCCATCAGTGTTGGAAAAGTTATTATATTTTAACTCCGGTAAAATTTAGTAATTAATTACGTTTTAAATTAATGATGAAAAAAGAACTGCTAATATTATTCATACTCAATTTTAGCTTTTATTGTACAGGACAAGAAATTAAAATTCCGGAGAATTTCACTGAACATTCTATTCCAAAAGTAGAATCTCCGGAATGGTTCGTTCTTATTCATTCTAAAGACTGTTATGCTGTCAAAAAAGACAATGGTAGATTGATTGTGGAAAAAACGAGCTATTACAAAAAAGATTCTGAATTAGAAATTGAAGATGGAACATTGATTGGAGAAAATAAAGGAGAATTTGGGGGAGCACTATACTTCCAGCCTAAAGAAGATAGAGAAAAAATTGAAATAAAATTTGGAAACATTGTTGATATTTTCAGATTTCAGAATAAGATCTATTTCACAGAAGGCTCAGGTATATGGGGAAGTTTGTATGAATTAAAAAAAGATTCAGCTTTCACTTATAATAGAGTCGAATCCTTTGGGGATTCATTAGAAGCTTTAACTATATTCAATGACAGTATTTACATTGCTTCTTTTCATGGCTTTTATAAAGTAGTGGATCAAAAAGCGACACTCCTTTTCAGGAAACAGTTTTGGGGGGGACTGTATCCAAACTCTGTAGTGGTATTCGATGAGGAAAATATTTTTATGGGAATACGAAGTGGAATTGTTAAGTTAAATCTTGTGAAAAAAACAGTTAATTTTTATACAGAAAAAGAAGTATAGTTTGTGTTTTAAGAATTAGATTCTTAAAATATTTTTCGTTCGAACCGCTGAATTGCGTTTTTTTTATTCCTATCATGGAATAAATTTAAGACAAACTTAATATTAATTCGTTATTCATCATCGGAGGAATGATTACTTTTAATTACATATGTTTCTGAAAAACAGGTGTTTAATTTTGTTATGTGGTAGTTGGTACCTGAAAAAATCTAAAATTTCTTAATAAAAACATAAGAAAACCTTAATGAGGCATGGAAGCAGACTGATCTAATTTTGCAGCTAATCAAAAAGGAGATCATGAATGTATTTAAAATCCCTGTATCCGTAACTTATTTAACGGGAAGGGTATTACTTATTGGTGCAATATCGGCTTCACCGGTGTTCCTCGCTCAGAAAAAAGACAGCTTAAAAGAAAAATCCATCGACGAGATTGTTGTTGTCGGCTACGGAACACAGAAAAAAAGTAAAGTTTCCGGAGCCGTTTCGGAGGCTTCGCTGGATAAGCTAACCTCCAGATCTTTATCCGGAGTAGGAGAAGTTCTTCAGGGGAAAACTCCCGGAGTAACTGTAGTGAACGAAGGTGGAGATCCTAACGGAGCACCGAAGGTCAATATTCGTGGTCTGGGAGGAATCAATGGAGAAACACCTTTGTATGTGGTGGATGGAGTGGTTTTCAACGGAACACCCTCTATCAATCCGAATGATATTCAGGATATTTCTGTACTTAAAGATGCATCTGCAGCCATTTATGGAGCAAGATCTTCCGGAGGGGTTATTCTGATTACCACTAAAAAAGGGAAGAAAGGAAATCTAACAGTAGATTTTGATGTTAAGTACGGCGTAAACCAGGCATGGAGGCTGAAAGAATCCCTGAATGCAGCAGAATTTCAGGATGTGATGTACAAAGCCTATGAAAATGCCGGGAAACTGGGAAGTCTGCCAACTGCTTTTAATCCTAATCAATATCCGGACGGAAGAATTACCAGAACAGACTGGATGAAAGAAATTTTCAGAACAGGAACCATTCAGGAATACAATATTAATCTTAGCGGAGGAAGCGAAAAATCCAGATATTTTGTGGGCATGAACCACAGAAGCCTTGAGGGGATTTTACTGAATACTCAGGCAAAACGATACAATTTCAGAGTCAATTCTGAACATAAAGTAAAAGATTGGCTGACGATCGGAGAAAATATGTACTATAATTACTCTGACGGCAATACAGCCGATACCAAAAGTGGGTATACAGGAGCTTTGGTGGCGGCTATGTACTATCCGCCCAATGTTCCGGTATATACACCAAGTGGTGCTTTTTCAGGACTGCCGATTGATGTGGCTGGCGGCTATGGAGATATGATCAACCCGGTTGCTTATCTCAAAAGGATCAGCATCAAAAATCCTACCCACGAGATTTTAATTAATCCCTATGCTGAAATTACACTGGCAAAAGATTTAAAATTCCGTTCCAATTTCTCACAGACTTTTAAGCTGGGGGATGTAAAAAACTTTACATACAGAGTCCTTGAGATTGGGAAAATTTTTGATACCAATAATCTGGAATACCAATCCAATAATTCTTCAACAGCGCTTGCAGAGCAGTTGCTGACTTATAAAATAGCTTTAGGACAACATAATTTCGATTTCCTTGGAGGATTTACTTTCCAGAAAACAATTGATGATGGTTTTGTAGCAAAATCGTATGATTTCAGAAGTGAAGCTGAGGTTTTCCAGCACCTTCAGAACGCTGCGGATACCAATAAAGATGTTTCCAGCTACAGATTCAAACAGTCTTTGGTTTCTTATCTGGCGAGAGTAAACTACGACTATGCAGGAAAGTATATTGTAAGCTTATTGGGAAGACGTGATGGTTCTTCGCTCGTAGCAAAACAGAACAGATTTGCTAATTACTATGCCGTTTCCGGTGCCTGGGTGGTTTCGAAAGAAAACTTTATGAAAGATATCTCATGGCTTTCAAGTCTGAAATTAAGAGGAAGCTACGGTATTTTGGGTAATCTTGGAGGAATTTCACCTCAGGCAGTGAATCCTTTGATGACCAGAGATAATAATGTCATTTTCGGTCAGGATCCTTCTCAGAATATTGCTTATTATGCCACCACACGTCCGAATCCGGACCTGAAATGGGGTAAATCTGAGCAGACCAACTTCGGAGTAGATGCTTCCTTCCTTCACAACAGCCTTTCCCTACAGTTCGATTACTTTGTGAAGAATTCCAAAGATCAGATCTTCAACGTAAGCTTGCCAAGTACGGCAACGTACAATAATCAGTATGTGAATGCGGGATTATTCCAGGATAAAGGGTACGAATTGGGAATCAATTATAACAAAGTAGTTTCAGGTGATTTCACGTTCTCAATAGGAGCTACGATGAGTCAACTAAAAAATACGGTAAAGCAGCTTGCCAATGTGGATGAGATCTTTATCAATGATAATGGAGTAAGAGGTGTATTGAAGCCAACCCGCGTGAAAGTGGGTGATCCTCTGTATTCCTTCTATGGTTATAAGACCGGAGGAATTTTCCAGACTCAGGAAGAAATCAACAATTATAAAGATGCGAACGGAAATCTTATCCAGCCCAATGCCAAGCCGGGAGATATCAAATTCCTGAAAAAAGAAGGAAATACGGGAGTGCTTAATAATAATGATTTTGTTAATCTTGGAAGTCCATACCCTAAGTTCTCCTATGGCTTTTCATACAACATGACCTGGAAAAACTTTGATCTGAATTTATTCTTCCAGGGCGTTTACGGAAACAAAATTTTCAACGGAATGAAGTTTATTTCTTTGAATCCGGGCGGAACGGGACAGAATTATAATATGGACAGAGATATCCTGAATGCATGGACGCCTCAGAATACAAATACCGATATCCCAAGGCTGGTACACGGTGATCCAAGCGGTAATTATTCCAAAGTATCAGATTTCTATGTGGAAGACGGATCATACCTAAGGCTGAAGAACCTTACCATCGGGTATTCATTACCAAAAGAATTGTACCATAAACTGGATGTAAACAAAGTGAGAGTGTATATAACCACCAACAACCTGTTTACGATAACGAAATATACAGGATTTGATCCTGAAGTAGGAATGAACTCTTACGGAGTAGATACCGGAAGATATCCTCAGGCACGCTCATTCATCTTCGGAGTAGAGATCGGATTATAATTTTTAACCAACAAAAAGTAAAAAAATGAAATTTTTCAATAAAATATTGTTAGTATCAGGAATATCCGTAATGCTTTTGTCATGTACAGGCGAACTGGATGTTCAACCTGAAGGAACACCTACCGAAGCCAGCTTCTGGAAAACAGAAAACGATCTTATTACCGGGGCAAACGCGATGTACAAGCCTTTATTCGATGGTGAATTTTACGGCAGAGGTTTGTTCTGGTTTATCAATGCCAGTGATGATATGGTAACCGGAAGAGCAAAAAGTGAAGCAGATAATGCAAAAAACTTCAGCAGTAATTATATCGCGGCAGGAGACCTTGAAACCCAGTGGAATAAAAGATATAATGTGATTGGAGTGGCCAACCGTGTGATCCGTAATGTTGATAATATCCAGACTTCTCAGGCCATTAAAAACAAATACCTTGGAGAAGCTTTATTTATGAGCAGCAGAATGTATTTTGAGCTGGCTTATTCTTACGGAAATGAAAAAGCGGGAGTTCCGATCATAGACCGTTCAAAAGACCCTGATCCTAATCCGATTCCAAGAGCAGCCAACGTAATGGAAAATTACACGTACATTGTCAACGACCTGAAAAGAGCTGCCGAATTATTACCTGCACAGGCAGAACTTCCTGCAAAGGATTACGGAAGACCTCATAAAGCCGCTGCCTGGGCATTGTTAGCAAAAGTATATCTGTTTATGAAAGACTGGAAGAATGCAGAATTCTGGGCTAATGAAGTAATGACCAAAGGAAACAGAGCCTTATTAGGTAATTTTGCAGATGTCTTCAAAGCTGAAAATAACTACAGTTCAGAATACATCTGGTCGGTTCCGGGAACTACAAAGTTTACTGCCTGGGGAAGTATTCTTCCGGGAGTAATGCTTGAAAACAAAGGATGGGGAGAATATAACGGATGGGGATATTTTCAGCCAACAAAAGAGTTATTTGATGAATACGAAACGGGAGACCTTAGAAGAAGTGCTACCATTCTGAAAATTGGAGATAAATTTACCTTCAACGGAAAAGAAAGAATATACGCTTCTACGAATTCCCTTACCGGATACCAGTTTAATAAATATATGGATGCCTTCAAATATGAGCTGAAAAATGGTCACGTGAGTGCCAACGGAGATTATCCGTGTACAGACCTTGCCGTTCCGATCATGCGTTACGCTGAGGTGATCCTGATCAAAGCAGAAGCTTTACTGATGCAGGGAAAATCTGCAGATCAGGAGATCAATATGATCAGAGTACGTGCAGGCTTACCTGTGAAAAACGGATGTACATTGGCTGATTTGAAACATGAAAGACGTTGCGAACTGGCGGGTGAATGGGCAGACAGACACAGAGACCTTGTACGTTGGGGAGATGCGCAGGCAGCGTATGCGAAGCCTCTGCACGGTATCAATGGACAGGTAGTCTGGGCAGCAAGAAATTTTAATCCGGCTGTACATAATGTTTGGGCAGTTCCACAGGCTGAAATCGTAAACAGTCATGGGATTATTAAACAAAATGAAGGCTGGTAAAATTTAATCTTTATCTACAAGCCGCTATATCATTGCAGAACTTTCTGTGATGATATAGTTTTTTCAAAGGCAGGCCTTCCATCTGGTCTGTAAAATTATAAAGTTAAACGAATGAAACTATCAAAAATATGGGCTGTACTGGCCCTTGCTGTTTTTTCTGAAAATCAGGCACAGAATTATTTAAAGTATAATGTAGGGAATGCGCATTCGCATAATGATTATATGCAGGACATCCCTTTCTGGCAGGCATATTATGCCAATTTCGGTTCTATAGAAGCAGATGTTTTTCCGGTAAAAGGCCAGCTTTGGGTTGCTCATACTGAAAAAGAACTTTCTCCGGACAGAACATTGGAAAGTCTTTATCTCGATAATATTTCCAAACAGATTAAGCTGAATAAAGGAAATGTCTATCCTGATGCTGGTAAGAAACTTCAACTGCTGATTGATATAAAACAAGATTATAAAACTTCACTGACAGCTTTAGTGAGTACACTGGAAAAATACCCGGAGATTACCGGGAACACCGGAATTAAAATTGTGATTACCGGAGGAAGACCTCAGCCTGCAGATTTTAAGAACTATCCCAACTATCTTTACTTTGACGGAGATCTTGACCAAAATTATTCTGAAGATCAGTTGAAAAGAATTGGAATGTTCAGTGCAGATCTTCCGGGATTGGTAAAATGGAACGGGAAAGGAATTCCAAGGGATGAAGAAACCGCAAAAATTAAAACTGCGGTTGATAAAGCTCATGCGAAGCAAAAACCTGTTCGCTTTTACGGAGCTCCGGATTTTCCGAATGCATGGGTAAATCTGATGGATTTGGGAGTAGATTATATCAATACCGATCATATTCCGGATCTTAAAAAATTCATGAACACAATTCCGAAAAACTTTTATAAAAATACAAAAGAGTACAGCACTTATACTCCAACTTATCAATCAGACGGAGTGGAGAAAAAAGTAAAGAATGTCATCCTTCTTATTCCGGACGGAACTTCTTTACCACAATATTATGCTGCCTTTACAGCTAATAAAGGGAAACTGAATGTTTTCAATATGAAATCCACAGGGCTTTCCAAGACCAATTCATCCAATGCCTATATTACAGATTCAGCACCGGGTTCTACAGCGTTCGCAACAGGAGTGAAAACCAAAAATACTTTTGTCGGAGTTGACAATATGGGAAAAGCACTGGCACAGATCCCTGATATCATTGCTGAAAAAGGAATGGTTTCAGGTCTGATTTCCACAGGAGATGTTACAGATGCAACGCCAGCTGATTTCTACGCCCATTCGGATAACAGAAACAGTTCGGAACCTATTCTGAAAGATTTTGCAGCTTCAAAAACGAAAATCCTGATCGGTGGCCCTACAAGCGGCTTGTCTCAGGAAAATATACAGAAATTTAAAGATGCCGGAATCGATCTCTATCAGGATTTGAAATCAGTAACGAAAATCAATAACCGTACGCTGGTTATTGATCCTCTGGCCTCACAAAGAATCAGTAATGGAAGAGGAAACTGGCTTGCAGATGCCTTTGATCTTACTTTAAATGATTTAAAGAACAATAAAAAAGGATTCTTTATGATGATTGAAGCGTCGCAGACTGATGGAGGAGGACATAGCAATAATATAGAACAGCTGGTGACAGAATTACTGGATTTCGACCATGTTGTAGGGAAAGCTATGAAATTTGCTGACGAAAATAAAGAAACCTTAGTGATTGTAGTGGGGGATCATGAAACCGGAGGTTTAACACTTTTGGATGGCAGTTTGAAAGAGGGCTGGGTATTCGGAAATTTCAGTACGAATGATCATACTTCTATTCCTTCAAGTGTTTTTGCGTACGGACCGAATTCAAAAGAGTTTACAGGACTGTTTGAAAATACTGAGATCTTCAACAAAATACTGGCAGCTTACGGAATTCAGAAGTAGCTTTTGATTTACACTTTTTTACTTTTACAAAGAGAGACTGTTTCCATCCGAAGCAGTCTTTTTTTTAATTTTCATTTTAAAAAAAGACCGTCTCAAAATAGAGACAGTCTTTGAATAAATCTAACAAATAATAATTTAGAAATTGGTGTTAACGATCAATTGAGAAAGTTCGGCATTCACAAAGTCAATCGGCATTATTCCGAATGTACCCTGAGTATTGGTCTGGAAGAATGTTTTAAGTCTTGGATTGATATTATTGGATACGGTAGGAATGCTTGGGATCCCGAAGATTCCAGGTTTATAGCCGCTGGTGAAATTCAAGAAAAGTTTGCCATTTGTATCATTTTTAGCTTCATTAAGCAGGCTGGAGATGGCATTCCACTTATCATCATTGTTGGTCACCTTGTAATAATCCTGAACTTTCAGCTGTACGCCTGAGTTGTTGATGTCAAAAGTAGTATTGTCAGCCCAGGGTGAAGCATTGATCCCTTTGGTTGTTCCCGAAGAAAACCTTCTTAATAACTTGATCTTTCCCCGTATAGCTCCCAGTGTGGGAATATTAGTTCCAAGATCCCATTTAGACGGATTTTTCTGTACATAAGAATCAAAAGTCTGTTCAAAAGTTCTGGTGGTGTTGGAAGCATCATATTCTTCTTTAACAGACATGATAATGGTTTCTGAAGGATTGTTCTGAAGGAATGTATAACAGGCATTCAATACATCATCAAAATTCATATTCTGATAAATTGCACCATGATGAATGGTAAAAGCATTGTCAATATGTCTGCAGCGGATATCCAGAAAACGTACACCGGCATTCAGCTGTTCTGCAATGCTGAGGTCCTGGGTTTTAGCCGTACCAGATACAAGAGGGGCATCTATACGAGCTCCGGAATCATGAGTACCGGGAATTGATATTTTTGAAATAGAAATGTTATCCTGAAGACCGGCCATCCAGCTATTAAGAGAAACAGGCAGTAATGAAGCTCTGCCAGCTGTTTTTGTTAAAGAAACAACATTGTTTTCGTTGGAATCCCTTTCCAGGATACTGTCGTTTGAACAGGAAAAAAAGATGGATGCAGTAACCACTCCGAGAGTGATGGCTGTCATACGTTTCATGCTTTGTTTGAACATAGTTTTTTTATTTTTAAAGTAGCTTAAAAATAAGAATATATCAAAGCATAAGGAGTTAATTTAACTTTAAGAGATAATTAAGTTGGTATAAAGTAAGGAAGGTGGTTGAGGGAAAATAAATTTTTATTAACGCAAAGCTTATTTTGGTTCCGGATATAGAGAGGAAGCAAAGATGAAATCAATAAATTGATTCTTTCTAAGCGGATGCATAACAATTAAGCTTCATCAGCGACATTGTCGCCTTCTTTGCTTTCTTTAAATAGAACTATAGAATTGTTTTCTTTGTGTTTTCAAAAGATATAGCTTTTCCAGATAGAAGTCTCTCTTAAAACACAAAATCCTCCTTCAACCCGGGAATTTTGAACTTGTGGTCTCCGATAAAGAAATCATTCATTTTAATAAGAGCCGGGAATTTATGAGTAAATTCTTTATGCGAGTTTTCGGGTAGTTTGGTATCATCATCACAGGATGAATATTCTCTGTCAACAATTACTTGGCCTGTAGAAAAATTGATTTCATTGGTGAAACTGAAATCACAGGTATCTTCAAAATGATCGTACAAACCTATCAGATAAAAATCTCCGTTCTGAAATCTGAACGTATGTTTATATTTCTGGGTATGCCTTGAATTGGTAAAAAAAGTTTGCCCGATTTGAAGGCTGTTGTTTTTTATACTGACTTCAAGTGTATTATCAGAAGGATAAAATCCGAATCCGCTTGAAAAAATGATATCAGAATTTTCTTTCCATAGTTTCAGGCCACTGTTTTCATTTTTCAGAATATAGAAAACCCTTTTATAGTCACTTGTACCTTCCGGGTTCTGCTCGTATGATGCTTTTATATTCGTATTAAATACAAGGACCGTTTCATCTTTTCCATCTTTGTCAAGATCGCCTTTGGCTTCTGCAATCTGAGTATAACCTTTCGGAACCGAAAAATTTTTCAGCTTCTGAGCAGATAAACCTGAAACAGCTAAGACAATCAAAAAGGAAAAGAAAGGTTTCATCATTATTATATTCAACTTGTTTAAACTTTTGTTTTTGAAACATTAAGATTGTATTAAGGTGTTGAGAGTATTAAGATGAGCTTTGCTTTTAAGCTTAAAAATCAGAATGATGCATCTTAACTATACTTTATTTCTTCAATTCTTCTTAATGGTTTTATTAAACAGCTTCATTATTAAAATGTGGTAATCCGAAATAAAAATCATCTTCAGATTACCACACTTTATAGTATTCATTAATGGGTCAGTATGCTTTCAAGATCTTTCCAGAACATTGGATAAGATTTTTCTACCACATCTTCATCTTCAATATTGAGTTCTTTAATCAGGCAGAACGGAGCGAAACTCATTGCCATTCTGTGATCCTGATAGGTCTTGATTGAAATATGGTCTTGTGCCTCTCCAAAACTGGTTGATTTAATCGTTAGATCTGTGATTTCTGTTTCGGTACCCAGTTTTTTAAGCTCATTATATAAAGCAAGAAGCCTGTCAGTTTCCTTTACTCTTAAGGTTCCCAAGCCGGAAATCTCAAAAGGGATTTGTAAGGCTGCTGCTGTTACGCAAAGGGTTTGTGCAATATCCGGACAGTTGTTCATATCCAGAACAATTTTTTCCGGGAAGGAAAAATCAGGATGAGGTTCCAGGGTTAATTGATGCTCATCTTCAGAAAAAGTAGTTTTAATCCCGAAGAACTTTTCGTAGATATCAGCAATGGCAGAATCTCCTTGTGTGGATTCTTTATAAAAACTTTTCAGATGGATTGTTTTTCTTCCCAACGCACAGATAGAGTAGAAGTAAGAAGCCGAACTCCAGTCGCTTTCCACTTCATAATGTACAGCCTCAGCATTCTTGTCAGGACTGAAAGGCTCTACTTTGATGGCATTTCCTTCAAAACTGCTTTGGATGCCAAATCTGGTCAGGATGTCAAGTGTCATTTCAATATAAGATCTTGAGGTCACTTCTCCTACAAGATTAATGACTAATCCGTTTTCAAGTTTTCCTGCAATAAGAAGTAGAGAAGTGATAAACTGGCTTGAGATATTCGCCGGAACATTTACCGAAGTCTGGGTGATTTTTCTTCCTGTAATTTTTAAAGGAGGAAATCCTTCATTCTCCATATATTCAATTTCCACTCCAAGATCCCTCAATGCACTTACCAGATTTTTGATCGGTCTTTCTTTCATTCTTCCAGAACCTGTAAGAACAGTTGTCTTTCCTTCCTGAATAGAATAATAAGAAGTAAGAAAACGCATCGCCGTTCCTGCATGGTGGATGTCCACGGTGTCTGTGTTCTCAGATAATGCTTTTTTCAGCAGCTGAGTATCCTGGGAATTGGATAAATTCCCGATTTTTATATTACTAAACAGGCTTTCCAGAATCAATAAACGATTCGAAATACTCTTCGAACCGCTGATCTGTACTGTTTTATCTCCCGATAATTTTGATTTTTCTAGCTTCATTATGATCTACATTTCTAAAAAAATAATGAGTTACAAATTGATGTGGTATTCATAACTCATCATTTATATTTATTTCAATTTTTCGTTGTTCTGATGCCGGTCTTTATCACGGTCAGTTTTTATTTTCATTTTTCTGTCGAAAGCATCCTGCAGATTGACTCCGGTTTGGTTGGCCAGGCATAACGTAACAAAAAGCACATCTGCCAGTTCTTCACCAAGATCTTTGTTTTTATCACTTTCCTTCTCGCTTTGTTCGCCATATCTTCTTGCAATGATCCTTGCTACTTCACCCACTTCTTCTGTCAGCATGGCCATATTGGTAAGCTCATTAAAATACCTTACACCGATGGTTTTGATCCATTCATCTACCTGCTGCTGTAACTGTGTAATTTCCATTATTGATAAGCTCCTAGAGTTGGGTTGGTAGTTCTGGAAACATTCACAATATCAAAAGGTACCGTTGCTGCAACAGCTGTATTTCCTTTTCCAAGAGCCGGAGAACCAGGTTTTACTCTTAAATTCATTTTAGCCATAAAATAATTGACAAACTGTGGTTCTGCATTCTTGACCGTTTGTATCACATTCGGATTATTGTCAAAAGTGAAGCCGGATCCTGTTGCACTGGTATATTTGATTAATGAATTTTGAAGTAAGAACTCAAACTGCTGCCCTGGGGTTTGTTCAAAATGAACCGCATCATCCCTGTCAGAATACACAATACTGTTTTTGATGTCAAGAAGCTGCAAAGCGCCCTGCTGTGATTGCCCTGCATCATTTTTCCATTCATTGGCTGCAAAAATTCCTGCTCTGTCAAAAGAACTCATCGTTCTGGAGTAATTGGCAATCGTAGCGTGAGTATAGCTATGTTTTCCACCAAGGAAAATACCGATACATGATAAACCGCAATTGTTCATGACAAGATTATTGGCATTCACGGTAGAACCTACGGCATAAATTCCGTATTCAAAGAAAGTATGGATGAATGAATTGGTGATGGTAGCATTGGTTTGCTTCATGTCCAGTCCTCTCGTACCTCCGAAAAGTCTTGCATGGTTCATCTTAAGGGTAGAATTGGCCTCCATTTTAATAGAATTCCAGTTTTTAGGAATCGTATCATAATAAGGATCGTTCCTGTCTCCGCGAAGAATAACCTGATCTGCCTGAGTACCGTTAATATTTAAGACCGCTCCGGAAGAAACTTTCATTCCGCTGTTTTTGTGGAAGTATACTTTCGTTCCGGGATTGATATCCAATGTTATATTAGGATTAATGGTAAGATTTCCGTAGATGATCTTTGCCTTATCATTATTCCATGTTGTGGAACTGGTAATTACATTCGGGTTGCCAGGAGTCTGAATAAAAAATTCTGCATCCTGAACGACAGAAAATAAAGTTACATGCTGTTGTCCTGTTGGACCGGTAAAAAGAACTTTGTCTTCTGCTATGGCCTCCGGTCCTGTAGCTTCCGGGGCAATTTCAACAAAAATATAAAGACTGTCTTTCTTTCTTAAAGGAACATTCTTAAAATCATATCCCGGTTTTCCATCTACATTGATTCTATATAATGAAGCGGCTCCTTTTTCAAGGTTCACTCTTGGGATCATAATATCCTTATCTTCATTATTATATACTTTTACAACATAAGTTTCTGAACGTACCTGATGGTATACCGTATCACAAAATACCGTATCTCTTGAGAAACGAAGTTCCTGCGTAGGGCTGTCAAACGTTATGTCATCTTTATTACATGATACTGCTACAAGTAACATCCAGAAGGAAAAAGCCAGTAATAATTTGAATTTCATTGAAATTAAAGTTTAAGTAAGTTCCAAATTTAACGAAAATACTTTAAATTTCTTATCAATAAAAAAATATTGAATTCAGTATTTGGAATTTTAAAAAAATGTTGTATTTTTGCAACCTAAAATTTAGCAGAGAAATATCCATTACTATTTCGAAAGCAAACTTTAATTTTTTTAAAAATAGTATTATGAAAAACGGAATCCACCCAGAAAATTATAGACTTGTTGTTTTCAAAGATATGAGTAACGACGAGATGTTTCTTTGCAAGTCTACTGCAGAAACAAAAGACACTATCGAGTACGAAGGACAAGAGTATCCTCTAATCAAAATGGAAATCTCTTCAACTTCTCACCCTTTCTACACTGGTAAAGTAAAACTAGTTGACACTGCAGGTAGAGTTGATAAGTTCATGAACAAGTATAAAAAATTCGCTAAGTAATTTTTGTACATTAAAAATATTAAAGTCTTCCAATTTTTGGGAGACTTTTTTTATTGTAAATTTGTTGATCTTGAATTTTAAACCTTAAACTTAAAAACTGAATGATGCAGTTGGTATTTTCAGACGCACAATACTGGGAAGATTTTCTTCCGCTTACTTTTACCCGCCCGGTTGCTGCTATGCGATGCGGAATCCTTACATTTTCTGAAAGATGGCAGAAAATACTTGAAAACACTGAGGTAACTTATTTCACAGAAATATATCTTCAGGATAAATTTAAAAGCCCGGAGGAAAAAGAAAGCCTTTTTCTTGTTCCGAATTTCCTGCCAACAGAAAACGTAATCCAACAAATTAAAGACCTTAAGCAAGGGGAAGCGCTGGTGTATGAAGACGAATTAATCGCCGCAAAAATCAATATGAAAGGTTTTTCTCTGAACCAGATTGAGAAAATGACAGATATTAAGGAAGATCTTGTTTTCTTTAAAAGGCCAAAAGATCTGTTTACCTATAACCATCATGCGATTGATTTTGACTTTGAGCTTCTTACCAAAGGAAGAACTTCACAGGAATTGTCTTCAACCAATGGTTTCTTAGGTGATAAAAAAGATCTGTTTATTGAAGAAGGAGCTTATGTTGAATTCTCTACCATCAATACAAAAACAGGTAAGATTTATATCGGTAAAAATACTGAAGTGATGGAAGGCTGTCATCTTCGCGGGCCAATCGCTCTTTGTGATGATTCCAAATTTAATCTTGGGGCTAAAATTTATGGAGCTACCACAATCGGTCCTCACTGTAAGGTAGGTGGAGAAGTGAATAATATCATTATATTCGGATACTCCAGTAAAGGGCATGAAGGTTTTGTAGGAAACTCTGTGATTGGCGAATGGTGTAATTTCGGAGCTGATACCAATTCTTCAAACATGAAAAATAACTATGGTAATGTAAAATTCTGGAACTACAGAACAAAATCATTTGAAGATACGGGATTGCAGTTTGCAGGTCTGATTATGGGTGATCATTCCAAAACAGCCATCAATACCCAATTGAATACAGGAACGGTAATTGGCGTAGCTTCCAATATCTTCAAACCGGGTTTTCCACCTAATCTTGTAGAAAACTTTTCATGGGGCGGACTGAAAGATGATGAAAGATTCAAACTTGATAAAGTATATGAGGTAGCAGAAAGAGCCATGGCAAGGAGAAAAGTTGCTTTAACAGAAGAGGATAAAGCGATTCTGAAACATATTTTTGACACGTATTAATTCGATTATAATAAAAACTTCAAATTTTTTGAAGTTTTTTTATTTTTGATGTAATAGATAAGTAACTGCAATTGTCTTACCTATAAGAAACAAAACTCATGACCCAAGAAACTTTCAAGAATACGGTGTTTATTCTCAAAGACGAGATGTATCGTTTTGCGAAACGGTTTGTCATGAGCAGTGATGAAGCAGAAGATGTAGTACAGGATCTCATGATGAAGTTTTGGCAGAAGAGGGATGAGCTTGAGCAATTCGGGAATTTTAAATCCTATGCGCTGAAGTCGGTCCGGAACGAATGCCTGAACAGATTGAAGCATCACGACGTAAAGATCGGCTTTGCGGATATGCAGCTTCACCGCTCGGAGCTTTACAGTATGGAAGTTGATAACCTTAAGGAACATATTGTAGGATTTATCAATCAGCTCCCTGAGAAACAGAAGATGGTCATCCACTTGAAAGATGTAGAAGAATATGATGTTTCCGAAATTTCTGAAATGCTGGAAATGGAGGAAAATGCAGTAAGGGTAAACCTGATGCGTGCGAGACAAAAAGTAAAAGAACAAATCTCACAACTGATGAGCTATGAAAAAAGATCAATTACAAGATAAATACAACGAAGTCTTCCGGGAGATCAAGGAAGAAAAGATGGACTGGAGCTTTGAGGACTTTCTTCAGACTGCAGAAAGTACGGAACCTGAAAAGGATGCTGTACCTATTATTCCATTGGAAGAAAAAAAGAAACCCTCTTTTCCCAAATGGTTCTGGATGGCCGCCAGTGTGATGCTGGTTTTTGGAATCGGCTTATTTCTTAATGATAATAATTCCGGTACTGCAGATGTGCAGGACAGAGAAAAACTGGTAAAAGATGAAATCTTAAAACAAAAGTCCGGGTTTATGGAAGAAAACAGTGATCACCAGGAACAGGTAGCGGTGAATCATACCGATTCTATTTCCGGAGTGAAAAAAGATTCTGTTTTTCAGGATAACCAGGTGGCAGAAAAAGATGTAATGGATGAAATTCTACCAAAAAGAGGAAGGCTTAAAAAAGAAAGAAAACCCAGATATGTTGATAATTCTTCCTTCCCGGGTAAAAATTTAAATGATTCTGCAACAGCATACAATGACTCTTATGTCATTGTAAACGGAAAAAGAATCAGCAGTGAAAAAGAAGCCATAGATGTTGCAAAATATTCCTTTATGAAGTTAGGAAGTGAGTTAAAAAAAACAGTAGCATCTTCTCAAAAAAATGAAAATCTTGACAGCGAATACTAAAAATCAGATCAATCTCATGAAAAAAATATTTTTTATAATAGCCATAATGCTGAGCAGCTTTGCAACTTATTCTGCACAGACTGAGAAATTAGACAAGCTTTTTCAGGATTTTGAAAAAAGAGGAAGAGTAACCTCTATCAATATCAAAAAACCGATGTTCAAGCTATTGAATACCATTGATGTTAATGATGCCTATATCGGAAAGATAAAACCTATACTGAACGATGTAGAAGGACTTAAAATTCTGATTATTCCAAAAATTACTTTCCCGGATCGTTTAAAAGATGAAAATCTTGCGAACATACAAATGAATGAAGAAAAAACGGAGAGAATAAACAAGGCTTTAAACGCTCTCAACTTCAATGAGCTGATGTCCATGAGCAGTGACGGAACTTCTATGAAATTTCTGGCTGAAGAAGAAAAAGACAATTATCTGGAGAATCTGGTTTTTAATGTGGATTCCAAGGAAGAGAATATCATTTTTATCCTCAATGGAAAGATGAAGCTGTCGGATGTTAATAAGATCATTAATTCTGCTGAAACAACTACATCTTCTGTGACGAGTTCTGTAAGAAATGACCTTACATCAGGCAATACCTCTTCTTATCTGAATGGAGATAACAGAAATGTAGGGCAATTTTCAAAAATAGATGCCAGCGTAGGAGTAAATGTTACCTTCAAGCAGGAAAATACCAGCAGTGTAAAAGTAATTGCAGATGCAGATAAACTTCAATATGTTATCACCAAGGTGGAGGACGGAGTATTGAAAATATACGTAGACAATAAGGGAGTCCGTAATCTGAGATTTAAAAATCTTAATGTTAATGTTTCTGCTCCTGCTCTTCACGGTATAAAAACTTCATCCGGAAGTATTTTTACAGCAGTGAATCCGGTTAATGAAAACAATATGGAGATTGAAGCAGAATCAGGTTCTGTTATTAAAGGAACTTTCAATGCAAGACAGGCCGCTGCAGTTACCGTAAGTTCCGGAGCTGTTTTGACTGCTGAACTTACCACACAGAAACTGGCCTTGGATACCTCAAGCGGAGCAAGTGTAAGCTTATCAGGAGAAGCTGTTTCCGCCGTGATAGAAACGAGCAGTGGCGCTTCGTGTAAAGCAGATGACCTTAAAATTGCCACGGCAGTAGCAGAGTCTACTTCGGGAGCAAGTCTTTCCTTATTGGTTACAGACAAACTGAAAGTAAATGTTTCTTCAGGTGCCGATGTAAAATTGAAAGGGAACCCTGAGCTGGATGCTAAAGTGGATAAAATTTCAGGAGGAAGCCTAAGACAAATCAAGTAAAAACTAAAAATGATATCAACATTCCAGAATGTTAATTCCGCTGCTGTTCAATAATCCTGATAATTAATTCCAAAACTTTTACCGCATGGAGAAATTAATAAGAGAAGTCCGGGTCCTTAAAATCTACGCCGCTGTACTTACCATACTATGTGTAATGTTTTTCCTTCTTGCTTTTAAAAATCAGTCTTCCAACGAACGTTTCAAAGAAATAGATGTAGAACGTATCAATATCGTTGAGAAAGATGGAACTTTAAAGATGGTTATCAGTAACAAGGAGCGTCAGCATCCCGGATTGGTGAATCATAAGGAAATGAAACCCCGTGAAAGAGAAGCAGGACTTATTTTTTTCAATTCCCTGGGAGATGAATGTGGAGGGCTTGTGTATGACGGCAATGAGAAAGAATCAGGAATGGTTTATTCTGTAGATCAGCGGAACACAGATCAGATTATGCAGCTTCAGTATTTTGAAGGTTCAGGAAAAGACAAAAAAAGAGTATATGGTTTAAAACTCTGGGATCGACCTGATGATTTCCCGATGGAGGATATTATTAAGGCTGCTGATTCTATAAAGAAACTGAATAATCCGGAAGCTTCTAAAAAAGCATTCGCACAACTACAGGAAAAAGGTAAACTGGGAAGTGAACGCTTTTTTGCAGGCAAGACAGCCAATGGTGATGTAGGTATATTTATCCGCGATAATAAAGGGAAAGTACGATTAAAATTATACATCGATAAAAATAATCAGACCCATATTGAGAATATTGATGAAAATGGAAGTCTCATCAAATAGATTTTATCTGGCCATATTTAACCTATAAATAAAGTAGTTTCAAACTTATTCAATTATTTTGTACCGTAACCGTTCTTACAAAAGGGCGGTTTTTCGATTTAAGTTATTGATTATTAAATTTTATTTAAACTATCAAAAAGGATTTTCATATCTCACCAAAATAACCTAATTTTGCAAAGAAAGTAAAGATGTCTATTCATAACAAAATTGTAGAGACAGCCATCACTTTCGATGACGTTCTTCTAGTCCCTTCTTATTCAGAAGTTTTACCTAACCAGGTTTCATTAAAATCAAGACTTACCGACAAAATCACGCTGAATGTTCCGATAGTTTCCGCTGCGATGGACACTGTTACTGAAGCTGATCTGGCCATTGCTTTAGCAAGAGTCGGAGGGTTAGGATTTATCCACAAAAACATGACAATCGCTGAGCAGGCAGCTCAGGTAAACCGCGTAAAACGTTCCGAAAACGGAATGATCTCTGATCCGGTTACGCTATCTAAAGATCATACTTTAGGGGAAGCTAAAGATCTTATGTCAAGATATAAGATTTCCGGTCTTCCGGTAGTGGATGCTGATAATGTTCTGATCGGAATTATTACCAACAGAGACGTAAAATATCAGGAAAATCTTGATATGAAAGTGGAAGAGATTATGACCAAAGATAATCTGATCACTTCAGATAAAGATACCAACCTTGAAAAGGCTAAAGAAATCCTTCTTAAAAACAGAGTTGAAAAACTTCCTATCGTAGATAAAGATAACAAACTTGTAGGTTTAATTACAATCAAGGATATCGATAATCAGTTGGAATACCCTAATGCCAATAAGGATCAAAACGGACGTCTTATCGTAGGAGCCGGAGTAGGTGTAGGAGAAGATACATTAGCAAGAATTGAGGCTTTGGTACAGGCTGGAGTTGATATTGTAGCCATTGATTCTGCACATGGTCATTCAAAAGGAGTTTTAGACAAAATTTCGGAAATCAGAAAGGCATATCCGAACCTTGATGTTGTAGGAGGAAATATCGTAACTGCAGAAGCTGCTAAAGACCTTATTGAAGCTGGAGCCAACGTACTTAAAGTTGGAGTAGGACCGGGTTCCATCTGTACAACAAGAGTAGTTGCCGGAGTAGGTGTTCCTCAGCTATCTGCTATCTATAACGTTTACGAGTATGCTAAGTCAAAAAATGTAACGGTAATCGCTGATGGTGGAATCAAACTTTCAGGAGATATCGTTAAAGCCATTGCGAGTGGTGCAGGAGCAGTAATGCTTGGTTCTCTTCTGGCAGGTACAGATGAGGCTCCGGGAGAAGAAATTATCTTCCAGGGTAGAAAATTCAAATCTTACCAGGGAATGGGAAGTCTTTCAGCAATGAAGAGAGGTGGTAAAGAAAGATATTTCCAAAGTGAGGCTAAAAAGTTCGTTCCGGAAGGAATTGAAGGAAGAGTTCCGCATAAAGGAAAACTGGAGGATGTGATCTTCCAGTTGACAGGAGGTTTAAGAGCCGGTATGGGATACTGTGGAGCAAAAGATATTGAAACACTTCAAAAAGATTCCAAGCTGGTAATGATTACAGGAAGCGGATTGAAAGAATCCCACCCTCATGATGTAATTATCACGCAGGAAGCCCCAAATTATTCTTTATAAAATTATAATTGAATTTAAATATGAAAGACCGCACTTATTGTGCGGTCTTTCTATTTAAATTATCTTATTGTTAGGATCTCTTTATTCCATCTTCCTGTACTTAAACCTTGGCTTAATAACTTTATTAAGAAATTGCCCCTTAGATCTGGCTTTTCTAAAATTTTCAACAATATCAGGAGGTACCTTAAGATAATCATAAACTGCTCCTGACTGATATATAATTTTTAATATTTCAGTATCCGGAAAATAGATGAAATGATTGACAACACTTGAAGGCATACTTCATTTCATGCAAAAAACATTCCCTGCCATAAAAAAAAGCTTCCGGGATTTCCGAAAGCTTCAGTAATTGATTTCTTGAAACAGAATATCATTCTATTTTTTCATGAATTTAAATTGATGTATCTGAAAATTTCGGGTATTTATTTTTAATACATATCCTCCGGGAACAAGTTGTGAAACATCAATCTTGGAATCAAACATTTCTGATTTTACCAGACGTCCGTCAATATTGTAAATCTGGATGGTTAGCCCATCGTCAATACCGGAAATAGTAATAAAATCAACCACAGGATTAGGAAAAATCTGAATTTTATTTTTTGAAAGGTCTGAAGTTCCTAATGTAGTGGTCTGTACATCACCTGTCATGGTGGAATTTACTGCAGTAAGATTTCCTCCACATTGCCCGTTGGTCATTGCTGTATTTTCAACCCAGGTTCCGACACTGTTACCGGGAGGTATCGGAACAGAATTATTACCTGTTGAGTTATAATAAATCAGATAAGGAGTTGTAAATGTTCCGTTTCCTTCATCACCAAGAAATTCCCATCTTGTAAGAGCATTGTTCCATTGGATTTTAAATTCACAGGTACCTAATCCACTACAATCTTGTCCGCCATCAATAGGGCTGGTCATGTAGATGTTCTTACTAAAGGCATCTACTCCTGTTTTGTTAAATACATACGTATTAGGCGGGCTATCAAACAGATTGGGACATCCACTGAAAGTTATTGTCTGTGTAAAAGCTGAGCTTCCTATAACAAGACATAATAAGTAAAGAATTTTCATAACGATTAGTTTTGAGATGGATAGACTCCTGCTAATGCAATGATGCATTTCAGCGTAATAAACGGAGGTCTGTTTTCATGAGGCTGGCTTCCTCCAGTGTTTCCTACCATTGTGTTTTTCATGGTCGTATTTGCCGCTGCATCTGAATATTCTTTGTCAAGAGTTTTGGTGTCTGCCGGAAGATTATTGGTGGGAGAATTTTGATTTCCTTCCGTTGTTACAGCATTCACGGTATGATTATGAGCCGGCATTTGTGTTACCAATAATGTTACACTCTCAGTTCCGCCGGTTTCTCCCATGGTGTACATCGTAGGGCCGCCAGGAGCCTGTCCGTTATGAACAAGTACCCTTCCCCGCATATCAGGTAAGGCAAATGTGGTAACTCCGTTCCCTCCATAAGTGGTTCCTAACAGTGAAAAAAGTGCTTGATTTTGCGCGATGGGCAGAAGCTGCCCATTACATTCTGCCCAGTATTTTGGAGCAAAATTATAAGGTACAAAGGCTATTTGCCCTAAAAATGGTTCTGATGCCTGTGCTTTTAGGGCAGGAGCAAATGCACTGCATATCAGCAGTGTACATGCAAAAATTAAGTTTTTCATGATAGCAAGAATTTTAAGTAGTATAAAATTAGAAAATATTTTACATAAAATACCTGTTTAAAAGAAAAACCTTTCGTTATATAATAAAAGGTTAGATTTTATTTATCGAAAATTGATTTATTATAGATTTTTTCTCTGATATTTAACAGCGAATGAGGTATTAAATGATCATTTTAATTTTTTAGATTATCTTTAAAATCATCGATTCTGAAATCAGTCAATGCATTTCCTTTTTCAATCTTTTCTTTAGAATACAATCTGAAATCATTTTCTGTTTTTTCTAAAAGATAATCATACGGTCCTATATGAGAAATCAGTTTTACCAGAACCGGAGAAATCTCGAGGCAGATAAACAATCCCATGATAAAAGTGGCTGCAAGCCCAATGATGGCAGAATTCTTACCAAGTTCGTCCAATGCCTGAAGTCTTGCAGCAAAACCATTGAATTTATCTTCAAATGTTTCTGTAGATTTTCTTTCCGTTTCCAGATTTGTGTAGACTTTAGATATTTCTTTGTCTAAATATTCCAGCCTTGGAGCCGCTTGTTTCTGATAATTTTCCAGATCAAGTCTGCGTTGCTCCTTCAGTTGCTGTTTACGTTTTGCATTGGGACCATAGCCTTCTTTTCCACTGGTCAGTCCGGATTGTTTACCCAGAATTTCTTTTTCAAGCTCTACCGAAGCCGAATCATATGCCTGCTGATACTGAGCGATTTTTCCTGAAATCTGCTGTTTTTCTGTTTCAAAAGGACCGCTCTGCTGAAGAATTCGCCCGTTCATTTCACCCTGAAGCTGTTTTTTATTTCTTTGAATAATGGTATTCAGCTGTTTGTTGACTTCTTTTTCAAAAATTTTAAGTTCTAAAGGTTTGGAAATAATAATTCCCAGGAACGTAGCAAGGATGAGACGCGGAATAGCCATCAGAATCTGATTCCACCATGTTCCTGTTTTTTTGATGGAAGAAACAATATAACGGTCAAGATTGAAGATCATCAGACCCCACAGGATTCCAAATCCTGCAGCCGCCCAAATATTGTCGAATACTGTATACATTGCATAGCCTGCAGACAAAGTAGCGAATACTGCAGTGAAAAGTACGATACCCCCGATGCCGGAAAACTTGTTCCATTCACTCGGAGTTTTTCTTAAAATATGGATGTTCCCGCCTGAACATACCATTAGAAACTTTTGGAACCAGTTTATTGTATGAGTCCCTTGATTTATAGTTTGTTGGTTTGTTTTCATAACTGAAAATTTATACAAAGGTAGTACTAAAAATCATACCAATGTAAAAGATAGTATTATGTTTTACCAAGTAATTATGTGTGTTTGGGTAAAGTGCTGTTTTTTAGAATGTTATTTTTTTGTTTTTGAAAAATAGAAAAAAGAAGAGGGAACCTATTTCAATCTGTCCGGATTTTGTTTCAGGAAACTTTCCCATCCGGAATAAGATTTCGTATCCGCTATGGTACCGGAATTAAAATGATGACATACGGCTACGGCAAGACCATCGGAAGCATCTAAATATTTTGTAGGAAATTCCTTTAATTTAAGAAGGTTCTGAAGCATTCCTGCTACCTGTTCCTTACTGGCATTTCCGTTTCCTGTGATCGCCATTTTGATTTTTTTAGGAGAATATTCGGTAATCGGAATATTTCTGTAAAGACTGGCTGCCATAGCAACGCCCTGAGCACGGCCAAGTTTTAGCATACTCTGAACGTTTTTCCCATAGAAAGGAGCTTCAAGAGCTACTTCATCAGGGTGAAACTCATCAATAAGAGAAAGGGTTCTTTCAAAAATATACTTCAGCTTGGTTTCGTGATTGGGATATTTTTTCAGGATAAGTTCATGAATAGAAACCATCTCCATTTTTCCTTTTTTTACGGAGATGATACCAAATCCCATTACCGTTGTCCCCGGGTCAATTCCTAAAATTATTTTCTCTGAAATCATTGCTTCAAAGATAGGACTTTCTATGTTTTTTAGTGGAAAAAGTATTGATAATGATTTTCGTTTATGTTTAAAATTTTAATATCTTTAAATAAAAATGATCATGAAAAATGTATTTAATGTATTAATTGTTCCTGTCTTTCTCTTGTTTAGCCTTAAAGAGAGAAATAATTTAGTTCAGAATAAGCATTCAGAAGCTTTTACAGCAAAGAGCGAACGGATCATTTATTTGTTTTTCAAAGCAGATAAAGATCAGTCGGGAAATGCAAAAATTACTCTCCAGAGTACTAAAATTGCAGATGGCAGATTAAAACATACGCCTTCTTTTGAAAGAGATGCCGTCCGTAAGGGAGATCTTGTAATTACATTAACAGGAGCTGATGGAAAAGAAATGGGTAAACAGCTTGTGAAAGATCCTTTCAATCCTGAATTGGAAGTATATGAAAAAGAGGGAATATCCAGACATAAAGCTTCCCTTCAAAATACTGAGTTCAGTGCCAGGTTTTCTTACTCTGAAAATATACAGTCGGTAAAGATTGAAAAAGCAACTGAGGATGGTACAGAAGTAATATTCACACAAAAACTATAATCATGAGAAAAACTTTATTATCCCTTTTAATAGGAAGCAGTTGTTTTGCACAGACTTTTGAGACCGTTCCGCTTTTACAGAATGGAGACAACAGTAAGCGGGTTGTTATTGCAGTGTTGGGAGACGGGTTTACCGCTGCACAGCAAACTGCTTTTACAACATCGGCTCAGAATACGATCAATTATCTTTTTACGAAAAGTCCTTATACAGAATATAAGAATTACTTTAATGCCTATGCGGTAAAAGTGATTTCCACGGAATCAGGAGTAAAGCATCCCGGAACCGCAACAGATGTTGCAGAGCCTGTAATCCCTGTAACAAATCCCAATAACTATCTTGGGTCTACTTTCGATGTAGGAGTCCACAGATGTATATACAGCAATACTACCAATAAAGTAGGACAGGTTCTGGCCGCCAATATCCCGGATTATGATATTACTTATGTGCTGGGTAATTCTACAGAATATGGAGGTTGTGGCGGTACCTATGCTTTTGCTTCACTCAACGGTTCTTCTAATGAAATTGTAGTGCATGAACTGGGGCATTCCTTTGGAAAATTGGCCGATGAATATTGGTTTTCTGGTTCACTCGAATCTCCTAATAAAACACAGAACTCTAATCCGGCAACCATAAAATGGAAAAACTGGGTAGGATTAAATGGGGTAGGAGTATACGCCCATGCTGAAAGCCCAAGCTGGTTCAGGCCGCATCAGAGTTGTGAAATGAGGTATCTTAACCAGCAGTTCTGTTCTGTGTGTAAAGAGGCGATTATTGAAAGGATTCATACTCTGGTTTCCCCTGTGGATTCCTATACTCCGGCCAATAATACAACCGTTGATGCTACATCCAATGTTACCTTCACTGTCAACGAAATTCTTCCCATTCCGAACACTTTGGTCAATTCATGGAGCTTAAACGGAACGGCTCTGGGAGCAACGGGAAATAGCATAACGATTACTCCCGGACAACTTAACAACGGAAATAATACTTTGACATTATCGGTAGTGGATAACAATCCGCTTTTAAAAGTAGACAATCACAGCACACTTCATGTTACCAATGTTTCATGGACACTGAGCAAATCAACTCTTAAACTCTCAGAAGTAAAAGCGGAAGAGCGTCGTTTCAGTATTTATCCTAATCCTACAGATGGAGAATTTTTTATTAAAGGCAAACAGGGCTTTTCAAAAGATGTAAAAGTAGAAGTGTATGACGCTTCAGGAAAGCTTATTCCATCCAGATTTGAACTGAATGATTCTGCAATACGGGTTGATATTAAAAACTATCCGGCAGGTACGTATCTGTTGAATATAAAAGAAGATAAAAACCTGATCATTTCTCAGAAAATCATCAAAGAATAATTATACGAAACCGGCTCCAAGAGCCGGTTTTATTTTTCCAGTTTTTTCTCTGCTATGGGTACCCACCGTCCGTCATGGCGAAGAAGTATTATTTTATCTACTAAGAATTTAGTTTTGTATTCCATGTTTTCATATTTTTCCCAGGCCTTAAGATAATTTTCCCAGGTCAGATCTCTATATCCTACAGTCATATGAGGATTAAACGAATACTTTGCGAAATTAAAACGCTCTTTTACCCTATGATAAAGTTCTGTTAATTGACTACTTTCTTTGGGCTGAATATAGAGGACAGGATTTTTAGGATTGGGAAAGCTTCCAAAACCATCCAGTTCTACTTCAAAAGGTATAATTTCAGTATTAATCTTCTGAAAAGCAATATGGATATCCTCCTCCAGCTCAATTTCTCTTGAAAAGGGAGGGAAGAGCGTAATATGTGCTTCATTTTTCAAAGCCTTGGAATTGGCATAATTTGTTGCCAGATCTTTTTTAAAGACTTTTATTTCCTCAATAATCTCCTGCGGAGGATAAACTGCAATGAAATACATTTTTTTCATACGGCAATTTAGTTTTTTTTACTTCCGGAAATTAATGTTTTATCCTGAGCTGTGTAAGCGTATTCTCAAGATGATCAGTGATCTTTTTTACTTCAATATGTGGTCTGAAGATAGTGCCTTTTCCTCTTTCCTCATCTGCAATATTAGACAGAATAATCACAGACGTTTTAGTGTCCGGATAATAAATATTTAAAGAAGGAGAACCTTTTACATAACCACTGTGGAAATAGGAATTGGGCTGTCCGATGTTAAGCATAATTCCGTAAGCATAACCCATTTTCCCAAAGATAGCATGGTGTCTTTCCGCACTTTTGGCCATGAAGAGTTTCAACGTTTCGGGTTTTAGAATTTTCCCGCTGTACAGAGCATTATTCCATAAATGAAGATCTTCAATGGTAGACAGTATTCCACCGGCAGGTGTTCCGATTTCCGGTCCGCTTAATCTTTTCGGCATATTGGGGACCTCAGAGAATTTAGCAGGAGTACCAACATAAGCACTGGCAAAATGATTTCCTTTAAAAATATCTCCTGTTGAAGAATGGGCCATTCCCGCTTTTTTAAAAAGTTCCAATGCATTTTCATGATAAGATTTTCCGGATACTTTTTCCACAATTTTTCCAAGTGCATTGAAGCCATCGTTGGAGTAATAGAAATCTGATCCGCTTTTAAACATCAGCTTTCCACCCATCAGATTCAATCCTGAAGTATGGTTTAACAGTTGGTGAATCGTAATGTTTTCATATTCCTTGATCTGAAATTCCTTCAGGTATTTTGAAGCCTTATCTGTCACATTCAGTTTTCCCTGCTCCATCTGAAGTAAGATTAAAACAGCGGTAAATTGTTTGCTCACAGATCCTATCGCAAAAATGGTATTGCTGTCAATTTTAATTTTCTTCTTAAAATCAGAATATCCGTTTTCTCTTCTGTAAAGAGGAATAGTATCTTTAAAAACAGCAATGCTCCCATTAAAATGATACTTTTTAAAAGCAGAATCAATCTGTTGTTCCAAAAGTGTTTTCTGAAAAGCCGAGATGGTGGAATCTATAATTGCTTTTTTATCAACCGGGGTAATTTTTGGACCCTCAGTTGTTGTACAGGAAAATAAAAAACAGAAAAAAGACAGGAATAATAAATTTTTGATCACAGGTGTTGTATTTTTAAATGATGATTATACTCTTAAAGATACTAAAATATCCTGAAGAGCATTAAGAGAAGCAAATTGCGTGCTAGGAAAGGCTGCTGGAACAACTTAATATAGATTTAATCCGCTTTTGTGCAATATTTCAATGTTATGAATAAGGGTATTGCTGAGGAAATAATACATTGAAAAAGCCTGTGGAAGAAAGCTCGCAGGTTTATCTTAATATCAGGTCACTGAACCAGAAAACATATTCTCCGTTTTCTTCTTCAGGACTTGTTTTAGGTTTAGGATAAGTCTTTTTGACGGTTTCCCCGATTTTGAATTCAACAGGATTTTTGAAAATAGGTCCATCAAAAGTAAAGGTATGAAACTCTCCGTTTTCTCCGCACGGATCTACATTTTCAGGAAGATCATCAATGAATTGCTGATCAATAATCCTTCCGGCGAAGCTTTTATCCAGAAAAGATCCGTTCACACACGTTACAATTGTTTTAAAGCCAAGATCTAAAAATTCACGGATGAGGTCAGTTGTATTTTGTTTCCATAGAGGAAATAAGGCTTTCATACCGATAGCATTTAATTGGTCTTCCCTGTATTTTCGCAGGTCTTCCAGAAAAATATCTCCGAAAATGGAATGGGTAATGCCCTGAGCCTGAATTTCAGTCATTGTCTTACTCATGATCTGTTGGTATTCTTCCATGGATGGTTCTTTAGGAAGTTCCATTTTGATTAAAGGAATTCCAAGGCTTTCTGCCTGTTTTTCTAAAAGCGATACATGAACTCCATGCATAGAAATCCTTTGAAACTCCTGATTGATGCTGGTAAGCAGTGTAGAAATCTCATATTGATCCTCCTTTAGTATTTTATAAAGAGCAAGGGAAGAGTCTTTTCCGCTGCTCCAGTTGAATAATGCTTTTGGTTTCATTGTAAAAATAAATCCGTCAAAAATAAGGATTTAAGAAGGGTTTTGAAATTAAATCAGATGACGAAATAGTGTTCTTGATTTTTATTACAATTAAAATAAAAACCTCAAAGAAATCCTTTGAGGTTTGATTTATAAAAATGTTTGCTGTATAGTCTTACATATTTCTTCTGTATTTACCGCCTACTTCAAATAAAGCGTTGGTAATTTGTCCTAAAGAACAGTATTTCACAGCATCCATCATCACTTCAAATAAGTTTTGCTGGTTGATGGCTGCATGCTGAAGTTTTCTTAAAGCTTCCTCACACTTATTTTCATTAGCCTGCTGGAAGTTGTGAAGAGACTCAATCTGTGCCTGTTTCTCCTCTTCCGTAGAGCGGATAACTTCTCCCGGTAGAACGGTTGGTGAACCATCTTTTCCTAAGAAGGTATTCACTCCGATAATAGGATATTCACCGGTATGTTTCAGCCATTCGTAATGCATAGATTCTTCCTGGATTTTTGAACGCTGATACATCGTTTCCATCGCTCCGAGAACACCGCCTCTTTCTGTGATTCTGTCGAATTCCGTATATACAGCTTCCTCTACAAGATCCGTTAATTCTTCAATGATGAATGATCCCTGAAGCGGATTCTCGTTTTTAGCCAATCCTAATTCTTTATTGATGATTAACTGGATTGCCATCGCTCTTCTTACAGACTGCTCGGTAGGAGTAGTGATCGCTTCATCATAAGCATTGGTATGAAGTGAATTACAGTTATCGTAGATCGCATAAAGTGCCTGAAGCGTAGTTCTGATATCGTTGAAATCAATTTCCTGAGCGTGCAGAGAACGTCCCGAAGTCTGGATATGGTATTTCAACATCTGACTTCTTTCGTCTGCTCCGTATTTTAATTTCATCGCTTTTGCCCAGATTCTTCTTGCTACACGTCCGATTACTGAGTATTCAGGATCGATACCGTTGGAGAAGAAGAAAGATAAGTTTGGTGCAAAATCATTGATATCCATTCCACGGCTTAAATAATATTCAACATAAGTGAATCCGTTAGCCAGTGTAAATGCTAATTGGGAAACCGGATTGGCTCCAGCTTCAGCAATATGGTATCCTGAAATAGAAACAGAGTAGAAGTTTCTTACTTTTTCTCTGATGAAATATTCCTGAACGTCACCCATCAATCTTAAGGCAAATTCTGTAGAGAAAATACAGGTGTTCTGTGCCTGGTCTTCTTTTAAGATATCCGCCTGAACAGTACCACGAACCGTAGCAATTGTTTTAGCTTTAATTTCTGCGTATACATCCGCAGGAATCACTTCATCACCGGTTAATCCTAAAAGCTGTAATCCCAAACCATTGTTGGATGGAGGAAGTTCACCGTTATATTTCGGTCTTTCTAGCCCTTTATCGTCAAATTTCTCCTTAAGCTTAGCTTCTACTTTAGACTCTAAACCGTTTTCTTTGATATATTTTTCAACATTCTGATCGATGGCAGCATTCATAAAGAAAGCCAACAGCATCGGTGCAGGACCGTTGATCGTCATTGAAACCGAAGTTAGTGCGTTGACCAGATCAAATCCGGAATATAATTTCTTAGCATCATCCAGTGTTGCAATTGAAACCCCAGCGTTTCCGATCTTACCATAAATATCCGGTGGTAAAGCAGGATCCTGACCATATAAGGTTACAGAATCAAATGCTGTAGATAAACGTTTTGCAGGCATTTCTGCAGATACATAATGGAATCTTCTGTTGGTTCTTTCAGGACCTCCTTCTCCTGCAAACATCCTTGTCGGATCTTCACCGGTTCTTTTGAACGGATAAATACCTGCCGTATAAGGGAAGCTTCCCGGAAGGTTTTCCTGACCTTTCCATCTGATCAGATCACCCCAGTCATTGTATTTTGGTAATGCAATTTTAGGAATTCTCAGGTGAGATAAAGACTCAGTAGAAGTTTCAACTTTAATTTCTTTTCCTCTTACGAAATAAGAATAAAACTCTGCATGGAATGCTTTTTTTGTATCATCCCAGGTCTTCAGGAAATCGATATTTTCCTGTTGCAGCTCTTTTTCCGCCTTTTGGTATTCAGCATCCAGAATATCATTGGAAATGATATTTTTTACGCCTTCAATATGATACATTTTTCTGGCCAGTTCAGCCTGTTTCTCAATATTGATGTCGTATTGTTTATTGTTTTCAACAATTTCAGAAAGGTAACGGACTCTTTTCGGAGGAATAATCGTTACTTCTTCTGTCACTTCCTGTTCTACAAAAGTTTTTAGATTCAATCCGGAGAATTTATCGTTTACTTTTGAAATTAATCTGTTGTATAATTCTGTTGTTCCATGATCATTAAACTGAGACGCCTTGGTGGCATACACCGGCATATCATCTAATGGGCTTTCCCATAATAAATGGTTTCTCTGGAACTGCTTTCTTACGGCCTGAAGAGCATCCAGTGCTCCACGTTTGTCAGATTTATTCAATGCTACCAGATCCGCATAGTCTAACATGTCAATTTTTTCCAACTGTGTAGAAGCTCCATATTCAGGAGTCATTACATACATAGAAACATCTGCAAAATCAGAAACTTCCGAACCAGATTGTCCGATTCCCGAAGTTTCAAGGATGATAACATCCGGATGAGCCAGTTTTAATACATTCAATGCAGAATGAATAAATGGAGAAACAGAAACGTTGTTTTCTCTGGTTGCCATAGAACGCATATAAACTCTTGGATCATTGATCGCGTTCATACGGATTCTGTCTCCCAATAAAGCACCTCCGGTTTTCTTTTTCGAAGGGTCAATGGAAATAATAGCGATTTTCTTATCTGTATTGGAACGTAAGAAACGTCTTACCAATTCGTCTGTTAAAGAAGATTTACCCGCACCTCCGGTACCGGTAATACCAATAATCGGAATGGTTAAATCTTTGGATTTTTCGTCAATAGCTTTTACAAGCTCAGGTTTTTCTTCTGAAAAGTTTTCTACGGCTGAGATGATTTGTGCAATACTTGATGGATTTTCAAAGCTGATATTGTCAAGATATTTTGCTGTAACATCTTTTCCTGTTGCAAAATCTGATCGTTGTACCAGGTCATCAATCATTCCCTGAAGCCCAAGCTCACGGCCGTCATCCGGAGAATAAATCCTGTCGATACCATAAGACATAAGGTCTTTGATTTCTTCCGGAAGGATTACACCGCCTCCGCCGCCAAAAATTTTGATCTGCGGTGAGTTTTTTTCTCTCAAAAGGTCATAGATATATTTGAAATATTCATTGTGACCTCCCTGATATGAAGTTAATGCAATAGCATTGGCATCTTCCTGGATGGCTGTATTTACAACTTCCTCTGCTGATTTATCGTGTCCCAGGTGGATCACTTCGCATCCTGTTCCTTGAATGACACGACGCATAATATTGATCGCAGCATCGTGCCCATCAAATAATGAGGCAGCAGTTACGATTCTTACCTTGTTGGTTGGAGTATATTTTTGGGTTTCCATAAAAATTCTAGACAGTTTCTAAGTTCTCAAATATAGCAATAAAATGAAAACCTCGTATTGTGAGATAAAATTCTGATTTTTAAACGTTTATGATAATTGTTTTTTAAGTTCGAAATACTTTGTTGGAGGCTAGGTCTGTATTTTACAGATTACTACACTATTCTGTAAAAATATAAATGTCAGCAGATAATAATCCGCTGACATTTTTTCTTTTGTGCCATGAAGTTTGGTCTTTACTTCATAAAAAATGATCTGTATTATTATTTTTCTGAAAAAAGCGTTTTTCTTTTACTGTCCAGTCCCCAGTTTAATCCTAAAAATGTAATAAGATTATCCTTGTCACCATAATTTTTTCCAAAGGCAGCATTGATATACACACTGTCAGACACTTTATAGTTGATAACTCCATTGGAACGGTAGGTATCATCCAAATCACTGCTTCTGTAGATGAACTCATAGCCAATAGAGAATCTGTTGTATACAAGCTCTATTTTGCCACCGAAATCATAATTATCAGTCCTGCTGAATCCGCTGGCTGCATCATATACCGTTTTATCCTGCATGTATCTCGCAACGGCATAGAAATTTAATCTTTTCTCAATTTTTGAAGCATCTGTGGTGGAGGCTTCTTTGATGATTACTTTTGATTTTTCATTGTTTTGATCTTCTTTTTTCTTTGGAGTTTTTGTTCTTTCCAGATTGATCCCGGAGCTCATGGTCATCCAGAATCCCAATTTCCCGAATTGATTATTCTTAAACTGGTTAGCTAAAAAGAAAGTACTGTAGGCCGAAGCTACATCTAATTGAAAAGCAGGTTTTTCGTCCAGGTACTTTTTATATTTTTCAGTTTCGGTTTTGTAATACTCTGTGGCAAATTTTTCTAATGCTTTTGCCCTCATCTTATTTTTTTCATCCGGACTGGCATTGGATGCTTCTATATCATTATATTCCTTTGATTTTTCAAACTCTGTCTGAATTTCAGTTAATGCCTTTGAAATATTTTTATTTGAGTCTGTAATAGCCTCTATGTTTTTTTTATTTCTTATTTTAAATACTGTGGTTCGTAATGAAAAAGATACCGAAGGATTTTCAGTGTCAAGATCTTCAATTTTATAATTTCTCAGAAAGGCAAATGAGACAGAAACGTTTTTTGCTTCACTGAAAATGTTGTTTTTATACTCATAACTATTATCTGGTTTTTTAATGCTTTTAATGCCGGCATACTTTAAAGCATCCATTTCCGTCAGAGGAAATAAATGGGTAGGAGTAAGTTCTACTGCATAGGCATTGGGAAGACCGTCGTTCTCGCTGAATGAATTGACAATACTGGTCATAAAAGCCTTTTTTGATTTCGGGGTCTCCAGATCAGAACTTGCCAGGCCGAGAAGCATTACACTTGGTGCATTGGAAAGTTCGAGTTTGTTTAACTCTGCACTGATTTCTTTGCTTTGAGCAAACAATAATGTCATATTAGACATCAGCGCTGCCAGTAGTACTATCTTTTTCATAGCTCAACTTTTATGTATTTATAAACACCATAGATAAACTTGCCGGATAAATCATCAGTTGTTTTACCTTCAAAAGGATTGAAATGAAAATTTCTGGAAGGAATCTGGGGAAATTCAAACTTTATCCTGCATGTATTAATTAAAATCTGCAGATGATTTACCTGCATATTAATATTGAAAGAAGTCGCGAAAAGTAAATTGTCTGATGTTAAATCTGCTTTTGGAATGGTAAAAGAAAATTTATCATCATTTAAATTGTTATCATCTATTCTCTTTCCATTAATGATAAAATGAGGGTCGCCAAATTGTGTGTTGGCACTGATGATTACATTCACTTCAACATTATTTTCTTTAAAGTGAGTGATTTTTACTGTTTTTTGAGGGATTTTTTTCATGTCTGTTGACTTTTGGTTTGTGAATTCAGCTCTTAATTCTATTTCAAATGTATAATTTGTAATATTGGTATTCAATTACCTTTTTGGGTGATATTGTATTGCTTTAAAATATAAAAGCAGTCTTTTATTCAATAATTAAATAGTTCCAATGATTCTGCGCCACAATTAAATTTTCTATTTTTGCAGCATATTTTTACAGACATGCAAAAAGCGTTGATATATTTCGCATTGGGAACTATAGTAAGCTTCCTGATTAATTATTTCTTTTTAAGTTCAGAAAACATCGGTTTGGAGTTATATTATGCCGTTGCTTTTGGTGCTGCCTGGGGTATTGCTTATTATTTGGATACTCCGGATTTTACATTGGCTAAAAAGCTGGGGCTATCTTTTGTAGTGATGGCTATACTGGTTGGGGCTGGTACTTTAATTTTTAAACTTGAACTGGCTATTCCATCTATACTGAAGTTTTCCATGGTATTTGTGGCCTATTATGTCATCGCAAGTTTCAGGGCAACAAAGTCACTGAGAAAATAAATAAAAAAGAGGCTGTCCGATACGACAGTCTCTTTTTTTTATTAATGAATCATCATGAAACTGATCAGGGCAAGACCCAGCAGTAAAAACATGAAGGCAATAAAGTTAATGGTGAATAATATCATCCCGACAATAATGCTTACCAAACCATGAGCACGATATACGCGCCGGTGAGCAATAAAGAAATAGGCCATCGTGTACAATGACAGGAGTGATATTGCTAAATACAAAATGGTATTAACAGGCCAGAGGTCTGTGAGACCTGCTAATTTGGAGAGTAAGAAAATGAGTAAGATGGTGAGCAGTAAAAATGAGAAGTAATGCAGCGTGAAAATTCCGTGATCAAAATACCACCATTTTTTCTTACTATGGAAAACCCATAAAAAGAATGCGAAAAGAGGAAGATAGATAAAAAGTGCTTTGGGAAGATTATGAAAGGACTTTTCTACCATACCGGCCATAATCTCCTTTTTCTTCACTCCTTTTTCTTTTAGTTCAAAGAATTTGTGAACAATTGGGGCTTCAATAAAACTAAGAGATGACGGATTTTTGGCTTTAGCCGAATCATAAGCCTTTCTGGTTTTGTATTCACCGAAACTAACATCCGGATCTATCTTTTTATCCATGTCAATGATATCTTCTATTTCAGAAGAGTCGGGAACTGCTTTCAGGCCTTCAATGGCAAGAGAGTCTTCCCCATTCAGGTGTTTTTTTGCTTTTATGCTGTCTATCAGCTTTTGTTTTTCAACAGGCTTCATGACTTTCAGTAGATTCGTCTTGCCATTTTCTCCGGTATTTCTCTCTTTCGAAGAACCAATATTAACCATAGGAAAAAGGGCAAACACAAAAAATGTAATAAAACTGACAAAAATATAAAGCTTTACAGGAGGTACAAACTTCTGTCTTTTCCCTTCAAGATAAGTGTTGGTCAGTTTACCAGGCTTAAATAACAGGTTTTTTACAGTTCCCCAGAACTGGCCGTCATAATGCGTAAAATCTTCAATGAAATGGGTAAAAAGAAAATAAAAGGGCTGCCGTCTTTCAGTATTTTCCTGTCCGCAGTGAGGGCAGTACCTTTCTTCAACCTGATGCCCGCAGTTCAGGCAGGTTTTGTCTTCTCTTAGTTTTCCGTGACTCATGGATATAGAATATGATTAACGCAAATATAAATATTTCAATGAAATTATAATGATATCTGGGTGTTTTACGGAAATCTTTAAAGTAAATTTAATAAAAGAAAGAGTTGAGGGAATAAACTCTTTGCTGTTTCATTGTGTTTTTAGAATCTTCGAAGCGTTTTCTTTTCATCGGCACATGAGTTCACAAGATCTGTGCCAAATTATAAATAATGTTAAAATCTAATGATAGAGGGGTATAACACATGGATTATATAGATTAAATAAAATATGTTTTTGGGTTACAAAAATAATTTGTACCTTTGCACACCCTTTTAGGGGTAAATTATGTTTAATCTTTAACTAAAACGTGTGAATACATTAAGTTACAAAACTGTTTCAGCGAACAAAGCTACTGCTAATAAAGAATGGGTTGTGGTAGACGCTGAAGGACAGCCGTTAGGTAGATTAGCTTCTACGGTTGCAAAGATTTTGAGAGGTAAGCACAAAACGAACTACACACCTCACGTAGATTGTGGTGATAACGTAATCGTTTTGAATGCTGGGAAAATTACACTTTCCGGAAACAAGTGGGCTGATAAGACTTATATCTGGCATACAGGATATCCTGGTGGACAGAAGTCTATGACTGCGGCTGAACTTCAGAAGAAAGATTCTTTAAAGGTATTAGAGAAATCTGTAAAAGGTATGTTACCTAAAAACAGATTAGGAGCTGCTATCCTTAAGAACCTTTATTTATATGAAGGAACTGAGCACAAACATGAAGCTCAACAGCCAAAAACAATTAATGTTAACGAATTTAAATAATTAATTATGTCTATAGTTCACAAAATCGGAAGAAGAAAAACTTCTGTAGCTAGAGTTTATGTAAAACCAGGTTCTGGTGTTATTACAGTAAACGGTAAAGATGCTAAAGAATATTTCTCTACAGACGTGATGGTTTACAAATTAAACCAACCGTTTATCCTTTCTGAGACTGTTGGTCAGTATGACGTTACCGTAAACGTATTCGGTGGTGGTAATACAGGTCAGGCAGAAGCTATCAGATTAGGTATTTCTAGAGCTTTATGCGAAATCAACGCTGAGTTCAGATTAGCATTGAAGCCAGCTGGTTTACTTACAAGAGACGCAAGAATGGTGGAAAGAAAGAAGCCAGGTCAGAAAAAAGCAAGAAAGAGATTCCAATTCTCAAAACGTTAAGATTTCTCGTTGGCAGATGGCTTATGGCTATTGGCTACAGGAATGTATTAAATTTTTTTTAAACTTAATCTCGGCGAAAAGCCCATTGCCAAAAGCAAAAAGCAGACCGCCAATTGCCCGTTACGTTTAGCATCCAAACGCTTCTCCCATCTAAAGAAGTTGTTGATTGTTTAAAAGACGGAAAGTAAACTAACAAAAACAGAAAACATGGCAAAAGCAAATGTAAAAGACCTTTTAGAGGCTGGCGTACACTTCGGTCACATGACCAGAAAGTGGAATCCAAATATGGCTCCATACATTTTTATGGAGAAAAACGGTATTCACATTGTAGACTTACATAAAACAGCAGTTAAATTGGATGAAGCTTGCAACGCTTTAGAAAAATTAACTTCTGCAGGTAAAAAAGTTCTTTTCGTAGCTACTAAGAAGCAAGCGAAAGAAGTAGTTGCAAAACACGCTTCTGAACTTAATATGCCTTATATTACAGAAAGATGGCCAGGTGGTATGTTAACGAACTTCGTTACTATCAGAAAGGCTGTAAAGAAGATGAATGCTATCGACAAAATGAAAAAAGACGGTACATTCGAAACTTTATCTAAAAAAGAAAGATTACAAGTTGACAGACAAAGAGCTAACCTTGAGAAGAACTTAGGTTCTATCGCTGACATGGTGAGACTTCCATCTGCTGTATTTGTAGTTGATATCTTAAGAGAACACATCGCGGTAACTGAAGCTAAGAAATTAGGTATTCCAGTTTTCGGTATCGTTGATACAAACTCTGACCCTAGAAAAGTTGACTTCGTTATCCCAGGAAACGATGATGCTTCTAAGTCTATTGATATGATCCTTAGCGTAGTTTCTGAATCTATCAAAGAAGGTCAGTCTCAAAGAAAAGCTGATAAAGAAAAATCTAAAGAAGAAGGAGAAAAAGTGTCTGCTGATACAGATGCTGATTTCGATGCAGAATAACTGAAGATTTTCTTTAATATAGGAAAAACGCTGGATTTCAATCCAGCGTTTTTTTATTTATATCAGAAATCATTTCTTTGGATTCTTATTTTTGATTTTATGTTTTTCTATGCTTAAGTCTATTGGTTTCTGCAGACCTTAATAAAGGGTCAGAATATTCATTAAAAATAAAAACCTGCAGAATTCTGCAGGTTATATCTTAATTTGAAAGTTTTATAGAATAAGAAGTTGTGATAAACTTTGTAGACTGGTATACCGAGTTACAAAGAATACCCGATAATCTGTAATTTTGATTTTTAGGAACCATGGTATATCCAATTTTCCCTGCACCAATGGGGATTTTCTTGAAGAAATTACCCCCGCTTACCGTAAGCACCATATTGCATGGAGATTTGTTTTCTACAGAAATAGAAGTTCTGGGATTCTTCGGATCATCATTATTCAGAAGGTCGTTCAGAACTTCAGCTGTTTCCGGTTTGTAGGTCTTTATAAGTTCATTATATTCTCTTTCTGTATTGGCTCTGTTGCCTGTTGAATTACCGGCAGGATAAGGATAGGAGGTTCTTCCCGGATAACCGCCGTAATTTACATTGCAACTGGCAAAGATTACTGAAACTCCGGCAAAAACTAATAGTTTTTTCATACTATTTTATTTTTTGATTTTTCTTTTGTTTGATGGCTTGTTTTTCTGAACCTCATCCTTTTTGATTGCACTGGCTTGCGTTTCGGACATTTTCGGGCTGTCCACCGTTACAAATATACTTTTTTTAATATCTTTCTGGGAGAAATATTTTATATCACAGATATTACTGCTAAGCGTGTATGAACCTTTATTGATCACAATAAAATTTTCTCCGTGGGCAGGAACAGCGAGGTTATAGAAGTCTTTTCCCTCAACTCTCAATACAATATTACAATCAGAATTATTTTTAAATAAGAGTATAGCCTCCTTGCGTGTAATATCTTCATTGAACATGGCATTAAGAAGCTTCACTGTTTTCTCCTTATGTTCAGCAGAAGTCTCTGCGATAAGTTTTTTAAACTCTTCAGCATCATCTGAATTAGGGTTTCTCATAATGCTTTTAGGGATATCGGAGATAACAGGCCTTGCTTCCATAGGTTTGGCAGTACGGGCTCCCTTTGTCCATTCAGAGTTTTTTAAAGCAATAAGCTTAGGCTTCAGCACAGTTCTTTTGGGATCATCAGGGTGTGCATTCTTTAGGTATTCTTCAATTTCTTTAATATTCGTGCTTTTTAGAATATCTTTACTGCTTTTCTGAGCCTGTGTAAAGCCGGGAATAAGAAATGTGAAGAATAAAATCGTTAAAAAATTTTTTTTCATCAGGTTTTTATTTCATCAGCTTATCCGGAATTTGATGTAAGTTATGGTTTTTCCTTTCGCTGAGAATAACTCTTCATAATACGTTTTGATATCTCTCAAATGCTCCGTATTTGGGTCGTATTCCGGGGCGCCATAGATATCATGATGAGCAGAAATGATCTCATAACCTGCTCCCTGTAAATATCCCAGCGTATACCCATGCAGGAATTCTGAATCGGTTTTCAGGTGGATAATACCTCCTGGCTTCAGAAACTTTTTATATCGGTTTAAAAAATCCGGATGTGTTAATCTGTGTTTTGTTCTTTTGTATTTAATCTGTGGATCAGGGAATGTAATCCAGATTTCATCTACTTCATTTTCTGCAAAGAAATAATCTACAAGTTCGATCTGAGTTCTCAGAAAAGCTACATTAGTCATGTTGTTTTCTACAGCTTCTTTAGCGCCAAACCAAAATCTTGCCCCTTTAATATCAACCCCGATAAAGTTTTTTTCAGGAAATGTTTTTGCGAGTCCTACAGAATATTCTCCTTTTCCGCAGCCCAGCTCCAGTACAATAGGATTGTCATTTTTAAAGAAATTTTCTCTCCATTTTCCTTTAAGTTCGAAACCATTCAAAGCATCTTCTCTTGTTGGTTGAATGACATTCGGTAATATTTTGTTTTCTGCAAATCTTGCTAATTTATTCTTGCCCATTGAGTTATAAAATGAGTGCAAAAATAGTGAAAATTTATGGAGTCTCTATGTCTTTTGGTCGTAAAAGACACAGAGATCATTCGTTTCTGGTTTGTGTTAATGGCCTCCTAAAGCGACCATAATTGGCCTTTCAATTGTTTTTTGCGACGCATATTGAGCCCCACAGACAAGGCTGGTGAAAAGATATTGCCCTTTATCTATCACAATGGAACCTTCACCCTGAGCAGGAACTGCCAGCCTGTATTTGGTAGTTCCTACACCTTCCATTCTTACAATGATATTACAGTCTGATTTATTTTGAATCAAAACGATACATTCTTTAGTATTGGGATCATTATCAAATAAGGAATTCAGGATCTTTACAGTTCTGTTTTTATGTTCTACAGGAGATACAGCCATCAGCATGTTGAATTCTTCTGCTTCAGTATTGGGAACGGCAGTATTGGCAGCAGCATTTACAACATATGTATTTTGAGCAGTGCTGGGGGTATACACTGTAGTAGATTGTTTTGCCGCAAGCTCAGCTTTATATTTTGCAATCTGTTTTTGTTTGATGATGGCATTCATTTCATCAAAAGTAATTTTGGTAGAAGGCCTCCTTCGTAGCATAGCAAGCATTTCCTGCATATCTTTTACTTTTTGATCAGCAGGATGTGCATTTTTGATATACTCTTTCATCATTTCCATGACCCTTGGTTTAAGAACGGACCTTCGGGGATCATCAGGATGGGCATCCCGTAAAAAAGCATTGATCTCGTAAATATTCTTACTTTTCAAAATATCACTGTAGTCTTTCCCTTTTTTTTGAGAAGACATAGTAACGAAAAACATACAACAAAGAAGTAAAAGTACTTTTTTCATTAATTCATATTAAGTTAGAAATTTGGTGTTTCTCTTTTAATTTGCTTTCACGGATCGGTTAGTTTTTATTTGGATAACGAAATACCAGTGTTTTTATTTTAAACACTTGTTTGTGAGATAAAATTAAACATATTTTTGAATATTGAAGAATAATATGTTCTAAAAGTTGAATAATCCATAGTGTAGCTGCTCTAATGAAGCTTCATTGCTGTTTTTCAGCCATTCAACAAAAAATACCCCATGTAACGTACATGAGGTATAAAATATTTCAAATGATTCTTTTATTAATTGCTGCCTACAACTTCCTGAAGATGTGAGCTTCTTAACCTTTTCTGATAAATAGGAAGATATTTTTCAATAGGGACTTTTACTGCTTCAAAGTTACCTGCCAAAACATAAGCCTGAATATTTTCTGAGGAATACACAAACTGAAGAAAGTTATCAATTAAGTTTTCCGGTATTTTAAATTTTGTGAAATAATCTTTACCCAGATAATTTTTAATCTGTGCTATAGAACTGTTCATTCTTTCATAAGCCTGGTAACGCTGTTTTTTCTTTCTTTCTCCGGAAAGAATATCATAGATGCTCTCAAGGCTGAAGGTAAGCCCTCCATCCCGGAGTCCGGCAACAGGAAGTTCCGGAGGTGTTCCGTCACCTTTTGGTTCAGGAAGACCAATTACTTTTTTTAGAGCGTATGCTTTGTCTTCTTTTCTTAAAGAGTTTACATCATACCGAAGATTTCCGGTAGGTTTAAACCTGCTGAGAACAATTTCCTGAATTTCGTAATACGCAATTTTGAGCTCAACCAGATTTTTCTGCTCCAGAGATTGAGGAGTCAGCTTGATGTCTTTTCTTTCGGTCACAATAGAGGTAAACCGGATCACGTCCCCGATATTGGCAGGAATATTAAAATTACCATTGTAGTCCGTGAGAACGGTTTTCTGTGTGTTCAGGTTGGTGACATACACCTGATTGAGATATAAAATAGAGTTGTCTCTCAGAAATACCTCCCCGGAATATATTTGTGCATTAATTTTTGCCAGAAAAACCAATAGCAGTAGAGTAAACAGTTTCTTCATATAATGCGCAAAATTACATAGAAATAAAGCAATTCTGTGTAATTAGATAAAGAATAGTGGTTAAAGTTATATTAAACTTTGGGATTTAATTGTTAAGGAGTGTTAGAAACTTGCCATATGTTTAAAAATGGGAGATTTCAATAAAAAAAGCCGGAAGAAAAGATTACTGAAATTTCAGGTGCTCTTTCTTCCGGGTTTGTGTATTATCTGTGTTTTACCAGCAGCCAGCTCGTGTATTTTATCATCAGGCTGGAGCCATATTCCGTCCAGGTGATAAAGTACCAGTAATTTGCGGTAGGAACATATCTGCCGCCCACTCTTCCGTCCCAGGTGTATCTGTTTTCAGGAGTACCTCTGAAGACTTCTGCACCATATCGGTCAAAGATCCGGAATACGAGATTGTCATTCTTCATTAAAGCAGAATAGTCTATTACTTCATTATAACCGTCTCCATTCGGAGTAATGGTGTTGATCAGATTTATAATGGCAAATGGTTTTTTAACATCTTCACACATTTTAGAGTCTCTTACAAATACATTGTGTGCTCCTCTGGGTACATTGTAGAAAACATTGGAACTCTGCCATACCACTCCATCTAAAGAATATTCATAAGGAGGTGTACCGCCGCTTGCCCCAACTTTTACAGTTGTTCCATCAATTTCAATAGCGGTTATTATAGGCAGAGGCAATTCCGTAACATTTACATATTGCTTGTATACACAGCCATTAAAGGTAAGCTCTACCCAATAATTTCCAGGGGCAACATTCGTAATGGAGGGAGTGGTAGCTCCTGTACTCCAGAGGTATTTTTCAAATCCAGGCCCTGCATTAAGAGTGGTAGTGGTTTTCGGGCAAATTTCCTTGTCTTTTAAAATATCTGATTTTTTAGGAACTTTAATGTTGATTTTCAGAGTTCCTATTTCAGGACAAACTCCATTTTTTTCAAAGCGAATATAATAAGTCTGTGAAGTAATAATATTCACTGGGGATAAAACCGCATTTACATTATTCTGGGCATCTGCTAAAGTTGCATGAAAGGTGTAAGTTACATTGGGATCCAGGGTAAACTGAGGAATAAACTGTGTTAAATTGACACTTTCAATTCCGTCCAGATCATCATCACAGGTGCTTTCTGTAACGGTTTTTGTAATCAACGGTATTTTAGCTCCGATACTGAATTGTAAAGGTTTGATCACAGAAGCACATCCGTCAGGAGAATCTACTCTGATGTAAATGTTAGTGGTTGCTGTATAGCTCCAGTTGTTAGGAAGGGTATTGTTGTTTCCTGCGTTGGCATCTGCAAGATTGGCATAGTATCTTACATTAGTAAAGTAATTGGGATTATTAAGTACAATTGGAGTTATATTGGATAGTACAACAGTTACTGTTCCATCCAGATTATCATCACAGAAAACACCATTGTAGTTATCCAGTACAATCGCTTTATTAAAAAGGGATAGTGTTATTTGTGCAATATTTTTACAGCCAATATGGTCATTAACAACTGCGTATACGATTGTTCCGTTAGTTGCGGTATAGGCGGTTGTATTAGTGATCAATGCCGCTGCATTTTCATTCTGAGCATCCAGAAGGGTAGGGTAATAAGTAATGGTAACAGGTGAATTGCTTGTCACATTTGCTGTAGTCAGGTTGAAGGTTCCCTGCCCATTGATATCACAGGCAAATAATGTTGCATTCATTACCGTTAGAGCCTGAATATTCAGGGTAACAGTGACTGTTTCGCAATCCGGGAAGTCAGGATCATCTCCGCAGAATGTATAAGTGAATGTATCTGTCCCTGATGTACCCAGAGTATTTACCGTATAAGTAATGCTACCAGTAGATGGGTTTACAACAGCTGTGCCTAATGAAGGTGCTGTCGTAACAGCTACAGTGCTTGGGCTGGGAGTCTGTGATGAACTACTGAATGCAGGAGCTATGGTTTTAGCATTACATACGTTATAGGATGTATTGGTAAGTTTTGTACAGTTCAGAACTTTAAATTGTTCAGTAACCAAGGGCGCACAACTTCCCATAGTTACAGAGCATGTGTAATATCCCGGTAACGTAGGGGTGATGGACGAAGTGGTAGCTCCCGGAACAATAACCCCGTTTCTGTACCATTGGTAGGTATCATAAATTAAAGGATCTACGGTAAGAACCATTCCTGGAATACAGCCGCCTCCGGATTGTAAAATAACAGGCTGCGTAGGAAAGCCAGCAAAAAAACCTCCGTATCCTACGGCGTCACTACCGGCAGTGATGCCTGCCATTATTGCCTTGTCTGATACTACGGTAATCGTACCTGTCACATTGGGAATACCATAGGTAACCCAATTCGTTGTGCCTGTCATATTGTAAGGACCTGTTATTGCAGGAGGATTTGTACCGTTAACTGTAACGTTAGCTCCTCTTTCTGTAATAATATTCAACTTAGTGGTGATATTCAGAATACCTCCAGGATGACCATTGGAATGAACAAAATTTTCATTAATAAGCCCCAGTTCATTAATCTGCTTGGGAAGATAGCAGTTTAACGCAGGAATAAAATTGAATCCTCCGGTAAACACTTCACTTCCTGCATTTGAGTCTCCAGCTAAAATCTGGTAGACATAAGCATTTTTAGAGGTTTTGAGATATAAATTATAGTGACCGTTTCCCTGAAGGATATATTTGGAGTCAGGAATAATGAAATATTTACCTGCATTGATGGATGCTATAGGGAGAATTTCATTATTGGCAAAGATCTGAGTATTGTCTTCAGTAGCAATTACAATGGCCCCTTCTGTACGGGTACCAATTGGTCCGCTACCTTTTACAATGGCAAATTCATTCCCAAGTCTGTTGACAGGTACTGCCTGGTCCATTAAAATATCTGAACTGACTGGATAATTTCCTGCATATTGACCGTTAAAGTTTCCATTGGTAACATTAATGGGTCTATTGGAGGTAATCTTTGCGCCAATGAAGCCATTAAAGTTGCCTGCTATGTTGCCGATTCCGTCAATAATATAAGACTGCCCTTTATTTAAGGTGAATGTCATCGTCGGATTTGTGGTTCCTGTCATCCCATTTGAAAATTGTACAGTAGGACTGTAGCCGGAAACGGTAACAGTGGTGTTGTCCTCAGTTGCCAGCACGCTGGTCATGAAATTCAGAATTGAGTTGCTAACAGTAATAGGAGCGGCAGCTGCGTAAAAATTTAGTCCTGTGGAAGAAATTCCTTTGGAAGTAATGATTTCTGCATGATTGAATACTGAGAACCTTAAATTGGCATAAAAAGGAAAGTCAGCTTTAAGATATAATCCTTTAGTTGTTGGGGTAAATAAATCTCCCTGCAGTTTGGTAATGATATAATCCCTTAATACATCAAATTTCTGCGGATTATTTTTACTGATATTTACTGTCCCGATTAAAATATTATTGTTATAAATATTTACAGGAAAAGGAGTTGTTCTGTTGGTAGATAAATACAGTTTTTGATAAGGATTGGGAGCGCCTGTTCTATCTATCATTGGAGCAAACCAATGCTCCCGGTCTAATTGGGCAAGAGCAGAGGTGAATATGCAAAGCATAAACAAAAAAGATAAAATTTTTTTCATTCAGCGGTGGTCTTTGTAGCAAATTTAGTGATAAAAAGTATTAAATTATTGAAAATAGAACAAAAAAATATGATTTTGAAATTGTGGTTAAGAAGAGTTTAAGTTTGTATTATTTTTTTTCTGTTTTTAACATAATAATCAGATAAATTTACTGGGGGAGATTAATAAAAATGAGCCGTGATCAGATAATCGCGGCTCATTCAATATAGTTTTAAACTAATTATTACTCTCTGTTTTTAACAAGAATCCAACCTGTATATTTTATTGGAGTCTTTTCTTTGTTGGATTCATTCCAGCTGATATGGTACCAGTATGTTCCTGTTCCCAGCTTTTTATCAAAATGCTTTCCATCCCATCTGTAGTTGTTGAATCTGTTTCCGGTAAACACCATGTTTCCGTATCTGTCATACACTACAAAGCTCAGATTTTCCTTATAAGCCAGTTCGCTGTAATCTATATAATCATTTACATTATCTCCGTTAGGGGTAATCGCATTGAGCAGGTTAGGAATTGTAACTTCTACAGCAACAGGAGTACAGTTATAGAAATCTTTTACATAGAAAGTGTGCTGTCCTCTTGTTAAACCTGTGAAGATATTTGAATCCTGCCAGTTAGCAGTTCCGTCAACCGCATATTTGAAAGGCGCTTTACCACCGCTTACAATTACAGTTGCTGTATTATTATTGATCTCAATAGTTTGGATTACCGGATCTTCCACTTTTTTAACTTTTACAGTCTGGGTAAGGAAGCATCCGTTCTTACCAAGGATTACTGTGTATTCCCCAACACCTATATCTCTGATACCTGATGTGGTAGCTCCTGTGCTCCATAGATATGAATCATATCCAGGACCAGCATCCAGGTTAGTTTTAGCATCCATACAGATGTACTGATCTACAAGGACCGGAGATTTTTTAATTGGAAGTACAATTAATTCAATTTTGGCATTGGCCGTACATCCTTCAGCAGTTGTTACTTTCACATATACAAATCCTCCTGTTGAAGGGAAGTTTTCTGGTGTTGTGATTGCATTGATACCTGCAGTAAGGTCATTCAGAGTACGATAATATTTTTTTGTAACAGCATTATAGTCTGTTACCTTTGCTTTGGTAAGGTCAAAATAAGCATAAGGATCTACATCATACCAGCAAGCCTTAATAGAAGTATCTGTTACAATGAAAGGTACTACAGTAAGGTTCAGGGTCACCTGCTCGCAATCTGTAAACTCAACTGAATTTCCGCAGAATTTATAAACGATTTTGTCTGGTCCCAGATATCCTGGATTAGGTGTATAAGTGATCGTTCCGTTTGGATTCACCACAGCTGTTCCTTTGGTAGGAGGAGTCAAAATTACTACCGTACTTGGAACCACAGTCTGAGTGGAAGAAGTAAATGTCGGGGTAATAATTTTAGTAGAACAAGCATTAAGAGCCTGTGTGGTTTCTTTTAAACAGTTTTGTACTTTATAAATCGGAGTTGTCACAGGAGGACAAGTTCCCATAGTTACTTTTACAGTATAATTTCCGGATTGTGTAGGTGTGTAGGTATAGCTGGTAGCACCCGGAATGGCAACTCCGTCACGGAACCACTGGTAGGTTTCATATCCATCATCTACTTCAAGAACGATTCCCGGAACACATTCACCTGTTTTTTTTGCAATAACAGGGATTGAAGAGAATCCTGCAAAGTAACCACCATATCCTGCAGAGCTATATCCTCCGTTGATACCTGCTGTTACAGCTTTTGTAGAGGTAATCTTAATATTTCCGGTTACACTGTTGATGGCATAGGTTACCCAGTTGGCATTTCCTGCAAGGGGATAAGGACCTGCTTCAGGGAGAAGAGGCGCGTCATTCAACATTACAGTAGCACCAGCCTCTGTCAGAATGTTTAATTTTACTACCAGATCACTGGGAGTAGAGCTGGCTCCTCCCACGCCAAGAGGCATTTCATTGATCTTGCCGATTTCATCAATTTTTCTTGGAAGGAAACAGTTTAATGGCGGAATATAGTTGAATCCATTGGTAGCATCACTTTGCAAAACTCCGATAAACTGGTATAAATACACATTTTTGGTAGTAGAAATGAACATATTTGAATGCCCTGATGTACCCTGAGCAACATAACTGGTTTCGTTAATTCTGTACCATTCTCCGGCAGCAAGTGTTGCAACAGCAGTACCTCCGCCGTTTAAATATACTTCAGTATTATCTTCGGTAGCTACAATAAGACCTCCTTCCATGTTTAAGGAAGGTTGAGTAGATCTTGTTTTTACCATGGCAAAAGTATTCCCAAGTCTGTCAACCGGAACAGATTGATCGAGAACCGGATCACTTCCTGTTGTTGAAGCAGAGAAGTTGGCATTACAGCTACCATTGGTCAATGTTACAGGCTTGTCAGAAACAATTTTAGCCCCGATAAAGCCTGTTTTATTTCCGGACTGAGAACCGGATCCTGCCAGAATGAAAGATTGTCCTTTTTGTAAAGTGAAAGTCTGAGTATTTCCAGTAGGATTTCCATTAATAAAAACAACTCCGGCAGTAGGATTCCATGATACGGTTACATTGGTATTGTCTTCGGTAGCAAGGACACCTGCCGTAAAATTCTGAATACTGCTGGTATTGGTGTTGGGAGCGGCAGCCACGAAAAATGTTTTTCCAATTCCGGCTTTTCCTTTACTGGTTATTACTTCCCCATGAACACTCTGAGCCAGTCTTAAGCTGCAGTAAAAAGGCTTGGCTGCTTTTAAATACAATCCCTTATTACCCACAACAAATGCGTCAGTAGTAGTGGTAGCAGAAATAAGAGTGTTGGTAACTTTATAAGTCTGCGGACTACCTTTACTGATGGTAACGGTGGTTACTGGAGCATTGTTATTGTAAATGGTTACATCAACGGGAGTTGGAGAGTCTGTGGAAAGATAGAGCATGTTGACATAGCTGTTGCCGCCAACACTGTCGTAATAGGGAGCAATCCAGTGCTCGGTATCCCTTTGTGCAAAGAGTGTATTAATTGTCAAAAAAATTAATACCAAACTGAGTAGAAATCTTTTCATGAGTATGGAATTAGGATTTCTACAAAAATAAAATAAAAAATGAAATACTTTTAATAAAATTTAAATAAATGTTAAATAAAAGTCTTCTATTTTTAATTAAAAGCCTCCTTGGGTATGAAACTGGTAATGGCTGTTGGGCTTAATCTTTCTGATTATCGTTAATTAGTTCTTTAGTGGGTGAATTATTTATATTTGTTAATTTTTTTAAATGTTTATTGTACAGATGGGTATAAATAATGTTAATAAAAAATCCCGGTGAATTTCACCGGGATTCTATATTTTTTGAAAAAGTCAGCTTATAGGCTTACTCTTACAAATCCTGTTACTTTTAAGTCTGCGTTTACAGATTTTACATAATCAGCAACTGAGATACTTCCGTCTTTAATGAAATCCTGGTGTACCAAAGTGTTGTCTTTGTAGAATCTCTGCATTTTACCTTTAAGGATGTTGTCGATAATGTTGGCAGGCTTACCTTCTTCAGTAAGTTTGTGTCTTTCGATTTCCAACTCTCTGTCGATAGTTTCCTGAGAAACCGCAGTTTCGTCAAGAGCAATTGGGTTCATTGCAGCAACCTGCATAGAAACAGCTTTAGCAGCTTCTTCAGCTCCGTCTACTTTTGCAGATAGGGAAGTGATTGCAGCAATTTTGTTTCCAGCGTGGATGTAAGCTCCTAAGAAAGCTCCCTGGATTCTTTCGAAAGATCCGATCTCAATTTTCTCACCGATAACTCCTGTTTGCTCAACTAATTTCTCAGCAACAGTGATTCCGTGGAAATCTGTAGCTAAAAGCTCTTCTTTAGTAGCAGCGAAGATTGCCATTTCAGCTAATTCGTAAGCTAGCTCAACGAATGCTTCGTTTTTAGCAACGAAGTCAGTCTCACAATTTAAAGAGATTACAGCACCTAAAGTGTTGTCTTCGTTTACTCTTGCGATTACTGCCCCTTCAGTAGACTCTCTGTCTGCTCTGTTAGCAGCAACTTTTTGTCCTTTTTTTCTAAGGATATCTACCGCTTTTTCGAAGTCTCCTTCAGCTTCAACTAGAGCTTTCTTGCAGTCCATCATACCTGCACCTGTTTGGTTTCTTAATTTAGCTACATCTGCAGCAACTGGTGTATAAGACATAATATCTATTATTTTTTATTTAAGATTAGTATTAATTTTTAGCTTAATTTTAGAGCAGTGCAAAGATAATGATTTTAATGATAAACTAAAAAATGACTTTTCACGTTATTAATATATTTAATACTATTTTAAAGGTTTGATTAATGAAAAAAATCTTCTTCCTTCTATTTATATGCATTTTTGCACTAGGTTTTTCTCAAAAAAAGAAAAAAACAAAATCTAAAGCGGTTGTTGAAAAAGAAACTGTAATCATCTATACCGAACAGGAAGCTGAAATCTCAAAAGAGGCAAGAGTAATTGCCGGTTTTTTGAAACAGAATCCCGGACATGCTAAAACAGACTATTTTAAAAGAAAACTGATTGATATTATCATGGCAGGGAATTCTCCGGAAGCAAAACCTACCATAAAACCAATCAGCAAAGAAAAAATTGAAAATATCGTTAAAAATAATGAATTGAATAGCGGAAAGACGATGGCCGCAAAAAAAGCATATACTGCTAATGGAAAACCTGTCTCTAATAATACAGCAGCTGCTATAGAAGCTTTAAAAGAAGAAAGAAGAACAGCTACCTTTGCATCAGTAAGTTCTGCAGGTTCTGCAAAAAGTGCCGGTACTTCTAAAGCAGGACCCAGTGAAGAAAATAAAAGAACAGCAGCAATGCTTACACACCTTTTTAATAATGATATTAATAAAAACGAAGCCTATATCAATATTAAAAACAGATCCACCTGTAATCTTATTGTAAAGATAAGTGGTAAAAAATATTATAATCTCAGTGTACCTGCCAAAGGAGAAAATTTTATTCTGGTAGATAAAGGGGAATACGTGTTGACCACAATGGTATGTGATGCCAAATATTCTTCCTTAAAGAAAATCAGCCAGGATATTGAAATTGCACTGAATGTTGCAGAATAGAAACAGAAGAAAACTACAGAAAAAAGGTTAAGAAAAAATTCTTAACCTTTTTTTATTTTTTATCCTTTGAACTGACCCATTGCAATGAATTTGTCCTGTCTCTGGGTTTCAAGCTCCTGTCCTGTAAATTTGGAAAAAGCTTTGATATTTTGTAAAATTGAATTTTTCAGGTTCAGATAGGTTGTTTCCTGATCATAATGAGCTCCTCCAAGCGGTTCCTCAATGATACCATCAATGAACTTTTCTCTTAAGGCATCTGCCGGAGTAAGATTCAATGCATTGGCTGCATCTTCTTTGTGATCCCAGTTTCTCCATAAGATAGAAGAGCAGCTTTCCGGTGCAATTACTGTATACCATGTGTTCTCCAACATATATACCTTATTTCCTACACCTATTCCTAATGCTCCGCCACTGGCACCTTCTCCGATGATGTACGTGAAGATTGGAGTTTTCAGCTGAACCATTTCAAAAATATTTCTTGCAATAGCTTCACCTTGTCCTCTTTCTTCAGCTTCCAGCCCCGGATAAGCTCCCGGTGTATCTACTAAAGTTACCACAGGGATATTGAATTTTTCAGCAAGCTTCATTAATCGTAAAGCTTTTCTGTATCCCTCCGGATTTGGCATCCCAAATCTTCTGTGCTGTCTTTCTTTGGTCGTTCTTCCTTTTTGAGTCCCTATGATCATTACTTTCTGACCATCAAGGGTAATCAATCCTCCAATCATTGCCGGATCATCAGCGAAATTTCTGTCTCCATGAAGTTCTAAGAAACTGCCTTTGTCTGCCATTCCGTTAATATAATCCAATGTATAAGGACGATCCGGATGACGGGACAGTTGTACTCTTTGCCAAGGTGTAAGATTTCCATAGATTTCTTTTTTCTTTTCTAAAATCTTATCCTCAATCTGGCTGCATGCTAATTTTACATCAACACCACTTTCTTCTCCTACTAAAGAACACGTCTGGTATTGATCCATCAATTCTTTGATAGGAAGTTCGAAACTTAAATATTCCATTTCTTGAAGTAAATTAAATCTTTCAAATGTATGAAAAATTATGGTTATTCTATTTAAAATTATTTACAGCATTGTTTATTCTGGAGATACTTTCCTCTTTACCAAGGATTTCCAGAATATCCGGGACGTCCGGTCCTTTCAATTCTCCTACTAAAGATAGTCGTAATGGCATCATCACTTTGCCCATTCCTAATCCTTTGTTTTCCGCGAAATCATGCATGGTCTGCTTTAAAGTCTCAGCCACAAAGTCTGTTGTTTCAAAAGCAGTCGCCAATTCACCTAAAATTACCGATGTTTCTTCATTCCATGCTTTTTTTGATGCTTTTTCATCATACGAAGCAGGAGCTTCGAAGAAGAATTTGCCGTTTTCATAGATATCTTTCGGGAAAGTGGCTCTTTCTTTCATCAGATGAATTACTTTCAAAAGTTTTTCATCCGATACACCAGAAAGGTCAAGGTCGGTATTTTTAAGGATCTGAAGAAGTTCCTCATCAGACTTCATCTGAATATACTGATGGTTGAACCACTCAGATTTTTCTTTACTGAATCTTGCGCCCGCTTTATGTACTTTATGAAGATCAAATTCCTTGATCATTTCATCCAGAGGAAGTATTTCTTTATCATCTGCCGGAGACCATCCTAATAAGGCAACCATGTTAATGAAAGCATCAGGAAGATATCCGTTTTCTCTGTATCCTTTAGAAACTACCCCTGTAGCAGGATCTTTAAAGTCAAGAGGGAATACCGGGAACCCGAATTTATCTCCGTCTCTTTTGCTTAATTTTCCTTTTCCTTCAGGTTTTAAGATTAAGGAAAGGTGGGCAAACTGAGGCGCTTCCCACTGCATTGCTTCATATAATAAAGTGTGAAGTCCTAAAGATGGAAGCCATTCTTCTCCACGGATCACGTGGGAGATTTCCATTTCATGGTCATCAATAATGTTGGCAAAATGATACGTTGGCATTCCGTCATTCTTTACCAGAACTTTATCATCTAAAGTATTGGTATTGACTGAAAATTTTCCACGAATAATATCTTCAAGATTTAATACTCTGTCAACAGGCATTTTAAATCGTACTACATAAGGCGTCTTTTCGTCTAATAACCTTTGAACCTCTTCTTCAGAAAGGGCAAGGCTGTTTCTTAAACGGTTTCTTGTTTTATTATCATAAGAGAAAACATCACCTTTTGCTTCATATTCTGCACGCATTGCATCCAGCTCTTCTGCAGTATCAAAAGCAATGTAAGCATAATCTGTTTTCAGGATCTGCTCAGTATATCTGTCATAGATGTCTCTTCTTTCAGACTGTCTGTAAGGAGCGAATTTTCCTCCTTTTTTAGGACTCTCATCAGGAATGATTCCGCACCATTCTAAAGCTTCTTCAATATATTCTTCAGCTCCTTCTACATATCTGGCCGTGTCTGTATCTTCAATTCTCAATACAAATTCTCCCCCTTGATTTTTAGCAAAAAGATAATCATATAATGCGGTTCTTACGCCTCCCAAATGTAATGGTCCTGTAGGACTTGGAGCAAAACGTACTCTTACTTTCTCCATTTCAATTTTAATTTTTGCAAATTTACTTAAAATTATACGTTTACGGGATGATTTATATCCGTTGATTTTTTTTCTCCTTGCTTTTTTATTTCTTTCTTCATATGTCATTTTAAAATAACCTGATAGATATATTGAATGATATTTAAATCTTACGGTTTTAGTTTAGGAAATTATATTATGGAAGTTGGGGGTCATAAAGAAAGTTGTTGAATGATCAAATTTATTTCTGCAAATAATTTTATTTGTTAAATCCCTTTTAAGTGAATGGTCTATTCTTTATTAAAGGCTATTTCATTTAATTATTAAATTCACTAAATGATGATATATGTCATCTTGTTTTACTTACTTCACTCATTGTGGAATAGTATATTTGCTGAAACTTTTAAATAATCTATGAAAAAACAAATTTTATTTTGCTTCAGTAGTCTACTGATGCTTTTTATGAGTTCATGTTCAACGGAGGAACTGAATAGCGAGACAACCCCTGAAAGCTCTGCGGCAAAAGCTAATAATCGCTTATCTGCTTCCAAATTTGCGGGAGACGGGATTTATGATGTTCTGGGACATGGTTATAATGTTACCGGTGAATATGCCAATGCGACAGCTGCCGGTTTTAAGGTGGTTGATATTGATCGCTTTAAATTGGAGCAAGCCAACAGATTAATCAGCGAAAACACAAACTCTCAGGAGTACTCCGAAGATTATGGTGAAAATGCTGAGGCTTACTCGAAAATGGTTTCAACCAAAGTGGATGCAACAGTTAATTTTCCACTGTTTAAAAAAATACTGTCTGTAGGTTTTGGCTCAGCGGTAACAACCAACAATAAGTTTGATGCAAAATATATCTACGGAAGTTATAACCTTACGATCAAACAGAAAAGAGTAAGATTCAATGCGACTACAGATATGCTGGGTGATTATATAACTCCTGAATTTGCTCAGGATTTACAAACAAAAACTCCGCAGCAGATTGTTCAGGATTATGGAACTCACGTGATGACGGATATTTATACAGGCGCAAAACTTGATATTTTATTCCAGTCTGAAACAACGAGCCAGACTCGTGATAAGGCAGCCAGAATCGGAATAAAGGCAGGAATGCTGAATATCTTTAATGTGAATGTGGATAATGATGTGAATACTTCTGAATACCACATGAATTTTTCTAAAAAGTTGACTTACAAAACCAGAGGCGGGGATCCTTCAAAAGGCTTGGTAGGAGATTTGAATCTGGATCAGACCAATACTAAAGTTAATATTTCCAATTGGCAGAACAGCTCAAATGTAAATAATTCTGTTTTGGTTGACTTTGGAAGCAACGGGTTGATTATTATTTATGACTTTGTAAAAGATCCTGTTAAAAAAGCTCAGCTTAAAGCTTATGTAGATCAATATCTGATTGATAATAAAGTGTATCTTGAATTTAACACCATTCCAATTTACAGATATTATAACGGAGTAGATCATTACTATACAAAAATTGCTGGAAGCTATAACGGATATTCTTTTGAAGGAACAGAGTTTAATGCATTCTTGTACAAAGCTCCCAATACAGTTCCTATCTACAGATACTGGAATGGTAAAGATCATTACTATACAAAAACTCCGGGATATTATTCGGGATATGTAGATGAAGGAATCGAGTTCAATGCTTTTGCTACTCAGCAGCCTAATACAGTTCCTATCTACCAATATTGGAACGGTAAAGATCATTATTATTCAAGATCCAGCGTAACACCTTCAGGTTATATTAAGGAGGGAATTGAATTCTACGCATACTAACTAAATAATTTTAATATTTTACAAAAAGAAACCGTCTCCATTGTAAGACGGTTTCTTTTTGTTTGACAAACAAAAGATATTATTTGTGGAAAATCTCATTAGTAATTGGAATTTAAAACTAATATTTTTTATAAGCTTGTCGCTAAAAATGTATTTTTGTAGCTTATAAATAGAGTTTATTAATGAGAAAAGCAATATGTCTTTTTATTGTAGGAGATAAGTACTGGAAAATGTACAATAAAAATAAGGCAAGGTTTGAGAGCTATGCTAAAAAATGTGGTGCGGATATAAAGATCATTGATAAACCTATAGATGAGAATTTTCACCGTCCGCTTCTGGCCCAGAAGCTGCTGATTCCAGCAGAAACAAAGAATTACGATATGGTTCTGTTTATGGATCTTGACATTGTTATTTCGGATAAAGCACCTTCTATTTTTGATTTTCTTCCTGAAGACAAATATTTTGGAGCCGTTCTGGATCCCAGAGGTACGCAGGAATTCAACAGGACCTGGGGACATATCCCAAGAATACTGGAAGAAACCAGTGAAATATATTTTACAGACCGTCATTTTAAAGCCAATCCTTTATTGCAGGGAAGCATTAATGGAGGAGTGTTTATCTTCAGGCCGGAAAAAGTAGCAGATATCTTCGCCGAATATTATTTTTCTGATCATAATCAAGGGGAACTGAACAGTTTTGAAGAAACACCGTTTGCTTACTTTTCCCAGATCAACAATTGGTTCGAAGCTTTACCTATAGAATTTAATACTCAGATTTTATATAAAATAAAAGGAACTGACAGAGGGCTTGAAATAATTGAAAAAGAGAAAAAACTTCCAAAATTTTTCCTCAAATATTATTATAAAAAAACAGGCTTTTGTTTCTATCCTACAGGAGCATATAAAAATTACGTAAAACAAATCATTGCTGAAAATTATTTTACCCACTTTTCCGGCAATTATCCTATAATCTACAATTAAATTATGAGCTTACTTTCACGCTTTTTCAGTAAATTTATCACTATTTCTTACGGAATCACGGTCAATGATGAAGCTAAGGAACTTAAAAATTTATTGGATATTCTCATCCCTTTGATTGATAAGAATGACGAGATTATTGTTCTTCAGGATATTACTCATAAAAATAAAGAGGTGACGGAGCTGCTTGCCGGTTATCATAATATAGTAAAACTGGAAGCGAGGCTGGATGGAGATTTTGCCACGTTTAAAAACAGATTAGTAGAAAAGGCAAACGGGCAGTATCTGTTTCAGATTGATGCCGATGAATACCCTACTGAACATTTCATTAAAACATTGAAGCCTTATCTTAAAAAGGAGAAAAGTGTTGAAATATTTTACGTTCCCAGAATCAATACGGTGGAAGGAATTACAGAAGAATATGTACAGCAAATGGGGTGGAAAATGAATAATGAAGGCTATATTAATTTTCCGGACTATCAGGCTAGAATTATTAAGAATAATAAAAAAATATTCTGGAAGAATAAAGTACATGAAGTTTTACATGGAAATAAAAACTTTACAGAAATTCCAGCAAAATATGAATTGTCTTTAGTTCATAAAAAGAATTTTGAGAAGCAAAAAAAGCAGAATAACTTTTATGAAACCCTGGAAGATTAATCAGTTTGAATTATTAGAAAATAGAAATGGCAGATTTAGGAATTAACGTTTTCGGATTTATTAATGGTGAATTTGGTATTGCTGAAGCAACAAGACTCAATTGTAAAGCAATACAGAGTGTTGGCATGCCCATCAGTATGATCAACTATGATGTGAGAACCAATCATAATAATAATGATCTTACGTTTACTCAGTTTTCGGATAAAGCAGAGCATCCCATTAATTTAGTCCAGGTGTCACCATCCGTTTCTGAAATCTCAAACTTTTTTGAATATTTTGATTATTCTTTTTTTGAAAGAAAATACAATATTCTTTATATGGCATGGGAATCCGAAACCATTCCGGAAGATTATCTGCTGAATATTAATCTTTTCGATGAGGTTTGGACACCTTCAGAGTATTGTAAAAAATGCATTGAAAAGTATATAGCATCTCCCATCAAAGTAATTCCGCATCCGATTGATATTCATCTGAAAAAAACGGATGATGCTGATGCCTTACATTTTTATAGTGAGGAGTACTTTAATTTTTTATTCATTTTTGATTATAACAGCTCCATACAGCGGAAGAATGTACTCAACCTGATAAAGGTTTTCAGAGAGACATTTGATGAGAAAGACAATAATGCTTTCTTGACCATCAAAACTTCTAAATCAGATAAGTTTCCTTTAGAAAAACAACAGATAAAAGAAGCAATCGGGGACTCTGCAAAAATCAAAATTGTAGAAAAGATTTTTGATAAAAATGCACTCAATTACGTAATCAGTAACTGTGACAGCTATATTTCTCTTCATAGGTCTGAGGGCTTTGGGCTTACCATAGCAGAGGCCATGTATTTTGGAAAACCTGTTATCGCTACAGGATATTCCGGAAATCTGGAATTTATGAATGCTGATAACAGTTTTCTGGTACAAGCAGAGAAAGTTTCTTATGGTTCAGATGACCTTAACTACGATTCTAATACCGTCTGGTCTGAACCCTCACTGGAAAAAGCCTCCGAATACCTGAAAAAAATATATCAGGGAGGTGAGGATGTTAAAGAAAAATCGGATCATGCCCGTACAACAATTACTCAGGACTTTTCACTCGAAAAAGTAGGGAAACTGATCAGAGAAAGATCTGAAGAACTTATTTCCGAGGGGAAAATTCAGCAAAGCAGATCAGCGTTGATGAAACTCTATGCAGACAATATATTTCTGAAAAAGGATCTTAGAATTTATAAAAAAAGCAAACCTATTCAGTGGATATATGGTGTGAAAATGTATTTCAGAAACAGAAAACAGAAGAAATAATTTCCTATAAAATGAAGGAGCGGTGGATTAAGACAAATCCACCGCTCTTTTTTATTTCTTACCTTTTACTTTCTTTAAAAAGAGGTTTACTTTTTTTCTGATTTTATTGTATAATGTTTTCTCAAGGTAATTCACCCTGCCGGTCAATCTGTCTATTTCAGCCAGATAAAAAACATTTCCTACACTGTTTTCTGAAGGATTTCCTTTTTTGTCCATCTGCGCAATAAAGGACAGCCTTAACTTAAGCAATTGTCCTATGGCTTCAAGAGAAAAATGATCTCTGATCTGAGCCTCGGCACTTTCTTTAATTGAGTGTAAAGATTTAAAATTATTCTTTATATACAAAAGTTTCTGTGTGGCATCCTGTAGATCAGGTTTTGCCAAAGTGAGCCCTTCAGCAATTAACCCTTTGGTATTGGAGGTTTTAATAAAACTATATTGAACAAGGAAACTGTTGTTCACATTCATAAAGTCAAGATTTCCCGAGTATCCGGTTCCTACAACTATTTTCCCGTAAGACATAGCTTCTGCCATGGTAAGTCCGAAACCTTCGGAACCGTGAAGCGAAATAAGGACATCGGATTTCTGAATCATAGAATGAAGCTTTTCTTTCGAAAAATGTTCATTAATAATGATAATATTCGAAATGCCGGCATATTTTTCCACTACTTTCTGTGCATCTTTACTTCTGTCAAGATTATGGGTCTTGACAATTAAAACACTTTCGGGATCATCTTTAAAGACATTAATAAACGCCTCAATAGTAGCTTCAGGATTTTTTCTGATGGTAGTACTTAAGGAATCAAAAATGGTAATGTATACATGGGTGCCGGGCTTAATATGGTACTCCTCAAAATTAAACTCATCAGAAGGAGCCAGTTTTTGAATAGGATGAGAAAATCTCATCACCGGAATCCCTGTATATTTCGTGAAAATATTGACACAAAAATCGCTGGGAACCCATAATTCATCAAAGATATTGAGAAACTCAACTGTTTTATCGGATACCTCAGGAAATTCCCATGCCCAATAAACAATGTTATAATGACCCGCAAGATTGATATCCTGGTTTTTTGAAAAGAATTCGTGAGTCACATTACTGTTAATGTGAAAGATATTGATTAACGCATCGGCTTCTGTATTGCTTTCAGACTTTTCAAGAGTGTCACTTGAGTAGCTGATGCGGTTTACTTTAATGCCTGCGTTTTCCATAGCAGCTGCATTAAGCCTTGTGGCTTCTGCTATACCAAAATTTCCATCAAAAAAACCGTGATAGTTTACGCTTAATGACATGTTTTTATAATGTTTTAAGTTTTTCTTTTACTTCTTCAGGTGAAAAGGCTCTCAGGCTGTCCACAGAATTTCTGCTTAAAGTATTCCAAAGCTCTTCATCATTATTCAGCTGGATTATGGCCTCTGCGAAACGGGTTTCGTCATTGGCAATCAGCACATTTTTTTTATCGGTAAGTTTCATTCCTTCGGCACCTATATCTGTAGTAACCACGGGGAAAAAATATTCAAACGCCTGTCCGATTTTTCCTTTTACCCCGGCACCAAATCTTAAAGGAGCTACCATAATTTTTGAATTCATGAAATGCTCTTCAATGCTTTCCACAAATCCTAAAAATTTAAACTTAGGAAATAGTTTAAGATCCAGTTTTTCGGCAACATTACCAATAATGCTTACTTCCAGCTCAGGATTGGTTTTCCAGACAATAGGCATTATTTTTTCGTATAAAAATTTTACCGCATCAATATTCGGTTCGTGAATAGAGCCAATGAAGGTAATTCCTTTACTTTCACTGAAGCTCTTTCTTTCAGAAATATCAATTTTAGGATAATGAATATTGGATATCGTAATGATCTTATTTTTATCTGCATACCCGCCCATAATTTCCTTTTCCTTATCAGATATCGCAATAATATAGTCCAATTGTGGTGCGACAACGGTTTCCAGCCGGAAAAAATGCTTGTAATTTTTCTTTAAAGAAATACGGGTCGGTTCCAGTTCTATCGCTCTTTTAAACCTTAAAAAATGAATATCCACCATATCATAAATGAATTTGGCAGATGGTAAAACAGTCTTCATTTTTTTATAAAAAAGATTCAGAGCCAGAGGACCGTTGAACCAGACATAATCTATCTTTTTAAAAGAAGACAGAAAATCGTAGATATTCCTGTATCTGGTATTCTCTATATAAACGATAACGTTGTGCTGCTGATAAAACTTTACATAAGAATCGTCTTCAAATATATGAGGAGCAAATAAAATGCAGTTGTATCCTAATTCTTTGTAAATAAATATTAGCTCTTTCAGTCTGTTGGCCCCGGATTCTTTATCATGGGCAGGGAAATCTCTTGATGCAAACAGAATCGTTTTTTGGGAAGCGTCATACAGATGAATGTTGACTATATCCTTAGACTGAAGGTTTTTGAGTTTTTCTTTTCTTTCGAAGTGTTTTTTTATTTTTTTTAAGATTCCCATTTGCTAGTTTTTAGTATCCAGTTCAAAAACTTTATTCACCCAGCTATCCAAAGTATATCTGTAGTAGATTTCTTCCGGAATTTTCTCGTAGGGTGTTTCAAAAAAAGATTTGTCAAGATTACTAATATTTTTGTTTAAAATCAAAATATTATTGGGATTGTAAAAATCATAGGTTTTAATGGCTTCATTATCAGTAATGATTTTCTTGTCCAGAGCCATGGCCTCAAAAACTCTGAAACTGAGCCCATATTGCCCCTCACGCATGAGGTCCAGTAAAACTTTGGAGTTCTTATAATACTTTGGAAGATCGTTGTGTGGAATCTTTTTGATGCTGAAAATCAGAAAAAGATTTTTGGGAACCGTCATGAAAATATTCGTGAGCTGATGTTTCCATGACTTTTTTCCGATGATCATGATCTGGAATTTTAATCCCTGTTCAATCAGTTTTTTAGCCAGTAACTTTATCAGGGAAACCCTTCTGTTATCATACGATGTGATATAGAAAAGATCCATTTCAGGCTGTTGGATTTCCTGTGAACAATGGGGAAGATAAATATAGTTTGTTAACTTTTCGAACCCGTGCTTTTTGACGTCAATATAGTCGAATGAGAATACTTTATCAAAAAGATATAACTTGTCTTCCACCGGAACCCTTTCAAGATTATCATAAAGATAGGTAACCAGGCGGTCTGTATATTTTCGGATTTTTTGAAGGGTAGAAAGATCGAATGTATCCGGGTTCATCACCAGTATCTGATCCTGATGCCCTAATTTTTCCAGAGAATCCAGAACGTATTTTTGTCTTTTTTCAGTCTTAAGATTTTTGTTTAAAAAAGTTTTGCTTAAAGCATTTACCGCTCTTTCATTGAAGTTGGAATGTGTAACGGTACTGATCTTTACATGATGTGCATCAATACCTCTTTTGCATAATGTTTCAACAATATACTTATCATAATCCCAAAAATCATAACTAATGATACAAATCTTCATTCAACTAATTTTGCTCTTTTTTTAATGATTCATAGGTTTCATAAACACTTAAAGATTGAAGGTAAGATAACTGATACCCTTCTTTTCCGTCTAAAATACCCAGTCTCATTATATAGGCTTTAAAGAATTTAAAAGCTGTTTTAAGATATTGAACCAAAACACTGTACTTTTTCCCTTTTGCAGCCAGTTCTTTACCCTTTAAAACTCCGTAATGAATCATTTTTTTTCTGTAAGATTCATAATCTGAAACGGAGTAGTGGAGTAATTTATTTTTTAAAATTCCGATGGTTCCGTTAACCTCCAGAGTTTCATGTACCTTTTTTCCCGCCATATATCTGGCCTTCGATTTTCTGAATAGCCTGAAGTTTTTATCAGACTGCGTTCCTGAAAAGTGAATCGGTTTCTGGGCAAAAAAGAATTTCCTGTAAAAATAATAGGCATCCTTTTGCCCGGGTTTGTTCAGCTCACCGATAATTTCCTGCTTCAGGGCCGGAGTAATTCTTTCATCACCATCCAAAAATAATACCCAGTCGTTGGTTGCATGATCAAGAGCTAAATTTCTCTGCTTTGTAAAGTCCTCAAATTTATTCTGAATCACTTTTACATGGGGGAATTTCTTTGCAATTTCTACAGTTTTATCCGTACTAAAAGAGTCTACCACAATTATTTCATCACAAAAATCAAAAGACTCAAGGACATCCTGTATATTTTTTTCTTCATTATATGTTATGATTAAACCACTTATATTCATCACAACGTTTTGTTTGATAGAGAAGTACGTTACATACTCCTTAATATTATTTTTAAAATAGTTTTAATCTCCCAAAGATAAGTTTAAATTTGAATTTTATGAGCGAATCTTTGCCTTTTATATCAATTCTACACAGTTCGTATGGATGCTGTGTAGGATAATAATTCACTTTATTTCCAATTCTTACTGCAAAATCAATTCCTATTTTTTTCAAAATAGAAAAAAATGCTAATTTATCATGTTTTTTTTGTGGATATTTTCCATACGGGTACGCCAAAACCTTTGAATACCTGATATTTTGGGCATCAAGAATCTGCATGTTTTTTTTTAGATCTTTTTCTACAAAATCAAAAGGTGCATTTCTCAAGTTTTCGTGGGCATGACTGTGAAGGGCAATCTCAAAATACTTTTTATCCAGATTCCTGATTTCATCAAAGCTCATCATGGCATAATTCTTATATCCCTTTTCGATAAATCCGGTGGGAATAAAAATTGTAGCTTTCAGATTGTATTTTTCCAGTAAAGAGGGTAGATATTCAAGATTGTTTCTGTATCCGTCATCAAAGGTGATGATAATGTTTCTTTTTGTTGAAACAGTAAGGTCTGAAAAAAAGTGGGAAGTGTACTTGTTTCGTTTCAGATATGAAAACTGCTGTTCAAGATTTTTTAAACTGACCGTAAGATCTTCATGGCTTTCTTTTTCAATCTGATGATACATAAGGATAACCAGTCTGTTATGCGGAAAAACAAAAAGGTAGAGACGGAAATACACAACGATAAATATCGCCAATACAACAAGAATCAGATACAAAATCATGCTATTTTACGGTATTTTGTTCAATTTCTAACAGCCTTATTTTTTCACGCAGCTTGATATATTTCAAAAAGGTGTAATAAGACATTGTTTTAGCAACATAAAATCCAGGAAATCCATCCAGAAAACCAAGCCTGAAAATAAAAACCTTCATAAACTCGAATATCGGGCCAACAATGATTTTAAATCTCCTGACTTTCTTCCCTCTTTCAAACATTTTCTCAGCCATCATATCAGAATATTTGTTGATTTTTGAGACATGATGATGAATGCTTTTGTAAGTATAATGATCCAGTTTTCCTTTCATAAGGCCAGCTTTCTCATCAGATATCAAAAATTCATGAACTTTATCATCCGAATACCTTACGTATTTTTTTCTGAACAGCCTTTCACGGCATACATTTCCCCAGCCCCCGAATCTGATCGTATGAATTCCCAAATGATTGCTGAATTTTGCTTTATAAACATTGAATTCCGGGTTTTCTGAAGCAACAATGCTTTGTATAGATCTTTTCAGATTTTGATCAGGAACTTCATCGGCATCCAGAAACAAAACCCATTCATGGGAACATAAAGTAAGGGCATGGTTTTTTTGTTCACCATACCCATTAAATTTTTTCTCAAAGAATTTTACCTGAGGATATTTTTGAGTGCAAATCTCTTTGGTCTTATCCGTTGAAAAGCTATCGACAATGATGATTTCATCAGCTGTATCTGTTAATGAATCTAAAAGTCTTGTGATATTCTCTTCTTCATTATAAGTAATGATTGCAAGGGAAAGAGCCATTTTTATTTAAACTCAAGAATAGTCTTTTCAATAATCTTCACGCAATCCAGCAACTGCTCTTCTGTAATGACCAGTGGCGGTGCAAGTCTTATGATATTACCGTGGGTAGGTTTTGCGAGCAATCCGTTTTCTTTTAATTGTAAGCAAAGATTCCATGCGGTAGAGCTATCAGGTGTATCATTGATCAGAATAGCGTTTAAAAGGCCTTTTCCTCTTACTTTGGTAATAAGGTTTGTTTTTTCAATAAGCTTCTCTATTTCAGCTCTGAAAAGCTTTCCTAATTCTTCTGCTCTTTCAGACAGTTTTTCGTCAGCTACTACATCTAATGCTGCTACTGCTACGGCACATGCAATAGGATTTCCTCCAAATGTGGAACCGTGCTGTCCCGGTTTAATAACATTCATAATGTTGTCATTCGCTAAAACAGCGGATACCGGATACATACCTCCTGAAAGTGCTTTTCCCAGGATCAAAATATCCGGTTGTACATCTTCATGGTGGCAGGCAATCAGTCTTCCTGTTCTTGCAATACCTGTCTGAACTTCATCAGCAATGAAAAGAACATTGTGTTTTTTACATAGTTCAGAAGCATTTTTAAGGAAGTTTTCATCCGGAACATACACTCCGGCCTCTCCCTGAATTGGTTCTACTAAGAACGCTGCAATATTTGCTGCTTCTCTGCTTAATACTTCTTCCAATGCAGCGATATCGTTATAAGGAATTTTGATAAATCCTGGTGTAAAAGGTCCGTAGTTTTGGTTGGCATCCGGATCATTGGAGAAAGAAACAATAGTGGTTGTTCTTCCGTGGAAATTGTTTTCGCAAACGATAATTTTCGCCGCATTTTCTGCAATTCCTTTTACTTCATAACTCCATTTTCTAGCCAGTTTTACGGCTGTTTCCACTGCTTCAGCTCCGGAGTTCATTGGTAAAACTTTATCAAACCCGAAAAGTGTGGTTATTTTCTGCTCATATTCTCCTAATTTAGAGTTGTAGAAAGCTCTTGAAGTTAACGCCAGTTTTTGGGCCTGCTCTACCAGGGCTCCTACGATTTTCGGATGAGAGTGTCCCTGGTTCACAGCAGAATATGCTGAAAGAAAATCATAGTACCTTTTGCCCTCCACATCCCAAACGAAAACACCTTCTCCGCGGTCCAGAACAACTGGAAGGGGGTGATAGTTGTGCGCTCCATGTTTGTCTTCAAGGTCAATAAAATACTGTGAGTTTTTTGTTTGTTCTGCTGTTGACATATATTTTGGTTTTCAACAAATTTACACAATATTAATGATATGCATAAACAAATACCCAGTAACGTTTTGGGGTAAAATTGAAGTAGATTTTAGGGTGGAATAATATCGGATCAGAAAATATTTTCTTTATTGATTGCTTGTTTTAGGTATTATATCTTTATGTTGGCAGAATTTTATTTTCTGATTGTTTATTAATTTTTATTAACGATTAATAAGAACTTGATTCATTAGTTTTTATGATATGTTGACTGGCATAATCATTGATGGATTTAAATAAAAAAACTGCCCCTTTTGAGGCAGTTTTAATTTGTATATAAAATAATCTTAATGATTATCGTATTTTCTATCCATTACAAAATCCTCCATGAATTTTGTAGTATAGTTCCCTGAAAGATAATCTTCATTATCCATCAGCTGTCTGTGGAAAGGAATTGTTGTTTTTACTCCTTCAATATAGAATTCTTCAAGAGCACGTCTCATTTTTGCAATGGCTTCCTCACGGGTCTGAGCCGTAGTGATAAGCTTAGCAATCATAGAGTCGTAGTTAGAAGGGATTGTATATCCGGAATACACGTGAGTGTCTACTCTGATTCCGTGTCCGCCAGGAATATTTAATCCTGTGATTTTCCCCGGAGACGGTCTGAAATCTGCATAAGGATCTTCTGCGTTGATTCTGCACTCGATGGAGTGTAACTTAGGATAATAGTTGATTCCTGAAATAGGAGTTCCTGCAGCAAGAAGAATTTGTTCTCTGATCAGGTCATAATCAATTACCTGCTCAGTAATAGGGTGCTCTACCTGGATTCTTGTATTCATTTCCATGAAATAGAAATTTCTGTGCTTGTCTACAAGGAATTCGATTGTTCCCACCCCTTCATATCCAATGAATTCCGCAGCTTTTACAGCAGCTTCCCCCATTTTCTCACGCAGTTCGTCTGTCATGAAAGGAGAAGGCGTTTCTTCAGTTAATTTCTGATTTCTTCTCTGTACAGAACAGTCTCTTTCAGAAAGGTGGCACGCTTTTCCGAATTGGTCACCAGCAACCTGAATTTCGATGTGTCTTGGCTCTTCAATCAGTTTTTCCATATACATACCTCCGTTTCCAAAGGCAGCTACAGCTTCCTGAATAGCAGATTCCCAGTGATCTTTAAGGTCTTCAGCTTTCCAGACAGCTCTCATTCCTTTTCCACCACCACCTGCGGTAGCTTTGATCATTACCGGATATCCTGTTTCTTCAGCTATCTTTACAGCGTGTTCATAAGATTCGATCAATCCGTCAGAACCTGGTACACAAGGTACACCTGCTGCTTTCATAGTAGCCTTAGCGTTTGCTTTATCTCCCATTTTTTCAATCTGTTCAGGAGAAGCACCAATAAATTTGATACCGTTCTTCTGGCAGATTCTTGAGAAGTTAGCATTTTCAGATAAAAATCCATAACCTGGGTGAATAGCGTCAGCATTGGTAATTTCCGCTGCAGCAATAATGTTAGGGATTTTAAGATAGGAGTCTTTACTCATTGCAGGACCAATACATACTGCTTCATCAGCAAATCTTACGTGAAGACTGTCTTTGTCAGCAGTAGAGTATACTGCAACGGTTTTGATTCCCATTTCTTTACAAGTACGTAAAATACGCATTGCAATTTCGCCACGATTGGCTATTAATATTTTTTTGAACATCTTAATACGATTTGAAATTTGAAAATTTGAAATTTGAAATTGATTTTATAATCAATCATCAATCATCATTAATCAATATTTAATTAAGATGGATCTACTAAGAATAAAGGTTGGTCATACTCTACAGGCGTAGCGTCGTCAACTAAAATTTTAACAATTTTTCCGCTGATTTCAGATTCAATCTGGTTGAATAGCTTCATTGCTTCAATAACGCAAACTACTTTACCAACAGAAACTTCGTCACCTACATTTACAAATACATCTTTATCAGGAGATGGTTTTCTATAGAAAGTACCAATCATTGGAGATTTGATTGTTACATATTTGCTGTCATCAGATGCAGCTTCAGCTTTCTCAGCAGCCGGAGCAGCCGGAGTTGCAACAGGTGCCGGAGCAGCTACCGCTTGCGGTGCAGTGTGATATACTGCAGGCTGTGCATAAACAGCATCGCTTCCAGCTAATGGAGTTTTAATAGTGATTTCGAAATCTTTAGTTTTGTACTTCACTTCTGAAACTTCAGCCTTAGATACAAACTTGATAAGATTTTGTATGTCTTTAATGTCCATAAATTTGATATTTGATTTGATGCCAAAGATACCAAAAAAACGTAAAAAACAACAAAAAACCGCCAAATTTTATCAAAATTGGGCGGTTTTTGTATTAAAATGAGGCTTTTTCAGCGAAAAGCGACTCTTAGTTTTCTTCAGTAGCAGCTACTTCTTTTTCCAATACTACTTTACCTCTGTAGTATAATTTTCCTTCATGCCAGTGAGCTCTGTGGTATAGGTGAAGCTCTCCTGTTGTTGCATCTTTAGCTAATTGAGGAACTACAGCTTTGTAGTGAGTTCTTCTCTTATCTCTTCTTGTAGACGACTGTCTTCTCTTTGGATGTGCCATTTTCTAATAACTTTTTTAATTGATGAGCGATGAGATTCATCATCTCATCATATTTAAATTATTCTATTTAATTATTGTCTTTTAATTTTCTTAAAGCATCCCATCTTGGGTCACTTTCATGTTCTTCTTCTTCAGTTACCTCAATATCTTTAGGACTGAACTGGTCAAGAATTTTAAGATCTTCATCACTTACATTCGGTGAAATCTTTTTCATCGGGATAGAAAGCATTACATTTTCATAAATCAAATGTGCTACATTGAAAGCGTGCTCTCCGGTAGGAATGGTAATCACATCTTCATTGCTGTCATCATATTCTTCCCCGAAATTCACCAAAATTTTGATTTCATTCTCAATAGGATAGTCGAAATTTTCATTGGTGATATCACAAACCAATTCAACTAATCCATTAATTTTAATCTCAAATTCCAGAAAAGTAGTGTGTTTATCAAGCGATACATTCACTTCTATTCTAGGATTTGTAAATTCCTGCTCAGTGTCAAATAATTGAAAGAACGTTTTATCTATCTCAAACTTGAACTCGTGTTTTCCGTTTTTAAGTCCGGAAAAGCTTACGTCATAGTTTCTTAACTTGTCCATAAAATGAGTGTGCAAAAATATGCATTTTTTTTATAATAACAAATAAAATCTAAAACAAATTAATTTAAAATTTGTTTTAAAGATTTATGCTTCAGTTTCCTCCGGCAGATCTTCATCTATTCCGTTGTCTACAGCCATTTTTCTAGGCTGCAGGCGGTCGCTCATCAGTTCGCGGTATTCACTTCTGTTTTTGAAAACCTTAATAGCAGTGAAGATTGCTTCTGTAAAACTTTGTTCGTCAGCCATATTTTTTCCTGCAATATCATAAGCAACTCCATGATCCGGAGATGTTCTGATGAAAGGAAGTCCCGCCGTATAATTTACTCCTTCTTCATACGCTAATGTTTTGAAAGGAGCCAGTCCCTGGTCGTGATACATTGCTAAAACAGCATCGAAATTTTTGTATTTGCCCGGCTGGAAGAAACTGTCTGCAGGAAAAGGCCCGAATGCCAGTATTCCGTTGTCAGAAAGTTCTTTAATAGCTGGGCTGATGATCTCGATTTCTTCATTTCCGATAACACCGCCATCTCCTGCGTGAGGATTTAATCCCAGCACCGCAATTTTAGGCTTTTGAATACAGAAATCTTCTATCAGCGTCTGGTTTAAAACTCTGATCTGTTTCTTTATTTTTTCCTTGGAAATATTTTCAGCCACCTTTGCAATTGGGATATGATGTGTGGAAACAGCCACTTTAAGATCTTCGGTAACAAGGAACATTAATCCTTTTTTATTGAATTTCTCTTCAAAATATCCTGTGTGTCCTGCATGTTTGAAGCCCATCTTTACCATTTCATCCTTGTTGATCGGAGCGGTTACCAGAACGTCAATATCTCCTTTCATCAAAGCTTCAGTAGCTGCTTCCAGAGAATCAATGGCCATCTTTGTAGATTCTTCAGTAGGAACTCCCAGTTCTACATTCACGTTTTCTTTGGTTAGGTTCACCATATTGAGTTTCCCTGCCTGTGCCTGCGAAGGTTCATTCACATAGTTGAAATTAAGATTCAGCTTAAAAATATTTTTCTGATAAGTGAATAATTTTCCCGAACCAAAAATTACAGGAGTGAAAAAATCTGTAATAGTTTTGTCTTTCAGAGACTTCATAATGATCTCCGGGCCGATGCCGTTGAAATCACCGATTGAAATTCCTACTCGTACTTTATGGTTTTTTGGGCTCATTTTGATTATCTTTGAAGATTATAATTTACAAATTTAGCAAAAAATAATATGTTCACAGGAATTATTGAAGCAGTTGGTGTTATTGAGAAGATTGAAGAAAAAGGAAGCAATATAGATTTTACCCTGACTTGCCCTTTTACAAATGAACTGAAAATTGATCAAAGCCTTGCGCACAACGGCTGTTGTCTTACAGTTGTTGAAATAAAAGACAATCATTATGTGGTGACGGCAATCAATGAAACATTGGAAAAAACCAACCTTGGAAAATGGGAATTGGGAACCGTTGTCAACCTTGAACGCTGTATGAAAATGGATGGAAGACTCGATGGTCATATTGTTCAGGGACATGTTGATAAAACCGGTGAAGTGGTGAGTATCGAAAATAAAGACGGAAGTTATTTTATTACCATGAAGTATGATAATGACGGAAGTTTTGTAACGGTACCTCAGGGATCCATTACTGTAAACGGAATCAGTCTTACTGTTGCTAAAAGTGAAGATAATCAGTTTTCCGTAGCTATTATTCCTTATACCTGGGAATTTACGAATATGAAACATTTGAAAATTGGTGACAAAGTAAACCTGGAATTTGATATCATTGGTAAGTATATTGCTAGGTTAATTAAAAAGTAGAATGTCAATAAATAAGTATAAAGGATATAGCTTAAGGAATCGTGTGTTTTTCGGTTTCCTGCTGGTATGTTTTTTAAGTGTGGTTGCTACATCACTTGTTCCTTACTTTGTATTGAGAAATCATTCTTTACAGCAGAGTAATATCGATATGCAGGATAAAACCAATGCTGTAATGCGATATCTGGACTATGCGGTAAGCCAGAAACTTATTGAGACAAAAGATCTTCCGGAAGTCCTGGGAAATAAAATCTTCGAGATAGCGGATATCAACCAGCATGATATTTTTATTTATGATCTGAAGGGAAACTATTTGCTTTCCAACAAAGACGAAGGATTAATTGAGCAGAAAACAATTCCTATAGAAATCATCAATAAGATCCTGTCTACTGACGCAAGAGTAGACATGGTGAATTATGATGCGGCTAAGGATGCAAAGCTTACCTCTTCCTATCTTTTGCTGAAAAACAATGAACTTGAGCCTATCGGAATTGTTTATATTCCTTTATACCATAATGAATCTGCTTACCTTGAAGTTCTTCATCAGTATGTAAAATATATTCTTTTAGTCGATATCTTCCTTATTTTATTTAGTATCTGGATCAGTTGGGTGACTTCTAATAGCCTGGCGAAAACCATTACGAAATTCTCTGATATGATTACCCGTATTACCTTGTTTGAAAACGAAATGCGTCCTATCAGATATTATAAGAATGATGAGCTTAATGCTTTGGCAAGGGCTTATAACAGGATGATTTTACAGATTCAGGATCAGAAAGAAAGACTTAGGTTCAAAGCATCGGAAGAAGCATGGAGAGAGATGGCCAAGCAGGTGGCTCATGAGGTGAAAAATCCGCTGACGCCAATGAAGCTGACGATTCAGAATTTTGAAAGAAAATTTGACCCCGAAGATCCGAATATCAGGGAAAGGGTAAAGCAGATGAGTAAGACTATTGTGGATCAGATTGATCTGATTGCTACCGTAGCTTCAGCATTCTCGGAATTTGCGAAGCTTCCTGAAAAAAATAATGAAGTGATCAATCTGAATACGGAAGTTGAAGATATTCTCCGTGTATTCAATGATGACAGTATTTTCATGCATGCCAACAAGACGAATATTATGATCAATATGGACAGAATTTATCTTTCCAGAATTATCACAAACCTTGTTACCAATGCAAAGCAGGCGGAAAGTGATAAGAGAAAACTGATCATCAATGTAGATGTCGAACAGCACCAAAGAAGGGTCATTATCTCTGTTCAGGATAACGGAGTCGGGATTCCTGAAAATATGTACGAAAGAATCTTTGAGCCGAATTTTACTTCTAAAAGCAGTGGAATGGGGCTTGGTCTGTCTATGGTGAGAAAAATGATTGAGGATTATAAAGGTGAGATCTCTGTGAAATCAGAAGTAGGGAAGGGATCTACATTCATTATTACACTGCCTACCAATTTATAGTGAAGCCTTTTACATTTAAGCAATTTGAAATTCAGCAGTCTAAAGACGTCTTCCGGGTAGGAACAGACGGAGTTCTTCTTGGAGCTTTGGCTGGCGTTGAGAACGCTTCCCATGTTTTGGAAGTCGGAACCGGTACGGGATTAATTTCTCTTATGCTGGCGCAAAGAAATCTTCAGGCCGGCTTTTTGGGATTGGATATTAATGAGGATGCTGCAAAACTTACCCAGCTCAATTTTGAAAATTCTCCTTTTCATGCCAGGTTGAAAAACAGTCATCAGGACTTTAAAACTTTTGAAACGGTAGATCGTTTTGATCTTATTGTGTCCAATCCTCCGTATTTTGAAGAATCAGGATCTGAAAAAGATAAGATTGCGCGCCAGACTGTGGAATTGAACTTCAGACAGTTGATCAGCAGGGCAGCAGAATTGCTGTCAGGCAACGGGATCTTTTCCGTAATCATACCTGTAGAAGCAGGAGGAACTTTTGTTTCAATAGGTAAAGAAAATAACCTGCATCTGAACAGAAAAATTAATATCAGAGGAATTGAAAATGCGAAGGCAAAAAGATTGATTCTGGAGTTTTCATCGCATGAAAAAGAAACCATCGAATCTGATTTTGTGATAGAAAAAAGTCCGAGACAATACTCGGACCAATATCTTGAACTCACCAAAGAGTTTCATGTTTTTAAATAAAGAAGTTAGAAATTAAATTAGAAGTTAGTTATTTCCGACCTTCTTGTTTTTTTTATTCTTATTCGAATAATTCTGAAGTATCCAATACAGAAACTTTTCCGTCTTCACATCTGATGGCTTCACCAGGGAAGTTCTGAATCATGTGATAATCGTGTGTTGCCATTACTACTGCAGCGCCATTTTCAAGGGCAACCTGCTTTAATAATGTCATAATTTCATTGGAAGTCTCAGGGTCAAGGTTTCCGGTTGGCTCATCGGCTAAGATAAGATCCGGGTGGTTCAGAAGGGCTCTTGCGATGGCAATACGCTGCTGTTCCCCTCCGGAAAGTTCGTGAGGCATTTTGTGCTTCTTGCTTTTCATATTCACGCTTCCCAACACCTCGTTGATACGGTCTTCCATTTTTATTTTATCATTCCATCCTGTTGCTTCAAGAACGAACTTCAGGTTTTTCTCAACCGTTCTGTCTGAAAGCAGCTGGAAGTCCTGGAATACAATTCCCAGTTTTCTTCTTAAGTTAGGGATATCAGACGGCTTTAGTTTTGCCAGATCAAATCCTACAACAGCTCCGTGTCCTGATGCCAATGGAATGTGTCCGTAAAGCGTTTTCAGAAGGGAACTTTTTCCGGAACCTGTTTTTCCGATAAGGTAGCAGAATCTACCTTTTTTAATGTTAAGATTTACATCAGAAAGAACAGTGAAATTTTTTTGCGCAATCTTCGCGTGCTGCAAACTTATAATATTGTCTCCGGAGATATTGGTATGTGGCATAATTTAATTTTAAAGGCTGTTTCTTATAAAAATATTTCAACTTCTAAAAATAGAAAAAAGATGTTGATGTAGCCTAAATTTTAGTAAATTTTAACAACAAAAAATGCCTGAAAAGGATCTTCTCAAGCATGTTTTGTATATGATAATTAGAAATTATCTCTTAGCGCGTGCAGCACTTACAGTTAATCTCTTTCTGCCTTTAGCTCTTCTCGCAGCCAAAACTCTTCTTCCATTTGGCGTAGACATTCTTTCTCTGAAACCGTGTTTGTTTCTTCTCTTTCTTTCTGATGGCTGGAATGTTCTTTTACTCATTACTATATGTTTAAATCGTAATTAATCTATTAATTTTCAGGTTGCAAAGATATATAAATTTTTATAAGTTACAAACTTTAATTATCTTTTTTTAAAATTAAATGTAATGTTTTTTGGTTGGGTATTAATAAACCCTCATCACAAAACCATTTTTCCGGTACAAAAATAATATTTAAATGATTTATATAAAAGCTCTATCTTTGAAAACTTTAATTTTAACGAAAAATAAACACCGGATGTTTACACCAGCAGAACTTTTAGATATCAATACATTACTTACCCAGGATAGCAGAATAGTGATCCTTACCCATTATAATCCGGATGGAGATGCTATTGGTTCAAGTCTGGGATTGAAACATTATCTGAAAGCAAAAGGAATTCATGCGGAGGTTATCGTACCCAATGATTTTCCGAAATTTCTGAAATGGATGCCGGAATCTAAAAAAGTTATTATTGCAGAATATAAAAGAAAACTGGCTGCGGATTTAATTGCGGGAGCAGATGTTATTTTCTGCCTGGATTTTAATTCCCCGTCAAGAATCGGATTATTGGGTGACTGGCTGGTAAAGGCTCCGGGAAAGAAAATTCTTATTGATCATCACCAGCAGCCGGAAAAATTTGATTTTGTTTATTCTGATACAGTCATTCCTGCCACTTCACAGATGATTTATCATTTCATTGAAGCAATGGAGGATGAAAAGCTGGTGAACCAGGATATGGCGGAATGTCTTTATACCGGAATCATGACGGATACAGGAGGTTTCCGTTTTCGTTCTACCAGTGCTACTACCCACAGAATTATCGCTAATCTTATCGAACATGGTGCAGATCCTGCCATGATTACTTCCAATACATGGGATACCAATACGGTCTCCCGACTGCATTTGCTTGCTTTGGTTCTTGGAAGAATAGAAGTGGTGAATGACGGAACCGTAGCGGTTTTAAGCCTGACAAGAAACGAACTGAAAGAATTTGGTTTCCAGAAAGGAGATACAGAAGGCTTTGTTAATTATGGTTTGAGTATTGCCGGCGTAAAAATGTCAGCATTCTTTATGGAAGATTTATATGAAGACTTCGTTAAAATTTCTTTCAGAAGTAAAGATGATGTGGATGTAAACCAATTCTCAAGAAAATATTTCAATGGTGGCGGCCACATTAATGCAGCCGGAGGAAAATCTTTAGATTCTTTAGCTGGAACGATAGCCAATTTTAAAGAGAAAGTAAAAGAAGAAGGTTTGTAGGAATGTGAACGGGTTGTAAATTCTTCCGGAATAATCAGACATTTTTACGATATCCTTTTTCTTCCAGTTCCTGACAGGTGTAATCGTACACCTGCTGAAACATTTCATCCATATATCTTTTGTTGAAAAGACTGTATTTGGTCATTTTGGGCGGATCTAAAAATATATTACAGTATTTTGCTTTAGAATACACCGACTTGGCAATGGCTAAGTGAAGGATTCTGTCAAATTCCTTCATCAGACTCATTTTGTTTAATTCATCATAGCTGATGGAATTGACATGTGAAGCAATCAGGAAATTACATTTATCCATAATAGGCTCAATGGGAAGATTATCCAGAACGCCGCCATCCACATAAATTTTCTCACCGATCCTTACTGGAGGAAGAATAAAAGGAACACTGGAAGAGGCAAGCAATGGCCCAAAAAGCTCTCCTTCAGAAAAGAAATCTACAATGCCGTGAGTCATTTCCGTTGCGGCTACATACATCGGAATTTTTAAAATACTGAAATTGTCTTCCGGGAAATAATCTTTGAACAGTTTCAAAATAAAATTGGAGCTGAAGATTCCGTTTTTGGATAATTTTAAAGATGATCTGGAGAAAAAAGAAGTCTGTTTTACAATTTCCATCATCTCGTCCGGCGTTTTTCCAAAAGAATAAAAAGCACCAATGATGGATCCTGCACTGGTTCCCGAGATAATATGTGGTTTCAGATGATATTCTTCCAGCGCTTTCAGTACGGCGATATGGGCAATCCCACGCATTCCTCCGCCTGAAAGTGTAAGTCCGATAACCGGTGGTGCCGGTGGTTTCTTTTTTTTGAATGAAAATAAAGCCATTACCAAAATTATCCTCTACTAATATACAGGATTTTTTCTTATGCACAGCTTAATTGTCAGGTAACCTGTTTTATAAAACCAGTTTTTTAGGAAGATTGTGAAGAAGTTCTGTATTGATAATTTCTGCACAGATACCGGGTTTTTCCCAATGTCCGTTGTGTCCGCAGTCCAGGATATAGGATTTGATATTGGTCCTGTCCGGAAGATGTTTGATCATCATATCTGTTTTGACTGCATTGTCATGTTTACCCGCCAGTACTAAGATTTTAGCTTCCAGGTTTTCAAGGACATGTTTTTTGTCGGTTCTTTCCACCATACCTTTTACACAGGCAAGTGCTCCCAGATTGTTGGTGGAAAGGGCTGTTTCAAGAGCTATTTCAATTTTACCTTCCAGGATATCCCTTTCATTTGGATTGAATAAATTGGGAACTCCGGCTCTTGCATAATGGGCGAAAGCATCTTTGATGATTCTGTAGCTTTTGATACGCTGCTGTTTTTTCTCTTCATCATCCGGAAAATACGTAGAGAAAAATAAAGTAAGACTTTTTAAAGAATCAGGATATTTCTCTGCAAAAGCAAGTGAAGTATATCCTCCCATGGAATGTCCCAGAAGATGTATTTTTTCTAAATGCTGATCATCCAGTACTTTTTTTACTTCTTCAGCCATCAGTTCCATGGTGTGAACTTCAGCCAGAATTTCAGACTGTCCATGGCCGGGAAGGTCAATTTTAAGCAGTGAAAAATCTTTGGAAAGATGATGCTCCATATCGCTCCAGATGGATAGGTTTTCCATAAATCCGTGAAGAAGTACCAATGTTTCTTTTCCGTTTCCTTTTCTTTCAAAGTTCAGCATGATTCCAAAATTTAGAAGGTTAAAAATAATACAGCAGGTTATCTGCAGATCCGTTTCTCCTTTCAAATTTAGTTAAAAAAAAGAGCATTAAAAAAATGCCCTTGTCTTTTATTGAGTTAATTCCTTGTAAACCTTTGTTTCCCAGGGCTTGATATCTGTAACCCCATATCTTTCCTTTTTAGAAATAGCAAGGTTGTCCAGCATATCTACAAAATTCTTGTAATTGGCTTCGTCTGTTGGTTTTACAATCACTGTGAATTTATCAGGTGCCGGAGCATTTTTATACGCTTCAGCAATGATCTTTGAAATTTTTATTCCACTGAAATCTGTTTCTTTCAGGTTTCCTGTATTCAGATCTTTCTGATTGCTCTGATGATAAAATACGCGGTTGTCTTTTCCAAGAATAAAGGTAATCTGGTTTTGATCTCCAATTACCGGAGTATCAATAGAACTGGGATTTGGATCTTTTGCAGGGAGTCCCAGGTCCATTACGTTCGGTTTTGTAAAATTGGTGGTGAACATGAAGAAAGTGATGAGTAGGAATCCCAGATCTACCATAGGAGTCATGTCCACGCGGATCATTTTTTTCTTTTGCTTTCCGCCTTGTTTTTCTTGTGCAATTACTTCTGCCATGATTAAAGTTTTTAAATGTTAGACTATATTTTTTTGAAGAATTCATACAAAACACATGCCTTGATTATTAAAAACTTTATAGATTCATGAATCTATTGATTATTATTGCGTGAATTTTACATATTTCCGTTTTTTAATACTTTTCCTGAAGGGAAAGGGTAATTATGATATTTTCAAGGGGTTACCGGGTGATTGTTATTTTCGTTGTAAGAATAATTTCTTCTTTGTTTTTTACCTGTACCATATAAAGTCCTTCCGTGAATGCAGATGTACTGATTTTAATTTTTTCTTCATTATATTTTTGAGAGAAAAGTTTTCTTCCGGACATATCAGTAATGCTAATAGTACTTTCCCGGGGCAGATGATCCAAGTAGAAAAAGTCTTTTGCCGGATTAGGGTAGAGGTTAGGTTTATTTATCGAGTGGTTTTCTGAAATACCAAGCTGTTCCGGACTTAATTTTACTACCCAGGCATCGATCATACCATGATGTCCGGTAACATCTCCACTTGTAGATCCTGTACTTCCTGAAACAATATACCCGTTATCAGCGGTCAGTTCAACAGCAGTTAAGTACTCGAAATCGGGACCTCCCAGGGTTTTCTCCCACTTCAGATTTCCGCTGCTGTCCAGTTTTATGACCCAGTAATCCAGATTACCGTGGTGATTGGTTACTTGTCCGTTGTTGGAAGCTGTCCAGCCTGCAACAATATAATCCCATTCGGGAGTCTGCCGTATGGTTATTGCGTTGTCATGAAAACTTCCTCCAAAATATTTATCCCACTCGATGGTTCCGTTATTGCTTAGTTTGATAACCCAATAATCGGGAAGTCCGCTTTCAAGATTTGAAGGATTAAAAGAAGTGCCCACGGCAATATAGCCGCCATCGAAAGTCTGTTGCGCATAATATCCCATGTTGTCACCAATATTGCCCAACGTTTTTTGCCATTGCATATTTCCTCCGGAATCGAGTTTTACTACCCAGAAATCATTGTTTCCGTAGCTTACAGTAATATCGCCATCTGTAGACACGGTAGTTCCTGCAATAATATATCCGTTATCAAAAGTCTGTTGCACAGAATTGACCTGTTCACTGCTGTTTCCACCCAGCGATTTCTGCCATTGTATATTTCCGTTAATATCTAATTTTACGATCCAATAGTCTCCTCCTCCATGATTTCCGCTCACATCTCCGTCATTGGAACTTGAAGATCCGGCTACAATATATCCTCCTTCAGAAGTCTGCTGAATAGATTGTGCCATATCCATACTGCTTCCACCCAGCGATTTCTGCCATTGCATATTCCCGTTGGAATCAAGTTTTACAATCCAGTAATCATAATTTCCGTGATTTCCGCTGATATCTCCGTCACCGGAATTGGATGATCCGGCAATAATATATCCTCCATCGGTAGTCTGACGGATGGATTGTGCATCATCAACATTGCTTCCACCTAACGATTTTTGCCATTGTATACCTCCCGCAGGGTTCAATTTTACGATCCAGTAATCTCCTCCTCCGTGATTCCCTGTGACATCTCCATCATTGGACATAGAATTTCCGGCTACAATGTATCCTCCGTCGGAGGTCTGCTGAACGGCATTCGCAGATTCACCATGGGTGCCTCCCAATGCTTTTTGCCATTCTATGGAAGGGGCAGACTGGGCTGCTAATGCGGAATAGATAAGAAATAAAAAAGTAGATGTTAAATATCTCATATGTATTTGAATTGGTGATAGTTATTCAAATATAATTAATTTTAGCCTACGTTTGGTGTTTTATTGTTTATTTAATTCTTTAAAACAAAAAACTCACACGATAAAGTGTGAGTTTTTAAATGATATGTAAATAATTTACTTATTCTTTTTATAGAAATTTACTCCGCATTCAAGGAATTTTTTGAAATCCTCTTTAGGCATATATCCTGAAACAGGCGTGTTGATTACTTTGCCGTCCGGAGTGATTAAAACATAATGAGGCTGAGAGTTATTATTGAAGTTCACCTGTTGGAATAAACTCCATCTGTCCCCAATTGTTTTTACCTTTTTGATCTGTCCGTCTCCCAGGTCAATTTTGGTTTTCTGATCCTCAGGAAGTTCTTCTTTGTCGTCTACATACAGAGAAGCCAGTACTACATCGTTCTGAAGAATCGGTAAGATATCCGGTTCGCTCCATACAAATTCCTCCATTTTTCTACAGTTTTCACAACCGTATCCTGTAAAGTCGATCAAAATTGGTTTATCCTCTTTTTGGGCCAGTTCCACAGCTTTGAAGAAATCGTGCTCCGGATGCATTCCTAAAATGCCGTCTTTTTCATCATGGAAATAGCTCACATTCAGAGGAGGTAAGATTCCGCTTAATAACTGAAGTTTAGGACGGTCAGATGGGATTAACCCCTGAACCAGATAAATCACAAAACCAATTCCCAATACTCCCAATATCTTCCTTGTTATGGAGATTTTAGGCTTTTTATCATCATGCGGGAATCTGATGAATCCTAATAAGTATAATGCCAATCCTAAGGCGATAATAATCCAGATGGCAATGAAAAGCTCTCTTTTTAAGAAGAATGTTTTGGAAACAAGATCAGCTTTAGACAAGAATTTCAATGCCAGTGCCAGTTCTACGAATCCTAAAACTACTTTTACCGTATTCATCCATCCTCCGGATTTCGGAAGGCTCTGTAATGCCTGCGGGAATAATGCCAGCAGTCCAAAAATAATCGCCCATGCCAACCCGAATCCAGCCAACGCAAAGGTCAGCAGCATAGGAACATTGGATGAACCTGTTACTGCACTTCCCAGTAAACTTCCTAAAATAGGTCCTGTACAGGAGAAAGAAACAATCACCAGAGTCAATGCCATGAAGAAAATACCGATAATTCCTCCCGCTTCTTCCGCTTTGGAAGATTTGTTGGCGATAGAACTTGGCAGCGTGATATCATAATACCCGAAGAAACTTCCGGCAAAGAAGATGAATATGATGAAGAACGCAATGTTCAGCCATACACTTGTGGAAATTTCATTGAAGATATTTCCGGCAATTCCATCAATAATATGGAAAGGAATACTTAATAAAACAAAGATCAGAAGGATGAAAAAGCCATAAATAAGAGCATCTCTTTTTCCTTTGGCTTTGTTTTTACTTCCTTTGGTAAAGAAAGAAACCGTCAATGGAATCATCGGGAACACGCATGGCGTAAGCAAAGCAATTAACCCTCCGATAAATCCAAGGAATAGATACGTCCAGTAATTTTCATCCACTTTGGCAGATGCTGTACCGCAATCTGTCAATGGCTTTTTGAAATCGATGGTTGCAATTTTCAACTGCTTGGGATCCAGTTTTGAAGCTTCTGTGATCACAGCTTCAGTTTTTGCAGGATTTTCAGTAACCGTCTCAGTTATTTTTACAGAGTCTTTTGCAGGACCTGCGGTTTCCTCGGCTCCAGTCTCTTCCGCTGCCCCTTTTGGAGTAACTTTTTGATTGAATTCCAATGTATTGGGAGCCAGACAAACTCTGTCATCACAAGTTTGATACGTAATCTCGGAAGTGACATCTGCAGGTTTTGCCGGATCTTTTAATTTAAATTTCTGCTTAAATCCGGCAGAATTGGAATAAAAAACAATAGTACCTCCGAATGCTTCAGAAAATTCTTCATGTTTTTTCCCGACTTCGGTAAATTTTCCAATCAACTCAATATTCTTTCCTGTCACTTTATACTCCGTTGGAATTCCGGTATCTTCCGGTAAATCTTTAGAGTAAATATGCCATCCGCTTTCCATGGTAGCATTCAATACCGCTTCGTACTGATTGTTTCCCAGATCGTTGATGGTGAATTTAAACTTTACAGGATTTTTTATCTGCGCATTAATTCCTGTCGCTAAAAATAGTAGAATTAATAAAAACCAGTTTCTAAATTTCATTGTTCATTTCATTAAAGTTTTGAGACTCCATTTCGTTTTCTCATTCTTTGCATATCTTCTGTTTTCCCTGAAGGATAGCTGTCAATACAGTATTTTTCCTGATGAGTGCGTGTCCGGATTTTTTGCCTCGCTAAAATAGATAATTTTTCGTCCCTAAAAAATTTAGAAACTTTCTTTTTTTAAGCCTGATGCCTAAAAATATTTCGTCTTCTGCCTTCATCACCATAGCGGTATCACTTATTTCATCATTTAAAGTGATTATTGATTTTGTCAATTTTGCCAACGTGGTATTATGATGAGATCGTTTGTCATGACAAAAGTTTTGGACCAATCAATTCAGGTTTTTTACAATATCTTCTACAGATGCTCTCTTTTTATAATCTGTATCAAAATGCCTCCATGTAATTTCTTTATCCTCATTAAGGATGAAGGTTGCCGATACAGGAAGTCTTCCGGAATGATCTGATCTGCTGTCAGCAAAATCCTCCTTTAATTTTGAATTATATAAATTAAGAGTTTCACTGTCAGGAGTATAAAGGACGTCAAATGCTTCTGCTATTTTATAGCCTTCATCATATAAAACGGTATAATCGGTCTTTGTTTTACTGATTGTCTTTTCGATAAATTCCGGTTTTTCAGGAGAAATAATAACGAGTTTTGCATTTTTAGACTTCAGTTCAGGAGCCAGATTCTGTAATGTTTCAATGTATTTGTTACAATAAGGGCACCATTGTCCGCGAATAAAAACAACCACCAGTTTTTTGTTTTCTGCTGATGAAGAAAATGTATTTCCCAAATGATCTTTCGCACTGAAATTACCTATCTTATCTCCAATCATTTTTCCTTTTACCTGATCTAAAGTTTTACCGGACTGAGGCATTTTTTTTTCAATAACGGCCGCCCCTACGCCTAAAAACTGTTCAGCATTATAATAGCCGAAATCATATTGAACCAGTTTCCCTTTCGGATCCAGGAATAAAAAAGAAGGGTAGTTGACCACTTTAAATTCTTTGGCCAGGCTCAGGCCTTCTTTTTCTGCGTCTATGGCAAGGTTTACAAAATTTTTGTTGAACATTTCTCCGACTCTGGAATCTGTGAAGGTGTTTTTTGCCATGAGCTTGCATGGACCACACCAGGTAGTGAACAGATCAATGAAGATCAGTTTATTTTCTTTTGCTGCGATTTTTTTCGCGGCTTCCAAATCAATTTTTTGAAAACTGATGCCTGTGCTTTGTGCATGTAATGAAATTCCTATTGCTATAAGAAAACTCAAAACGATTTTTTTGAACATATATTTCTTTTCTTATTAGGTTCCCCGATTCATGAAAAAATCACCCACAGATTAAATTGTTTTTTTTAATGATTTGATTGTCAGGTAGAAAAAATGCTACTGTTTTTAATCTTTTTGATCTGCTCTACACATTTGTATTTTTGATTCTGAGCATTATGCCTGCTTGAATACTGATATTTATTCTGAATTTCCTCTATACTTTTGTTTTCAATAAAAATGTCATGAATCAGATTCTGACAATGGGAAGAGATCGATTTGATATAACCAACCAGTTTTTCCCAGTAATACCTTTCATTTTCAATGGCCGTACTTATTTCCTCCCGATGTTCCATGAAATAGTGTTCAGGAGACTCAACATAAAAGTTTCTGTTTTTTAGTTTTTTAAACCACAGATTTTTTACAATTCCGATAATGTAATTTCCGAGACAGGTTTGAACTTTAAATTCGTCAGCATTCAACTTTTCGTAAAGAATGAGCAGTGCATCCTGGAAGATATCTTCTGCATCTTCAAGATTTCCTTTATTTTTGAGAATGAATTTCTGGGTATAACCAAAATACTGTTGGTATAAAATTCCAAAAGCTATATTGCTGTCTTTCTTAAAATCATCAACAGCTAACGAATTAGTTGTTTTTCTGTCCACTTTACAGTTATCTTTTTTTGAGTAGTGCTGTCTGCCTGATACCTGCGATCCTGTCTGAGAGGGATAACTCCCAGGATATGGTTCCCGGAGTCACATAATAACCAGGTCTTTTCCTTAATCAAAGCAGATAATTTTTCGTCCCTGAAAAATTTAGAAACTTTCTTTTTTCCTGAAAACGCTGTCGGATAAAACTCATCTCCATCCTGCTGTTTCCTCAAAAGAAGTGGGAACTGAAGCTTTTCTGCATCGAAATCCCATTCAAATCCTTTATTGATCCCCGAAATGTTTTCAATATCATCTACGAGATTGATGCTCGTCTGGTTTTCGGAAAAATCAAAGTGTTCCATCAATACTATTTCTTCCGGAGTTTCCTTTTTTTCACTTTTATCAATAAAGATGAGTTCATCCCGGTTGACAATCAACTGATATTCCTTTGAAAAAAAAGAACTGTTATTTCCGGCTTTAAAAATTTTCGGAATTTCTTCCTCCTGATTGAATCCGTATTTCTTTAAAATTTCAAATTTTACAAAATCGCTTTCACTATCCAGCTTTCCCTTTGATAAGATTTTATAGTTTGGGTTAAATACGGTCAGACGATTTTCTATTTCCTGGATCTGTTGTTGTACAAACTCTTTGGTTTGATTCAGGTATAAAGAACTTTTTCTGAAGTTCTCCAGAAAGTGATCGTTGGTCTCCATCAGCATCGGAACAATCTCATTCCTGATTTTATTCCTCAGATAATCATTCTTCTTATTAGAAAGATCCTCCCTGAATTCGATATTGTTTTGCGCGGCAAACTGATAAATTTCTTTTTTGGAAAATTGTAAGAAAGGCCTCAGAATATGATGATCATTTGATGGGATTCCACTTAATCCATTGATTCCTGCAGCTTTGGAAAGATTAATGATGAAAGTTTCCAGCTGGTCATTAAGATGATGGGCGGTAACAAGAAATTCCAGCTTTTCTTTTTCCCTGATTTCGTTAAAAAAACGGTATCGCAGTTCCCTGGCCCAAAGCTGGATAGAATTTTCAGGCTTCCGGTCTTTTCCCGAAACTTCATACAAATGAAATTTTATATGATTTTTCTCACAAAAATCCTGCACTGTTTTCTGATCCAGTTCCGAATCATTCCCGCGAAGTTTATAATTGATATGAGCTACCTGAAACTGAAACCTGGCATCTTGAATTTCCTGCCTGAAATCCCTGAACAATGAGGCCAGAACCATAGAATCTGCTCCTCCGCTTACTGCTAAAAGATAGGTCTTGTTTTCCGGCTCGTGAACGAGATTTTTTAACTGACTGATAAAGGCTGATTTATTCAACATATATGTTGAGAATTTCTTTTATGCAAAGATAACCGATATAATTCAATTGAATTTTCCTAACTTTGAGTAGTCTAAAAATGATTATTTATGAAGATTTTAAAAATTTTAGCAGTTTCTGCAATGGCGCTGGGGATGACATCTTGTGTCAGCAAAAAGCAGTATGATGCTTTGAGCACAAACTATAAGCAGTGTATTGAAAATATTGGTGAAAGACAAAGAGAAATTCAGGATTTGAAATCTCAGAACTCTGCATTGGCAGGGGAAAATAACTTATTGAAAAGCCAGCATGATGCTTTAAAATCATCACTTGATGCATGTTTGTCGAACACGGGAAAAAGTTCTGCTAACATTGATAAACTGGTAGGAGAAATCAATGCTTCCAATTCTTATATCAAGCAATTGATCTCCAGTAATGCCAAAAACGACAGTCTGAACCTTGCATTGTCTAATAAGCTGAAGAGATCTTTGGATAATGTATCTGATGAAGATGTACAGGTAAAAGTATTGAAAGGAGTAGTAATGATCTCTCTTTCAGATAAAATGTTATACAAAACCGGAGATTACAATATCTTACCGGCAGCTCAGGAAGTGTTAGGTAAAGTAGCAAAAGTAATCAACGATTACGATAAATACTCAGTATTAATTGAAGGTAACACGGATAACGCTCCGTTAAACTCTCAAAACCTTCCGAGAGACAACTGGGATCTTTCTGCATTAAGAGGTACTTCTGTAGCTAAGGTACTTCAGACTCAGTTTGGAGTAGATCCGGCAAGAATTACTGCTGGCGGACGTTCTGAATATAACCCGAAAGCAACTAACATGAGCGTTTCCGGAAGAGCAGAAAACAGAAGAACGGAAATCATCATTATGCCTAAACTTGATGAGTTTATGAAACTGATGGATATCGCTCCTAAGAAATAATGACTACACCCTATATCATCATAAATCCCGAAGCAATTCGGGATTTTTTTATGATGTATTGATCTGTTTCGGAATAGAATCTGCCGATTTTTTTTGAAGAAAAGATTGTCTTTATTTTTTGGAAATGACATTCGACAGTTTAAAACAAAAATAAATCCCGAAGGTGGCCGGGATCTATTCTTAATCAAATTAATTCTTCCTTTTTCAGGAGCGAAATAATTCGTTGCAAAAATGAAGTGGATATTTCTTTCTTACTTTTTGCTGCAGAAGAATCAGTTCTACTTTTCAGTACAACTTTAGTGTGATTCTCATGGTTAGTTTGTGTCTCTCCTGCAATCATCATGTTTTCTCTTAGTGTTTTTACCCCTTATTCTTACTGCAAACTTATAACTAATACCACAAAAATACCATCCGTGTTTTTACGGTATTTTATATGGGGTTTTCCCCTGTATTATGTAAAATTTTAATTTATTAATCAAATATGTATGATATAATTGTCTGATTAATAAAAGAATGTGTATATTTAAATCTCCATATAAGGAAATAAAAACAGAGGTGTCCGAAAATCTTAAAGAGTAGGAAATTAATACTAAACTAAAATTATTATGAAAAATTCCAAAAAACTTTCAAGAGGAGAAATGAAAACTGTACAAGGTGCTATTAACGGGTGTAATCCACAGATATTTTGTACCAGCCTGCAAACAAAGTGTTGCCCGGGATGGGTTTGTGCCGGTATAAGAGAATATTGTATAGCAATATAATAAACTTTTAAAGTATACAGATGCATGTAAGAGAGATTAATTTCTCTCTTTTTTTGTATCTTCTTCCTGAATTAAAAAAGTAGCTTTAAAATCCTTAAATTTGTTTAAATTAAAATGGTATGAGTTTTTTTGAAGAAAAGAATCCTGAAATGGACAGATATTTGGAGGCGCACGCTTCTTCGGAATCCGAAATTCTGAAAAAGCTGAGAAGAGAGACGTATCAGAAAACAACACAGCCTCATATGATTTCCGGATATCAGCAGGGAAGACTGCTGACGATTATATCCCAGATGCTGCAGCCGAAAAATATTCTTGAAATAGGAACATTTACCGGATATGCTACTTTATGTCTTGCATCAGGATTGGCAAAAGACGGAAAAATCACCACATTGGATGTGAATGAAGATCTTGCCTATCTTCCTAAAAAATACTTTGAATCCAGCGAATATGCCAGTCAGATCGATTTTAAACTTCAGGATGCCAAGGAATATTTAAAAGAAACAGATGAATTTTTTGATCTGATTTTTGTAGATGCTGATAAGGAAAACTATGCCGAATATTTCAGATTGATTAAACCTCATACAAAATCCGGAACAGTAGTGTTATTTGACAATGTATTATGGTATGGGAAAGTGCTGGAAGAAAATCCGAAACTGAAATCTACCCAGTCGATCCAGGAATTAAATGATTTGGCAGCAAAAGACGAAGATTTTGAAAATCTTATTTTACCTTTGCGTGATGGAGTAAACTTTCTTCGCAGAAAGTAACTGAAATATTCAAGGATTAAACATTTAAAGAAATACACATTGTATTTTAATCTTTAAATTATTCAATCTTTAAATTGAAAATTAATGAATAAAGGAGTTTGTATTGTTACAGTAGCGCCGGTTCGTGCAGAAAATTCTGACAGAGCTGAAATTGTTACGGAAATATTGTTTGGAGAAAGTGCAGATATTCTGGAAGTGGATAAAAACTGGACCAAAATAAAAATGCATTATGACGGCTATGAAGGATGGATGGATACCAAACAGCTGAAGCCTGTAACAGACGAAGAGCTGGCCAAAAGAAAAGTGACTGTCGTTACCGAAGATTTTTCTTCCGTATTAATGAACGATGGAAAAACTTTGCTTTCTATGGGTTCAGAAGTGGAATTTCCGGTGGTAGCTTCAAGAAGAAGTCATGATGTGCGCGAAAGTATCGCTCTGACGGCAAAAGAGTTCCTGAACGTACCTTATCTGTGGGGAGGCAAAAGCTTTTTTGCAGTAGACTGCTCCGGATTTACCCAATTGGTTTATAAAATTCACAATATAAAAATACCCAGAGATGCCTCACAACAGGCTGAGGTAGGGGAACCGCTTACTTTTGTGGAAGAAACACAGCCTGGTGATCTTGCTTTTTTTGAAAACGCAGAAGGAAAGATTATTCATGTAGGAATTATGCTGGAGAATCAGAAGATCATTCATGCTTCCGGAAAAGTAAGAATAGACACGCTGGATTCCACCGGAATCTTCAATAAAGAAATGAATAAGCATACTCATAAACTGAGAGTGTTGAAAAGTGTAATTTAATCCTCATTCAATCTCATCTGAAATGGAAAATATTCTTTTTACAATTTTTGATATTTTAAATTTTGGATGGGTCGCTTTTTTATGGGGATTTACCCTGAAAAACTATGAAACGTTGCCAGAGAGAATTCCCGTACATTTTGATATGGAAGGAAAAGCGGATGGATTTGGAGGGAAAATGTATGCTTTTCTGATGCCTGTACTGGCTCTGGGATTGTATGCTGTATTCACTTATGGAACAAGACATCCTGAAGACACTAATTTTCCGGTAGAAATTACAGACCAGAACATGAATGCTCAGTTTTTAATTATGAAAATCGGACTGAGAATTCTTTTTGTTGTACTGGCAATGGTTTTTCTGAACCTTCAGGACTATATGTTCAGATATGCTGTTGATGATAAAGCTAAACCCAGAATTTCAATGGCCACTATCTTTTTATCAGTTGTTTTATTTACTCCTGCATTACTCTTTATTGCTTACCTGTTTAAATGATACATTCTAAAAATAATTCAGAACATTATACGTGGGGAAACCAATGCGATAGCTGGATCCTTAAGAATACCCAGGGCTTATCTGTAAAGCAGGAAAAAATGCCTGCGGGAACTTCGGAGAAACTACACTTTCATAAAGTGGCAGAACAGTTTTTCTATATTTTGAAAGGAGAAGCCGTATTTTATATCAACGAAAGGAAATTCCTGGTTAACCAGGGAGAATCTATCTCTGTTGAGCCGGGAGCAAAACATTTTATCTCCAATGAATCCACTGAAGAAATTGAGTTTTTGGTCATATCCAATCCTCCTACGGATCATGACAGAATTGAAATTAAAGAATAAGTAAAATGGCTTTTTTATACAATATATTGATCAGTATCCTTACCTTCGGAATGAAGGTCTTTGCATTGGTTAATGATAAAACTAAAAAAGGCGTTGAAGGAAGAACGCAGTCTTTGGATAAAGTAAAATCTTCATTTTCAAAAACAGATAAAGTCATCTGGATGCATGCGGCAAGTCTGGGCGAATATGAGCAGGGATTACCTGTTCTGGAGAAACTCCAGGAGAATTTTCCACAGCACAAAGTTCTGGTGACGTTCTTTTCTCCGTCAGGATATGAAAATGTGGTTAAGAAGAAACACATTGCTGACGTTGTCTGTTATTTACCTTTCGACAATAAAAAGGCTGTCAAAGAATTTACAGATCAATTTAATACTGAACTATTTTTTACGGTTAAATACGATTATTGGTACAACCTCCTCGCTGAACTGAAAAATAAAGGGACAAAAATTTATGTTATTTCGGCACTGTTCTACGAAAGACAATCTTTCTTTACTTCCTACGGAAAATGGTTTGTAAAACAACTTCAGAAAAATGTGGATTGGTTTTTTCATCAGACTCAGTTTTCATTGGCTTTGGCGAAAAGTATTGGATTAACAAAGTCTTCCGTAACGGGAGATACACGATTTGACAGAGTAAAACAGCTGCGGGAAAGAAATAACCATGTAGATTTCATTGCAGACTTTATTGGTGAAAATAAAGCAATAGTCTTTGGAAGTTCATGGCATGCGGAAGAGAAAATAGCAGAAATGGTTTCACGTAAAAATAATACGGTAAAACTTATTATCGCACCCCACGATCTGAAAAGAGTAGAACATTTGAAAAATATTTTCCCGGATGCCTTATTGTACAGTGAAATACAAAATACCCGGCCTTCAACTTTCAATGCTTCGATTCTGATTATAGACAGCATTGGTTTATTATCAAAATTATATTCTTATGTAGATGTAGCTGTTGTGGGAGGAGGATTTCATGATGCCGGGCTTCACAATATTCTGGAAGCCGCTACTTTTGGTGTTCCGGTGATCTTTGGGAATCATTACAAAAAGAATCCGGAAGCTGACGACCTGATCTCTGCCAATGGAGGGAAATCTTTCTCTGATGAGTATACGGCCTCAGAATTTGTCTTATTTCTAACGAATGAAGATAACAAAGAAGAACTTACTGAAATATCTCAAAATGCTGAAAAATTTGTAGATGGGAAGCCAGACTCTACGAGAATGATTCTTCAGAAAATGCTATCGTAAAAATCCCTGGCTTTTAATATCTTTCATGATCTGATCAATGTTGTCAGGAATCCTGTCGCATTCAAACCAGTTAAAGTCAAGACCATTGTTGATGCACAGCTTTTGCAGATAAGGATTTTCTAAAACTTTATTTTGGGTATCACGAAGGTTTTCATCAATTTCCATCCAGTAATCTTCATCCAGTTTTTTTATAAGGACCAAAGATTTGAAGATTTTGTTGATGATGTAAATATAAAGTTTGTAAACATTATCAAACCTTTGTCTGCTGAGATCACCATTGTTTTCCAATACCTTGTTCACGAGAAGAAGATTCAGGGAAACCTCTCCGAATTTATCAGTCGTAATTTTTACATGTTCTGTAATTTCAGCACTTATTTTCCGCACAACAGACAGAAAATATTTGGCATTTCCCACGTATTTTGATGCAAGAAGAACCTGTTCCTCCACATGTTCTTCCATGGCATTTCTTTTATCATCGGTAGTTTCCGGATCTATCAGTTCAAAGTAGAGCTTTTTCGACAATAATTTATCCTTTCTCAGGAGTCTGAAAATCAGTTTGTCTTTCTCCGTTCCGGAAAAAGCACTCAGCGCAGCTTTGAACTCTTTTGAATATTCCATTAATTAAAAATTTTCGAATATTTCAGGAATCCGTTTACGGCCCAGTTAGCCGTATAATACAATGATTTTACTGTTGAGAATCCCATGAAATCTTTATAGACAAGATACTGATCTTTGATGATATTTTTTTTATTTCTTGAAACACTGTTTTCACGCATTCTGTATTTTGCCAGTGTCTTTTGTACAGGAATTCCTTCCGGAATTACTTTTAAAAGATTCAGCCACATCACATGATCTTCACGTTTGCTTTTCACTGGGAACAAAAACTTACCAACCCTTTTAGTGTCATACATCGTAGAAACCGGTGCCAGACGGCATGTCTTCAGCAGATTGGAGAAGGTAACCACTTTGTCCGCCAGAAAATCTTTCAGTATAGGCTGAAGCTGTTCGTTACATCTTGAATAGTTACAATATACCAGTTCTACATTGTGTTCCTGCATATAATCTGTCATTGTTTCCAGATATTCTGGATACCAGTAGTCATCAGAATCCAGAAAAGCAATATATCTTCCCTGAGCTCTTTCCAGACTGTTGTTTCTTGCATTTCCCGCACCGCCGTTTTTCTCCAGTACCTGTAGTTTTATTCTCGGATCATTGTATTTTCTGATGATTTCAACAGTATTATCTTTGGAAAGGTCATCTGTAATCAGCCACTCCCAGTTTTCGTAGGTTTGATTAAGAACAGATTGTATGGTTTCCTCGATAAATTCCGCAGAATTATAACAGGGAGTAATAATGGAGACAAGATCTTTCATTTGTGTTTTTTAAACTGCTAAATTATAAAAATCTTTTTTCATAAAGATGCCATGAGCTTACACCTACCGCAATAACCACCAACATACATACCAAAGCCATTACAAATGGATTGTAATCTTCAAACAATCCTAAAGTCTGAAAAGTTCTGATAATAGGAAAGTGGAAAATATAGATTCCGTAGGTGAAATCACCATATTTTCCAAAATTATTTAAGAATTTGAATGAATAGGCAATGTACATTACGATAACCCCGATCATCATTGGAGAAAAAAGCTGAACTTTTAAAAATAAGTCAATCCACACCGTAACGAATGCAATGATGAAAATGAGATTTTTATGCTGGATGAATTTATCAAAATTAAAGTAAATCAACATTCCAGGGATAAAATAGGATAATGTTCCAGGGAGCTGTTTGGCAATCGAAATTTTATTTAAAGATTCAAAATAATTGAGATAAATAAGTGATAAGAAGTATAGAATAACCAAACTTACATTTCTGTATTTATTGTTTTTCCCGAAAAGCAAAAACAACAGAGGAACCGCAAAATAGTAGCACATTTCTATTTTCAGTGTCCATAGGGCACCATTCACTGCTTGATTCCCGAAAACTCCGGGAAGCCAGGGTGCTTTAAAATTTAAAAATAATGAATTCCAAAATAGGTATTTATAAACTTGTGTATTGCTGAAATATTCAATGAAGGAATAGGTACTTACCAGACTTAATAAAATTGCACATAAAAAAATAACCAATAAGTAGGCGGGAACAATTCTTCTGATTCTCTTTTTTAAATAGCTTTTCAGGCTTGAAGACCTTTCATAGCTCCTTGCAATAAGAAATCCGCTCACTGCAAAAAAGCCGAAAACTGCAATTTCTATAGGGCTGTGCTCAAAAATCTTGAGATCAGGAGAAGCGCTGAGTGTGCCAAGATGTCCCAGAAAGACAATAAAGGCAAGGAGAACACGTATAAAATCAAAATTGTTTCTCGTTATATCCTGCATTTGTATTTTGTTTCCTGCAAAAATAACTTTTTTAATAGAATGAACGATGCTCATGTATTCATTATTTGTTAAATAAAGGGAGAATGGGGTGTCCCTATTTTTAAATATATATAAATAATCGTCGATGAAATAATTTTTCATAAAAAATAGTAATATAAATCAAAAAAATTATAATTTTAGCGCTTGAAAAAATTGATCTATGAAGAAATTAGCATTACTATTTGCAGGTTTATCTTTGTTTGCTGCCGCTACAGGCTGCAGCAGTGACAATGATACTGTTCTGGAAGCTCCTCTTGTTGGGACATGGCAACCGTTAAAAGAAGTAGTTACCACTGTGGAAGTTGGTGAAGACCCGGTTTCTAACACGATTACTTATACCGACTGTCAGAAACAGACAAGATGGTGGTTCAGCGCTGACTCCAAAGGAGGGAAAACGAACTGGGGAGATACTGCTACACCAGGTCAGTGTGCTATTCTTTCAGAGATAAAATTCAATTACACTTATAATAAGGAAGGGAAAGATGTTCAGATGAAAATTCAGGGAATCGTAGAACCGCAGAATGCAAAGGTGATTACTTTGGATGCTACAACGCTCAATCTTGCGGTAAGAGAGGAGACTCAGGATCCTACTATATTCCAGACAAGAACATATACCTTCAAGAGAGTTACTCAATAATAGTATATAACTTCAGGATATAAAAACAGATCTCATCTCCGGATGGGATTTTTTTGTTGAGGGTAGAATTTGTAATTCATCATAATTTCAATTTCTATTTACTTTAAAATCATTAATTTTGTGAATCTTGACAAAAAGAAAAAATAATCAGTCTAACATATAACATATATATCAAGTGTTTTACGATCATCAGCAGATAGAAAAAAAGTGGCAGAAATACTGGGAGGAAAATCAAACCTATAAAACCTCTAATAACACAGACAAACCTAAGTTTTATGTACTCGATATGTTTCCGTACCCATCAGGAGCAGGACTTCATGTAGGTCACCCGCTGGGATATATTGCATCGGATATCTATGCGAGATATAAAAGACATCAGGGGTTTAATGTGCTCCACCCGGTAGGATATGACAGCTTTGGACTTCCTGCTGAACAGTATGCTATTCAGACAGGACAGCATCCTGCTATTACTACAGAACAAAATATCAACAGATATGAAGAGCAGCTGAGAAAAATCGGTTTCTCATTCGACTGGAGCAGGGAAGTAAGAACTTCAGATGCTTCTTACTATAAGTGGACACAATGGATTTTTATCCAGTTGTATCATTCCTGGTATAATAAAAATACAGATAAGGCGGAGCCTATTGATTCTTTAATTCAGCATTTTGAAGAAAAAGGAACAGAAGGATTAAATGCCAATCAGAACGACGAATTAAATTTCACTGCAGAAGAATGGAAGAATGCTTCCGATATTGATAAAGAAGATATCCTTTTAAACTACCGTCTCGCCTACAGAGCAGAAACGACTGTAAACTGGTGCCCTGCATTAGGAACTGTACTGGCCAACGATGAAGTAAAGGATGGAAAATCCGAAAGAGGAGGATTCCCGGTTTTCCAAAAGAAAATGATGCAGTGGAGCATGAGAATTTCTGCATATTCTGAAAGATTATTACAGGGATTAAACACTCTGGACTGGCCGCAGCCGTTGAAAGATTCCCAGGAATACTGGATCGGGAAATCTCAGGGAGCACAGGTTCAGTTCAAAGTAGAAGGACATGATGAGACTGTTGAGGTATTTACAACAAGGCCTGACACTATTTTTGGCGCAACCTTTATGGTATTGGCTCCAGAAAATCCTTTAGTAGAAACCATTACTACGGATGCTCAAAAAGTAGAAGTAGATACTTATATAGAAGAAACTTCTAAAAAGACGGAGAGAGACAGAATGTCTGACGTGAAAAACGTGAGCGGAGCTTTCACCGGAAGTTATGCAATCAATCCGTTCAGCAATGAAAAAATGCCGATCTATATTTCAGACTATGTGTTGATGGGATATGGAACAGGAGCAGTAATGGCGGTTCCGGCACATGATGAGCGTGACCACAGATTTGCTAAGAAGTTTAATCTTGAAATCAAGAAAGTTGTAGAAACTGAAGAAGATGTTCAGGAAAAATCTTTTGACTCTAAAGATTCCGTTTGTGTAAATTCAGATTTCCTGAACGGATTACATTATAATGAAGCGAAAGCAAAAATGATTTCTGAGATCGAAGCAAAAGGAATCGGTCACGGAACAACCAACTACAGACAGCGTGATGCTATTTTTTCAAGACAACGTTATTGGGGAGAACCTGTTCCTATATATTATAAGGATGGAATGCCTTACACGCTGCCAACTTCTGCTTTACCGTTGGAGCTTCCTGAAGTTGAAAAATACTTACCAACAGAAGATGGAGATCCGCCATTAGGAAATGCAAAAGAATTTGCCTGGGATGAGGCAAACCAGAAAGTAGTTGCTACAGATCTTATTGATGACAAAACTATTTTCCCGTTAGAATTATCTACAATGCCAGGTTGGGCAGGAAGCTCATGGTACTTCCTTAGATATATGAACCCTAATGATGAAGAAACTTTTGTTAAAAAAGAACTGGCAGACTATTGGGGACAGGTAGACCTATATATAGGAGGAAGTGAACATGCAACCGGCCACTTATTATATTCCCGTTTCTGGAACATGTTCTTGAAAGACAGAGGCTATATCAGCCATGATGAGCCATTCCAGAAATTGATCAACCAGGGAATGATCTTGGGGATGAGTGCATTTGTATACAGAATTGACGGAACGAATCAGTATGTATCTAAAAATTTAGCTAAAGATTACCAGACTCAGCAGATTCACGTAGATGTATCTTTATTAAAAGGAACTTCTGACGAATTGGATACTGAAGCCTTCAAAGCATGGAGACCGGATTATGCAGATGCAGAATTTATTCTGGAAGACGGAAAATATATCACAGACCGTGAAGTAGAAAAAATGTCCAAGTCAAAATATAATGTAGTCAATCCTGATGATATCTGTGAAGAGTACGGAGCAGACGGATTAAGATTATATGAAATGTTCTTGGGGCCACTGGAACAATCCAAGCCTTGGAATACTCAAGGGTTAAGCGGAGTATATGGTTTCCTTAAAAAATTCTGGAACCTGTATTTCAACGGAGATGTATTTGAAGTTTCAGACGAAGAACCTACAAAAGCAGAATACAAAGTTTTACATACCTTAATAAAGAAGGTAGTATACGATATTGAAAACTTCTCTTTCAATACATCCGTATCATCATTTATGATTGCTGTAAACGAGCTTCAGAAAATAAAATGCAACAAGCGCAATATTTTAGAACCGCTTGCCGTTATCATTTCTCCGTATGCTCCTCACATCTGTGAAGAATTGTGGAGTTTACTAGGACACGGTACATCGATAGAATTTGAAAAATTCCCGGCATTGAATGAGGATTATCTGGTTGAAGATGAAATTGAGTATCCGGTAAGCGTAAATGGTAAAATGAAGTTCAAAATTTCGCTTTCAGCTCAATTATCTGCCAAGGAAGTGGAAGATTTGGTGATTTCGAACGAGAAAATACAACAGATTTTGGAGGGTAAAACCCCTAAAAAAATCATTGTAGTCCCTCACCGTATTGTGAATATCGTAATTTAAAAAAAAATTAACATTGGGAAATTAAAAAAAATGGGTGTCTTATTTTTTTGATTTTTTAATTCAAATGTTAAATTTGGAAAAAATAAATAAAATAATTTAAAATAATTATTATTTCGAAATCGTATTAAAATTTCTTTATCAAAAAAAAGCAAAATGTTTAATTAAGACTCTTGCATTTTAATTAATTTTGCCTTTAATTTACACCCTGTAAAATTTTAAAACAATATAATTTAGTTAAATATGGAAATGAATGTTTCAAAAAATGATGAGCAAGTAGTTGCTAGAAAGGCAGGAGGTTTAAATCCAGCTGTTATTATTCCTATTCTATTTGCTATAGGAGTATGTATTTATTTATTCGTTCTTGGTAGCCCAGGAAACTTTAAAGATGCAGATAAACTAGGAAGTGGTTCTGTAGCTTTTTCAAGTGTTGAAGGAAAAGACATTCACCCAGAATCGTTTTTAGGTATTATCTACAAAGGAGGGGTTATCGTACCAATCTTGATTACTTTCATGATTACTGTAATCGTTTTCTCTTTTGAAAGATATTTCGTTCTTGGTAAAGCAGCTGGAAAAGGAAACTTAGACAACTTTGTTGTACAGGTAAGAAGCTTACTAAACCAAAACAAAATCGACGAAGCTATCGAAGAGTGTGACAGACAACAAGGTTCTGTTGGTAATGTGGTAAAAGAAGGTCTTACTACTTACAAAGCACTTTCTCACGATACTACATTAAATAAAGAGCAGAAAATGGTAGCGCTTAACAAAGCTATCGAAGAAGCTACTACTCTTGAGATGCCAATGCTTGAGAAAAACATGATGATCCTTTCTACTTTAGGTACTGTTGCAACGTTAGTAGCACTACTTGGAACGGTAATCGGGATGATTAAGGCGTTCTTCGCATTAGGTTCAGGAGGTGGTACTCCGGATGCTGCTGCTCTATCTACTGGTATCTCTGAAGCCTTGATCAACACAGCTTTAGGTATTGGTACTTCAGCAATCGCTATTATCCTTTATAACTTCTTTACATCTAAAATTGACGGATTAACTTACAAGATCGATGAGATCTCTATGAGTATCCAACAGTCTTTCGCTGAATTCAACTAAGAATTAGCAAGATATTTGCATTAGCAATTAAAAGAAGTTTAATTAAAAATATTTTATAATAATGGCGAGAGTCAAACCAAAAAGACATGGAGTAATTACGGACATGACTGCAATGTGTGACGTTGCGTTCCTACTCCTTACGTTCTTTATCTTGACCACTCAGTTTAAAAAACCTGACGTGGAGCAGATCAAACCGCCATCTTCAATTTCGGAAAAATTGCTTCCTGATGCTAGTTTAATGACTATCAACGCTACTCCGGACGGAAAATTCTATTTCCAGCCAGTAGAAAATGCATCAGAAAGACTTGCACTTTTGGATAAAATGGGACAAAAGTATGGTATTACTTTTGACAACAACCAAAAAGCAGCTTTCCAGAAAATTCAGGCAATTGGAGTTCCAATGAACCAACTTAAAGGGTATTTGGATTTGCCTGCAGATGAGCAGAAAAATTATAAGAGTCCTACAGGTATTCCTATGGACAGTACAAATAAACAATTAATTGATTGGGTAAAAGAAAGTTTGAGCGTTAACCCTGACTACAAGTTAGCGATTAAAGGTGACGTTACAACTGAGTATCCTAAAGTTAAAAGTCTATTTGAGGGTTTAAGAGATATTGATTTTCTTAAATTTTGGTTGATTACATCACAAGAAGGTAAACCTAACGAATAATATCGATAGAAATGGCAGAAGTACAAGTACAAGAGAAAGGCGGCAAGGGCGGCAAGGTCCGTTCCAAGAAGCAAAGTACCAGAGTCGATATGACTCCGATGGTGGACTTGGGTTTTCTATTGATTACCTTCTTTATGTTCACAACTACGTTCAGTAAACCGAACGTTATGGATTTGGGTCTTCCGGCTAAACCGAAAGATGAAAAACAAAAACCACCTCCAACAGAAATTAAACTTTCTAACTCAATTTCTATCTTATTAGGAAAAAATAACAGAGTTTTCTGGCACCAGCAGGATGCTACTTCCTTGAATGACCAGACTCTTATGGAAACTACCCTTGATAGAGAAGGAATTAGAAAAGTAATTCAGCAGGCAAAATCTAGAGCTGCAGATCAAACGAAATTTACCGTGATCATTAAGCCAACTGACGATGCTGTATATAAGAACTTTGTTGATATTCTTGATGAAATGGCAATTACCAAAAGTGAGCAGTACGGGGTTACTGATATCAAGCCTTGGGAAAAAGCTATTTATGAGAAAAAAGTAGGAGGTGCTGCTGCACCGGCTGCTGCTACAAAGTAATTTAACCATAAAATTGTTATATCTAATCTATGGCAGATGAAAATGTATACGGTCAGAATCTTACTTTAGACGAGATCGTATTTGAAAATAGAAACAAGGAATATGGTGCCTATGATCTTAGACATCAGTATCCGAGACTTTTAACCAAGTCTTTTATTATCGGAACAGCATTATTCCTTTTGGCAGCTTTGTCTCCGTTCATCTATCTTACGATTAAAAATCTTACAGCTCCGCCTAAGCAGGAAGTAAAGGCAGATTTGGTAGATATTATCGAAGAAGATCCGATTATCGAGCAGCCTAAAGAAGAAGAACCACCTCCACCACCTCCACCTCCAAAAGAAGAGGAGAAAATTGAGGTTATTCAGAACGTAGTTCCTGAGCCTGTAAAAGCTCCGAAAATTGAAACTCCACCACCGCCGATTTCTAAGCAGTTGGAAACAACAACTGGTTTACAGAATCAGGAGGGGGTAAAAGCTCCGGCTTATACACCACCACCGCCGCCACCATCTACAGGTACTAAAGCTAGTACAGTAGAAGTAAAAGCGAACAACCCTAACGAGATCTATAAAGATGTTGACCAGTCTGCAGAATATCCTGGAGGTATGGGAGCATTGAGAAAGTTCCTGGGTGATAACTTTGATACTTCTTTGATGGAAGGAGGTGAAGGAACACTTAAAGCGAAGCTTAAGTTCGTTGTAGAAAAAGACGGTACTGTTTCGAATGTTACTATTGAAGAAAAATCTCCAAACGGCGACTTCAACAGTGAAGCGATGCGTGTAGTTAAGAAACTTAAAAAATGGACTCCTGCGAAGAGAAACGGGGAGAGCGTTAGATCTTACTATAGCGTACCATTTACGATGAACTTTGAATAAGACTTATTTATTCAAAATATAAATAAAAAGAGAGGCTTATGCTTCTCTTTTTATTTTTTTTGGTATTTTTGTTACATGATGTTCAATTGGTTATCCCTGGTTACGGGATTGTTTTATATCGTTTTAGGAATTGTAGTGATTGTCTACAAATTCTTCTTTACTATTTTAGAGCCTGCTGTTGCGTACGCACTAGGAGTAGTGCTTATTATTTATGGTATTTTCAGAATTTACAGGGCGATCTCAAGAATTAAAAAATCGAGAAATGAAGAATAGTTTCAAGCTTGCAGTAATTTTTGTACTGAGCATAATGCTTGCAAGCTGCAAAAAGGAGAAAAATGCTCCTTCCTATCACAAAGGTGATCTTACCATTTTCACTGACGAATCTTTTCAAAGCGTCACAGAAGCATTAGCCGAAGGCTATATGATCAACTATCCTGAAACACATATCAAAGTAGAAACCAAGAAAGAAGACTTAGGACTTCTTGATCTTTTGAAAGGAAGTGCTAAAGTGGTGGTGATGTCCAGAAATCTTAATCCTGAAGAAATTAAAACATATGAGGAAAGAACAGATCTGAAGTTCCTTCCTGCTAAATTTGCTGCGGATGCGGTGGTTTTTGTTGTTCCTAAAGATTCTCCGAAAGAAAGTATTTCAATGGAAGAAATCAGCAGCGGTCTGATGTCTGATAAAAAAGAATTTATTTTTGACGGAACCAACTCGAGTAACCTGAACTTTGTTGCTGAGAAATTAAAAAAACAGCCAAAAGACCTGAAATTTTCTATTATTCCGGGAAATCAGAAGATTATAGAGGAATTGGGAAAATATCCTGATAAAATAGGCGTTATTGGATTGAATACTTTCAGCCGTCCCTATGATAAAACTTCAGAAAAACTGAGAGACATGGTGAAGGTACTTCCTGTGGTAGAGAAAGGAAAATCGTATACTGCAGATTTTGATGGACTTCGCACGATGGAATACCCGTTTACCAGAGTTCTTTATTTCCTGATTAATGAAGGTAACTTTAATATTGCCAACGGTTTTATAAGATTTTCATGTACCCATTTAGGACAGAAAATTGTACAGAAAGAAGGCTTACAACCTTATAACATTTATAAGAGAGAAGTTCAGATGCGTTAAAAAATATTAAATTCACAATTTGTCCTTATTAAAAATTTTGATTTGGTCTGAAAATTGTGTATAATAAAACTCAATTATTAGAAAATATAAAATGAAAGATATAATGAATATGAATGTAAAGAAGATTGCTTTTGGAGCAGCCGTGGTATTTTTTACCGGTTTTGCCTCTGCACAAACACTGCAGGATGGTATCAACAGTATAGACAGTGATAAATTTGCGCAGGCGAAAACAAACTTCACTGAAATGATCGCTAAAGAGCCTACAGCTGAAAACTACTTCTATTTAGGAAATACTTTCTTAAGACAAGGAGAACCGGATTATGCTAAGGCAACTGAAAACTTTAACAAAGGATTAGCTGCTGATGGTAAAAGCTATCTGAACAAAATTGGTTTAGCTGCTGTTAAATTAGGTAAAGGCGATAAAAATGCTGTTGCTGAAATTCAAAAAGTAGTTGCTGATTCAAGAGAAAAAGATGCTGAAGTTCTTTTCAGAGCAGCAGAAGCTTTAACTTTATTCGAGAAAAACAGTTCACCGGACCTGGCAATCCAGTTTTTGACTAAAGCTATTGAGAAAGCTGAGAAAAAAGGTGTTCCTGCACATTATTATTATACATTAGGAGATGCTTACAGATTGAAAAGATCTCCGGGAGAAGCCATGTCTGCTTACGACAAGGCGTTACCTGTAGCAAAAAATAAAGCTTCAGTTTACACGAGAATGGCTACTTTATGGATGGCTGCTCAAGTGTGGCAAAAAGCGAAAGAAAGCGTTGATAAAGCAATTGCTGTAGATCCTACATACGCTCCTGCGTACAAAGCATTGGCTGGTTACGATATCAGATACCAGCAAAATGCAAAGGCTACTCAAGATCTTATCAACTATACAAAATATGCTGATGAAGATCCATATACCCAATTAGAAATTGCAAAACTATATTTCACGAATGAAGATTATGCAAACTCTAAAATGGTATTAGATAAGATTTTTGATAAAATTGATGATCCTATCAAATTCAAATTGAGAGCTTATAATGCATATGCAGATAGAAATTATGCAGAAGCTAAGCAAAATATGGATACTTTCGTTTCGCAGGCTGAGAAAACAAGAATATTGCCTGCAGACCAAGGTTTACAGGGACTTATTGCTGCCGGCTTAGCAAAAGATGAAAAAGATGCAGCTAAAAAATCTGCTTTAATGGCTGAAGCTCAGCAAAAAGTGGGTATTGCAAAAGCTGCTAAGGATGAAACAATGAAGTGGGATCTTGAATTGGCAAACATCGCAGGTGGTGGAGGAGCTTCTCAGGCAGAAGCTGATAAAGGACCTACTAATCCTGAAATTGAAGCATTGAAACAGAAAGTTGCTGCCAACAGCCAGGATTCTGATTCATTATTTAAGTTAGCAACAGCTTACCAGGATGTTAAAAACTGGAATGGAGCAATCCTTACATGGCAAAAAATGTCAGCACTTCTTCCTGATTGGGCTCCGGCATATTACAGCCAAGGGTATTCTTACCAGCAGGCAGGAAACAATGAAGCTGCAAAATTGGCTTATGAGAAATTCATCAGCACGGTAAAACCTGCTGATCAGGAAGCTAACAAACAGACTCTTGCTTACGCTTACTTTGCAGTAGCATACATGAGCAAAGATTCGGATATAGCAAAAGCAAAAGATTATGTTGCTAAGTCTTTACAGTTAGACCCTACTTACCAGGATGCTGTTAAATTAAATGCCGAAATCAACAAGTAATTTAAATTTTAAATTATAGATATTAAAACTTCCCATACGTAATGTTTGGGAAGTTTTTATTTTAAATCCTATCTTTGAGTTTATGAAAACTGATATACTTGCTTTTGGTGCACATCCTGACGATGTAGAACTTGGATGTGGCGGAACTATTGCTAAAATGGTTTCTGAAGGAAAAAAATGTGTTGTTGTAGATCTTACAAGGGGAGAGCTCGGAACAAGAGGTACAGATGAAACCAGAAAAACTGAAGCAGCGGATGCTGCAAAAATCCTGGGGCTTTCTGCAAGAGAGAATCTTGGAATGAAAGATGGATTTTTGGTAAATTCCGAAGAATATCAAATGAGGATCGTAAAAATGATCCGCAAATACAGGCCAGAAATCGTCTTGGCTAATGCAATTGATGATAGACACCCGGATCATGCAAAAGGAGCGAAATTAGTGTCGGATGCGTGCTTTTTGTCCGGACTGAGAAAAATTGAAACCGTGCTGGAAGGCGAATCTCAGGAAGTGTGGAGGCCAAAACATATTTTTCATTATATTCAGTGGAAAGATATTAAACCGGAATTTGTTATTGACATTTCAGAGTATCTGCCTAAAAAACTGGAAGCTTGTATGGCGTACAAAACTCAGTTTTATGACCCAACTTCTAAAGAACCTGAGACTCCCATTACCACAAAAGACTTTTATGAAAGCTTAACGTACCGGGCACAGGATTTAGGGCGGTTATCGGGAGTTGCTTATGCTGAGGGCTTTACGTCTGAAAGATTAATTTCTTTGAAAAATTTTGATGGAATTGTTTGGTAGTTGAGGAAATTGTCCTATATTTGCACTCAGAAAACGGTGATTGTAGCTCAGTTGGTTAGAGCGTCGGATTGTGGTTCCGAAGGTCGTGGGTTCGAGACCCATCATTCACCCTAAATTAGCATATTTTCAAAAAGAAAATATGCTTTTTTTATGTCCCAAAAACAATCAAGTTGTATTAAAATGACACTTTTTGGTGTGTTATTTTTTTTATCCTGGCTTAGAAAAAGTATATTTGCACGATAATTATAAAACATTATCGGGTAATGAAAAAGATCTACTTTTTACTTTTTATATTCAATTTCATTGTAATTTCCTCAACAGTACGATATGTGAATATTAATTCCACCACCGGAAGCGCACCCTACACTTCATGGGCTACGGCAGGCAATGATTTGCAGGAAGTAATCAATAGCAGTCAGATTGGAGATGAAGTCTGGGTTGCCGCCGGAACATATTTTCCTACCAGAGATCCGTTTGGAAATCCTTCTCCTTCAGATACCAGAGATAAGACGTTTTATTTAAAAGATGGTATTTCAGTCTACGGTGGTTTTAATGGAACAGAAACTTCTTTAACAGACCGGAATTTAAACATCAATATAACGCTCTTAAGCGGCGACCTGGGAGATTTAGGAACTAAAAATGATAATTGCTATCATGTGGTGCTGTTTGCAGCGAATATTGCCAGCGCTATTGGAGTAAAATTAGACGGATTTTCCATTTCCAATGGTTTTGCTGTTGGCACTGTTAATAATAATGTAAGCGGAAATATTGTTTCGAGATTAGCAGGTCCTGCTATCTATTTTATTAATGGAAATAATACAATTTCCAATAACAGAATTTATTTGAACTCCGGCTATTCCGGTGGAGGTATTTATACTTCAAATGGTAATAATATCATTTCTAACAATGAGATTTATAATAATAAAGCTTTTTATGACGGCGCAGGTGTGATTGTATTTCAAGGAACGAATACCATTACCAATAACTATATTCACGATAATACAGCTACAGGCGACGGCGGAGGTATCTATGCAGTTTTGGGTGTAAATAATGTAATTAGTAAAAATGTAATTGCTAAAAATAAAGGTGGAATCAGTCAGATTGATACCTATTATTATGGCGGTGGCGGTATTTATACTGAAAAGGGTTCAAATCTCATCGTCAATAATCTGCTTTATGAAAATACTTCAAACTATATGGGAGGAGGAATTTTTCTTTATTACGGAAGCAATAAAGTCATCAACAATACCATTTATAAAAATAAAGGAACAAGAGGAGGCGGATTTTTTACCTATCTGGGAAATAATTATGTGAAAAACAATATATTCTGGGGTAATATCAATGGTACGGATAATCAGCCCGGAGCAGATTATAAAAATCATAATGACTGGCCGGCTGAAAATTACTTTTATAATAACCTGTTTCAGTTGCCACAGGGATTTTATACTTTGGCAAACCAAAATTCTTTATATGGTTATCCTAATAATATATTCCAAACTAATCCCGGCTTTACCGATGAAACCAATATTTTTGGAGCTGATGGAGTTTTAAGAACTTCAGATGATGGTTTGTCCTTGTTACCCAGTAGCGTTGCTGTCAATTACGGAATGCTGACAGATGCGCCCACAGATGATATCAGAGGAACAGCCCGTATGGGTAATCCAGATGCTGGAGCTTACGAATTGATGGGAAACCTTGGTGTTGCAGAATTACCAATTCATGATTTTAAAATTTATCCAAATCCAGCTAAAGATTTTTTACATATAAAAACTAGTGATAAAATTTTAAAGGTTGAAATTTACAACTCAACAGGACAGCTCATAAAAACTACAAAAGAATCAACAATAAATGTTTCAGCATTTCCAAAAGGAAACTATATCCTAAATATAGTCGCAGAAAATAAAATAATGAAAGAACAATTTATTAAGGAATAAGTCATTTCTAAATTTTAACCTATTGATAGCCTTTCAAAATTTGAAAGGCTATATTTTTTTTAATTTTTTTTAAGTCTGAGCTTTAAAATTTTCACCTGTCTTGCTGGAATTGTCTGAAAGCTAATAAAATAAATTCTATGATAATTCTCTGAAACGCTTATATTTGTTTAAACCATAATCGTTAGAAAAATCTCAAAGCTATTAACATGAAAAAAATCTTTACAATTCTTATTGCCTTTTTTGCAATAAAATCTTATTCGCAATCAGGTTCCCAATCTTATTATAAACGTCTTTTTGATACAAGAGGACTTGATCAATGGGATGGTAATTCAACAAGTCCAGATCAGCTTGAGTTCGCGTGGGCTGTACCTGCCCATATGGAAGCATTGGTTTTAATGTATGAAAAAAATCTTGAAAAAAAATATGCAGAAACTTTGATCAAGTGTTTTGGGAATACAATTGACAGGAGAGATGACTTGAGAAATCCTACATTGGGATACCCGATAATTTACGATTATCGCCATGTTTCCGGTGCTGCCTGGTCTACCAACCATTATAATGCAGTAAGCGATACTGGGCTTCCTTATTCTCATCTGGTGCACAGTGCCAATATTACATATCCTATGGCTAAGTTTGCAGCAATAGTTAAAAATAATACTGCTATTCAAAACTTAACATATAATTCAACAGGCCGATATGCAGGTCAAAGCTATATAACAATTGCTAATGATCTCATCCAAAAAATAAAAGAGACTCTGGCTTACCATGCAGGCCAATGGTATACAGAATCAGGTTCTACTCCTAGTAACACTATAGGTTATTATAAAGAACGAAGTGATAATAATCCGCCAATAAGTTTTCCGGGAGTAATTTTACCTTTTAATATGCAAAGTTCCGTTGGAAGAGTGCTGGTGCAGATGTACAGGGCAACGAATGAAAACAATTATCTTGTCCAGCTCAATCAAATTGCCAATTTTATAAAAGCAAATACACAACTTAATACCAACTTAGGATCTAATGTCTGGACCTACTGGAAGCATGATACTTTGCGTGAAGATATTTCCCATGCTGATTTGACTGCTGCTTTTCCTTATGAATGTAATAAGTATGGTATTTCAATCAATGGAAACCTTATTTATACCACTGCAGATATCAATGCCTATACTAAAACGTTGACAAAAGATATTTATATCTCTCCTTTACATATAAAAAATGGAGTTAATTATAATGGTGAGAATTGGAATATCAAGTATAATATTAATACCTCTGATCCTACTGTGACCCCTAGATATGGTACTTATACAGCTTATTTATGGTTATATTTATCTCAATATGATGATCAAACGTTATATCAGATCGTTTCAGATCTGCAGGCTGCTAAAAATTATTATAGCAATATAACGGTATTTGATTCTTCGATAACTTGGGCACTTTTATCAAATTTTGAACACTTAGTTGTGCCCGTCAATACGGATCATGAATATGGAGAAGACTCTGATTGGAGAGGTGTTGCCAGCGGTAATTTTGATGGAGATAGCGATGATGAATTTGTTGTTATCAGAAATTTTGACGGCTTAATGCAAACCTTAGAGCCTCACGACAGAGCCTTTCGTCAGGTTACCACCAGTAAAGTATATGGTGGTTCCAATAACTGGAAAGGATTGGCCGCCGGCGACTTTTTTGGAGATAATAAAAGTGAGATCATAGCTTTAAATGATCATGCAGATGCTACCGAAAATGGTCTTTACGTCCTAAAAGTTGAAAATGGTAATATTGTTGAGCATGCTAAATATACAGGATGGGGAACCCAGTCCGAATGGGCAGGTGTTGTTGCAGGAAATTTTATAAGTGGAGAAAAAGATGATGTTATCACAGTAAGAAATTTTAATAAAGAAGTTAGGGTATATAAATTTGTTGGCACAGATATACAGTCAGTATATGTCAATACACTTAACCTGGCTGCAAGTTCTAAAATTAAAGCAGTAGCATCAGGTGATTTAGATAAAGATGGCAAAGATGAGATTGTGCTGCTTGTTGATGCGGATGATAGTAATGCTGTAAATAATGGTATTCATGTTTATCGTGTAAACGATAGTGGTGTTCTCACAAAAATTACTGAATTTACAAATTGGGGCTCTGCCTCAGATTGGAAGGGGCTGGCTGTTGGAGATATTGATGCCGATGGTGCTGCTGAAATTATTGCTCACAGGAATTTTGATGGGGATTATAAATTATTTAAACTGAATGGAAATACCTTATCCGGTATAACTTCTGAAAAATTTCCTGTTCTGCAAACCAAAAACAATGTAATGTGCTTCGGAAATTTTGATTCAAGTACTAAGAATGAAGAGTTAGCTACTCTTAGAAATGATGGGGGGATTGTCATGTTTTCTGCCGCAAATGTTACAAATAATAGTGTGAACAGCATGAATAACAGAAATTCAGAAGATCCATGTCAGAGTGAGCTGCCAGATGTGTTATACAGTTTCCTGAAATCAGCATCTTTCGATAAAGAAGATTCAAAAGAAATAGTATCAGTAAAATACGGAAAAAGGGAATAACTAAATGTTAATATTCAATAGAAACGGGCTTTAGCCCGTTTTTTTATATATAACAATTTCAGAGCATAAAAAAAGCATCTTTTTCAGATGCTTGTGTTTTTAGGTATTTTTTTTAAACTTCGTCGTCAGAATCAATTGTAAAAGATCTGCTTTTGAAGTCTTTGTCATGTTTTTCTGAAATTACATCCTCACCCTTTTCATTAATGATGAAATCTGTGGACTCATTAAACATCTCCTGGAAACTTTTAAAATCTTCCTTGTAAAGGTAAATTTTATGCTTCTCGAATGTAGCTTCCCCATTCTCTCCGAAATTCTTCTTACTCTCAGTGATTGTAAGATAATAATCTCCTGCTTTCGTCTCGCGCACATCAAAGAAATAAGTTCTTCTTCCTGCTTTTAACACCTTCGTGAAAATCTCATTTTCATGGCGTTCCTTGTATTCACTCATTGTTAGATATTTTTTAATCTTGTTAAGAACAAATATAAAAGAATTCTTTTAATCACAAAATTTTTTTTATGATTTATTTAACAATTGAGAACGAAATGGCTAAGCGGTTACAGAATTGGCAATTTCAGTAAGGTTGATAATCTGATGGGCTTTTTGAGCGCTAGACTCTCTGTGTGTGATAATTATGGAAGTGGCATTACTGATTTTTCTATCAATATTTTCCAGAATATTCTGCTCAGTTTCTGTGTCTAAAGCAGACAAAGAATCGTCAAAAATGATAATATTGGGGTCCTTAATTAAGGCTCTTGCGATACAAATTCTCTGCTTCTGTCCCCCCGAAAGCATTACTCCGCGTTCACCAACAAGTGTTTTATATTGATCTTTAAACTCTACAATATTCTTATGAACATCTGCAATTTTTGAGTATTCTACTACTTTCTCGTGAGAAGGATGATCAATGGCAAAACCGATATTATTTTCAATAGAATCAGAGAATAAGTAACTTTCCTGAGGAATATACCCGATAAAGTTTCTGTAGTTCTCCAGATTATGGTCTTTCAGGTTTTTGCCATCAATTAAAATTTCCCCTTCTGTAGGATCTATTAATCGGCATAACAGCAAGGCAATTGTTGACTTTCCACTTCCGGTTTTACCCATAATAGCCAATGACTCTCCGGCTTTTACTTTAAAGCTTAAATTATCCAGTGCCTTGATTCCCGTATTTGGATATACATAAGAAACATTTCTGAATTCAATATCTCCTTTGATAGGATAGTTTTCAAAATTAGTATTAATGATCTCGGATTTTTTATCCATGAATTCATTGATCCTCTGCATAGACGCTTCAGCTCTCTGATTCACAGAAGTTACCCATCCTACCATAGAGAACGGGAAAATCAGGGTGTTGATATACATGAAGAAATCAGCAATCTTACCGATACTTAATTCTCCGGCAATATATTTGGCACCTCCAATCCAGATGATGGCTACGTTTAATAAACCGATAACGAAAAGAATAATGGTGAAGAAATACGCTTCTGTCTTGGCCAGATCTAAGGCCTTGTTTTGATAATCAGTAACTTTGATGCCGTAGTTTTTTTCGATATATTTTTCTCTGGCGAAAAATTTTACCACGCGGATTCCGGAAAAGCTGTCCTGTACAAAAGTTGAAATAGCAGACTGGCTTTTCTGCATGATCTTTGACTTTTTATTGATGATTGAGCTTACCTTATAAATAGCATACGATAAAAGAGGAAGAGGAAGTAAAGTCCACATCGTCATGGAAGCATCTGTTTTTACCATGTAGATCGCTGTTATCAACACTAGGACAATCAGATTGGCTACATACATCACCCCGGGACCAAGATACATCCTTACGGCAACAACATCTTCGCTCAATCTGTTCATTAAGTCTCCGATAGTGGTCTGTTTATAATCCGTTAAAGATAAATCCTGGTAATGTCTGTAAATTTTATTTTTAAGCTCATATTCTATTCTTCTTGACGCAACAATAATGGTCTGTCTCATCATAAAAGTGAAGAATCCGGTTAAAAGAGAACATCCTACAATAATTCCAACATAGATTAAAACCTGTTGGTTGAAGCCGAGATTCCCATTTTTTGTAAGTTCATCAACAGATTTTCCTACAAACTGAACTTTATATATATTAAAGAAATTACTGGCGATGATAAAGAGTACCCCCCAAAACAATAGTATTTTGTGTTTCCAAAAATAAGGGTTTAAGGTTTTTAGCGCTTTCATATAGTTTGACAAAATTACAAAAATGTCATCACACTACGAATTTCATCAATTTTAAATTTTGTATCTTTGCAGCCATAAAAAAGCTCTTTGAATGTTAGGAAGACGACAAATCCGTGAAAAAGTAGTACAGACCGTGTATTCTTACTACCAAAATCCTGTAAAATTTGATGTTTTAGAGAAAAACATGTTTGCCGGGATAGAGAAAATCTATTATCTATACATCTATCAGCTCAACTTTTTGGTGGGTCTGAAAGATTTGGCAGAGAATCAGATCGAAATTGGTAAGAATAAATTTCTTAAAACTGATGCTGATATTAATCCTAACCAAAAATTCATCAACAACCAGGTATTGCGTAAGCTGGAAGAAAATCCTGAAAGATTATTTTTTACAGGTCAGCACAAGCAATTGAAGTGGGATATGCATGATGACTTGTTGGTAAAAACTTTCCAGAGAATTACTGCTGGAAAACGTTATCAGGATTTCATGAAAGAAGAAGGATATTCTTTTGAAGAAGATCAGAAATTTATTGGGAAATTATTCTTAAGATATATTGCTGAGAATGAAGATTTTCATGATTATTTAGGTGATAAGGAACTTTCATGGTATGATGATATCCATATCGCCAATTCAATGGTACAAAAAACGATCGGTTTCCTGAGAGAAGATGAAGAAAGCAGAACTTTGATCAAAATGATTAAAGATGAAGAAGATAAAACATTTGCTGCAAAATTGTTGAGAGATACCCTGAACAACTGGGAAAACAATGAAAAGAAGCTGGAAGAAAGACTTGAAAACTGGGATCTTGAAAGAGTTTCTCTTATGGATAAAGTAATTTTATCTACAGCCATTGCAGAGCTTGATAACTTTGCTTTCACACCTTCAAGAGTGATCATTAATGAATATATTGAAATTGCAAAAGTATTTGCTACAGACCGTTCCAATATTTTCATCAATGGTATTTTAGATAAATATTGTAAAGATCAAAATAGAATATAAAATGAAAAAGACGTTATCAATTATCGCCTTGTCAATTATAGGCTTTGGGTTAGTTTCATGTAAAAAAGAAAACAAAGAAACTCAAAGTACTGAAACTGCAACTACTGATTCTGCAGCTGTTGCGGCTCCGGTAACCACTGATTCTACAGCAGCAGCTGTAACCGGTGAAACGGCAGCTCCGGTTTCCAACGAACCATCTACTTCTGTAGCTTTATCTGAAAACAGCTTTGATTTTGGTAAAATTAAAAAAGGAGATAAAGTAGAGCATGTATATGAAATTACCAATACAGGGAAAAATCCATTAATTATTTCTGAAGTGAAGCCAGGATGCGGATGTACAGCTCCTGATTTTACAAAAGAGCCAATCATGCCGGGTAAAAAAGGAAAAGTTACTTTGCACTTTGATTCTTCAAGCTTCGACGGAAATGTTCAGAAGTATGCTGACGTTTTTGCAAACGTGGAAAAATCGCCAATCAGATTAACGTTCACTGCGAACATTCAACCATAATATTTAAAATATGTTGACATTATTTTTACAGGCACAGCCACAAGGATCTTCATCAATGATGCTGATTATGATGGGTGTGATGTTCGTAGGGTTTTACTTCCTGATGATCAGACCTCAGATGAGAAAACAGAAGCAGGAAAAAAACTTTCAGGAAAACCTTAAAGTAGGAACAAGAGTAGTTCTTACATCAGGTCTTCACGGAAGAATCGCTCAGGTTCAGGATGATGGTTTTGTAATCGAAACATTATCCGGAAAACTGAAATTCGAAAAAGCAGCAGTTTCAAGAGAAATGACGGAAGCGCGCTTTGGAGCAAAATCTGCTGATAAGGCAGATGACAAAAAAGAAACAGCAACTGAAGAAAAAAAATAATTCAGTCTGAAAATAGTAAGCTGCGGCGGGTGAACAA
>NZ_JAJFZH010000015.1:0-131029 GCF_020733145.1 Chryseobacterium sp. X308
GATCATTAAGATCATTTGTGATAAAAAAAAATTTATAGAAGTTATCTTGTTCAATCAGGAAATACAATCCATTTTCAGAACGGTATGCAATTGTTTTTTTTCCATCAGTGAGGAAACCAAACTTTTCTTCAGACAAAAAGAAATTTGTACGAAATGTTTTACTTCTAAGTCTTACTTGATCTTCATTAATAAGATTAAAGCCAAGTGCTCCTGTTTCTTCCATTTAAGAATTGATTTGTTGATTTAATAGTGCTCTGTCTATTTTACCATTAGGATTTCTAGGCATTTCTTCAAGAAACTTATAAGAGGTTGGGATCATATATTTAGGAAGTACGTTTAAGATTTCTTTTCTGAAGACATTAGGCTCTACTTTTGTATCATTTTCATAAACCAGAACAATCTCTTTTCCTTGTCTGTCATAAACGCAACAAGCGTTTTTAACAAGCTTAAGAGTGTTTACAACAATATGCTCTATTTCGCCTAATTCAATTCTGTACCCCTGGTGTTTTACAAGGGTATCCTTTCTTCCTTTAAATATTATTTCTTCTCTTTCATTGACAGAGACAATATCTCCCGTTCTGTAAATTGTTTCAGGATAATGCTTATTAAGCGGATTGTTAACGAATGCTGCTGCTGTTTTTTCAGGAGCATTGTAGTATCCTAAAGCTAAAGAAGAACCTCTCACACATAATTCTCCCTCTTCACCTTTCTCTGCTAGTCTATTTTCATCAGTAATGATTAATACATCTGTATTTCTATAGGGAAACCCTATCGGTAATGGCTCATTATCACTAAACTCTCTGTCTATGATATAATAAGTACAGTCAAGTGTGATTTCTATAGGTCCATACAGGTTGGCAAATTTTGTATGGGACAAAGACTTGTACCAATAGTTAAATTGTTTTGTAGGGAATACTTCACCAGCAAACCAAACCAGCTTTAAAGAGGATAGGTCTATTGTTTTCAAAAGATCCATATTGGCAATATTCACCATAATGGTAGGTACCCAGAAGATAAAGCTTACCTTCTCCCTTTCAAGTACTTCGAGGATTTTTATAGGGAATGCCGCCATATGTTCCGGAAGTACTACTATTGTACTGGAATGCGCCATCAACATACATAATTCATAGCTGTAAATATCAAAAATCACAGGAGAAAGAGATCCTATAATTTCATTATCTGAAAACTTAAATATATCATTGGATATTTCAATGAAGTCTATAAAGCTTCTGTGATTCAGGGCTACACTTTTAGGTACTCCTGTTGATCCTGAAGTATTAATAATACAAGACATATCAGTGTCAATAGATCTATTCTCAAGCCTTAAATAGAGATCTTGAGGCTCTTTCTCTTGATCAAAAGCCTGGTCAAAATCAATATCATCAATGATGATCAGTTTCTCTTCGGGATAAATACTTTCAATATTCTTCTTAAAAGCATTTGTTGTAATTAAATATTCAGGTTCAACAAGATTTAAAATTGCGGAAACTCTTTGCAAAGGACTTTTAACATCCAGATTTAAATAGGCATTTCCAGAAAACATAATCCCAAGATCTGCTGTTACGCAGTGGATGGATTTGGGTAAATAAACTGCCACCGGCTTGTTTAAAATATCTTTTTTTGCCAGCAATAGCATTGCCAGAATAGCAGTTCTTTTATAAAGATTTTTAAAGCTGATTTTATCTTCATTTTCTACGACAGCTGTTTTATCAGGAAATCGCTTTGATGTGTTGATAAAATATTCAATCAGATTTTTTTTCATAAGTAATATTTATTTACTAAATGTATATTTTTTTGGATCCGGATCTGTATAAACAACAATTCCTTTTCTGCCTAATTCAATAGCACGATGAACAACATATTCAGCATCAAACATTGTGATATCAAGATTTGAAAGTTTATCTATTTTATATTTACCCGAGTCAAAATATTTTTTTACAACTCCCCAGTGCGATTTTTCGGTAAAATTATAATAAAAGTCATCTTCTTTAGTCAGATAATTTTTAGTAATGATTTCTCCATTCTCTTTTTTAATATTGATACTCGCGTTTTTTTTAAAAAAAAGATCAAAATATTCATACTCTCTCCTTAAAATACTGTCTGCACAGTGCATTATAGTTCCTACGTGATGTTTTCCTAATCCTAAAGAAAACACTTTTGCTTTTACTTCAGCAAGTTTATAATATGGAGAATTTTCATCCCAAGAAGATTCAGAATATACATGAGATTCTGTTATGTATCGGGCTAATTTTCCAAATGCAGCTACAGAGTGGTAATCAAGGCTTCTTTCTATTTTTTTATAATTTCTGAACACTTCCGGCAATAAACCTGCTAATGTAGGGGTTGTTTTAATACTAAACGTTCCCCCTTTCTTTCTTATCAATGGATATGACGGCATTAAAAGTGTTCCCTCTTCACCTATCAAATCTAGCAACATGTCTATAAAAGTTTCAGGAGTTCCATCATAATTATAAAATTCATCCCAAGAGCTATGAATAAAAACTACATTTCCTTTTTGGACACCCATTTTCCGGAATTTATCTGCTAATTCCTCAGATGTAATTTTTTTTCGATAAACTTTTTTATCGAACTTCCTTTTATATTTATTTCTTAGATGAGTTAATGATCTTACTTTCAGTTTATTCCTCAGAAGATCGAAAATTTTTCTTTTCATTGTTGTCTAAACTTTTCCAATTGCAAGTCTATACGTCATTACCATTTGAATCAAATACGTAATACTTCTTCCAACAGACAATAATAATAGTGTATAAACGACATCACTCTTAAATAAAATGTACCCTAATCCTAATGATGCTACAGTAAAAATAAGAAATAACATCTGCCATAAAAAATCAAATTTTTGTTTTTCTGCAATTACAAATAGCCATCCTGTAGGCATCGTTATAAAACTCAGTAGATACATTACACATAATATCTGTGCAAATATCCCGGAATCTTTCCATTGACTGCCAAAGAAAAACGCAAAAAGATCCGGAGCAAAAATAAAAAGAATGATGAATGGTGGTAAAGCACAGGCTATTAACAATAATGTTGTTTTTTTATATATTCCGGAACACTCTCCATTATTTCGATAATCCTCTGCAGCTTTCTGTTTAAATACATCCTTTACAGCATTTCCGATAAAGGATAACGGAACACCCAAAAATCGGTCAGTAAGTGCATAAAATCCCACTACTTTAAATCCAAATTGAGATGTTAAATAAAAAATAACAATTTGGACAGACAGTGTATTAATCAACTGGCCTGGTATATTAAATTTAGCAAAATTAATATACTTGAAAAAGAGTTTCTTCATCACTCTTTTGTCAATATTTTTGAAACTCGCTTTGTCTTTCTTTAAAACAATATAAAATCCTGAAACAACTGATAGTACCTGTCCAAAAATCTGACCTTTAATAAGTCCAAGACTTAAAATATTCACCTGAGGAAGTAATGCTGAAATTCCGGCAATTGAAGAGTTATTAATAATTTTATTCTTAATAAGGTTCTGAAAATATTTCTTCCTTACAAACCACTCATTTAAGAGGTTAAATGCTGAAAATAACAATCCTGCCAAGGGAATGTACACCAAAAAATTATTACGACTTTCAAAATTGAAAGCCAAATAAATAAATTTATCAAACAAATAAATAATTACAGAACTCAACGCAAAAAAGAAAACGCCTATTCCTAAACACAGCACGATTAAATTAGCTGCAACTGAGTCTTTTTTCGGAAGGATAACAGCCATTTCATATTTAAGCATCATAAACACCAATAAGAATGAAAGTACCGCTGAAAAATTAGAAAATACTCCAAAGTCTTCTGGAGTATATATTCTGGTTAATAGGAACGAAAAAAGAATAGGTATTAATTGTGCAAAGAAAGAACCTCCGATCATCACCAAGAGGTTTTTCCTGAAATCACTGCTAAGCATTTCTTTAAGCCGAAGAATAAGATTATTTATTGGCATAAATTCTTTCTATAATATCTACTATTTTCAACCCCTCCAAAGCATTGGTTGTAATAGTATTTCTTCCTTTTAATACGTCTACTACGTTTTCAATAATATAGTGATGATTGGCGGCAGAACCTTTATAAGCACCATAATCATTCCCAGGGTTTGTAGGTGGTAATTCTGGCATAACATAATCTTTCACATTACACACTTCAACTTTATCCATATATTGGCCTCCAATCTTTATAGCACCATTCTCTGCAATAATAGTCATTGAACTTTCAAGGTTCTGATTCCATACTGAAGTAGAATAATTTAATGCTCCCATCCCACCGTTTACGAAATCGAAACTAATAAATCCTGAGTCTTCAAAATCTGTAAGAGTCTGGTGATTAAAATCAGCAAATTTTGCCTGTATATTGGTAATATCACCGAACAACCAGTACATAATATCTATAAAATGAGAAAACTGTGTAAATAATGTTCCACCATCCAGATCTTTCTTTCCATGCCATGATTCCGGCTTATAATATCTATCATCACGATTCCAGTAGCAGTTAAGCTGAACCATATATATTTCACCCAATTTTCCACTTTCTACCATTTCTTTAACCCAGGCGGAAGGTGGAGAATAACGATTTTGCATGACAGCAAAAACCTGTTTGTGTTTGTGTAGAGCCTGAAAAATAAGTTTTTCCGCATCCTGCTTGTTCAAAGTCAGCGGTTTTTCTACAACAATATGCTTTCCGGCATCAATTGCTTTATAAGATTGTTCAAAGTGGAATCCATTGGGAGTAGCGATATTGATAACATCTGCTTCTATTCCTGATTTCAAAAATTCATCTAGTGATGCAAAGAAAGGAACCTCATAGCTTTCAATTCCTAAAGCAGATTTATCCTTTATGTCTATAAGAGCTACAAGCTCACATTCAGAATTTCTTGTGATCATCTCGGCATGTCTCTTGCCAATATGTCCGCAGCCCACTACTGCAAATTTTATTTTTTCACTCATTTGCATATTTAAATTTTTGAAACTTTATTATTTTCTAATTTGTATTTTTCTCCATTTTCTTCACAAACGGCAATATTGTCTGTGTCAAACTGAAGTTTATGCCCGAATTCGCTCATCCAACCCATTTGTCTGGCAGGGTTTCCCACTACCAATGCATAATCCGGAACTTCTTTTGTAACCACAGCTCCTGCTCCGATAAAAGCATACTGACCTATATTATGCCCACAAACAATCGTTGCATTGGCTCCTATGGAGGCTCCTTTTCCTACATGTGTTTTCAGATATTCATTCTTTCTGTTTACAGCACTTCTCGGATTTATTACATTAGTAAAAACCATTGAAGGTCCTAAAAAGACATCATCATCACATGTTACTCCTTCATAGATTGAAACATTATTCTGAACTTTTACATTCTTTCCCAAAACGACTTTAGGTGAAATGACAACATTCTGTCCAATATTGCATTTTTCGCCCAAAATGCAACCTGTCATAAGATGTGAAAAGTGCCAAATTTTGGTTCCGTTTCCTATTTGACATCCTTCGTCAATAACGGCCGTTTCGTGTGCAAAAAAATCCGACATATCTGCTTTATATTAATTAAAATAATTCTTAATCTCTGTAATAATAATATCCAGCACTTCCTGATCAAATTCTGTATGTACAGGAAGAGAGATCACTTCTTTGCAAAGCTGTTCTGTAACCGGAAGACTAAAACCTTCTTGCACATATTGAAGAAAAGCTTCCTGTTTGTAAAGAGGCAAAGGATAATATATCATACTTGGAATATTCTTTTCTGCCAGATATTTTTGTAATCCATCTCTTTTCCCATTTTTCACTCTAAGAGTATATTGATGAAATACATGGGTAGAATTCGCTGCTCTTTTAGGAGTTTGAATTTCTGATATATCTGCAAGATTTGCATCATAATAATCCGCCATTCTGTTTCGTGCAGCTGAATACTCATCCAGATGTTTAAGCTTAACTTTCAATACAGCAGCCTGAACGGTATCCAATCTTGAATTGCAGCCTAAGACTTTGTGATAGTATTTCTTTTCCTGACCATGGTTGGCAACCATTCTGATTTTCAAAGCTAATTCATCATCATTTGTCATCAAAGCGCCTCCATCACCATAGCATCCCAGATTTTTTGATGGGAAAAATGAAGTACATCCGATATGTCCGATAGTTCCTGTTTTTTTAACGGTTCCATCTGAAAACTTATAATCAGAGCCAATTGCCTGAGCATTATCTTCTATAACAAAAAGGTTGTGTTTTTCTGCAAATTTAAGAATTTGTTCCATATCAGCACTTTGGCCATATAAATGAACAGGAACAATTGCTTTGGTATTGGGGGTAATATATTTTTCAAGACCTTCCAGCTGTATATCAAAAGTATCTTTGTTTACATCTACCATTACAGGTTTTAACCCCAAAAGACCAATAACTTCAGCAGTTGCTACGTAAGTGAAAGCAGGGCAGATTATTTCATCGCCAGGCTGCAGATTAAGGGCCATCATGGCAATTTGAAGAGCATCTGTTCCATTGGCACATGGAATAACATGTTTTACTCCCAGATATTCTTCAAAATTTTGTTGAAATTCTTTTACAGCAGGGCCATTAATAAATGCTGTATTGTCTATGCATTCCTGAATACCAGCATCTATGTCTTCTTTTATTTTCAGGTATTGACCTTTAAGATCAACCATTTGAATTTTCATATTTTTAGTTTTTTGAGTGCATATAGTGGTGCGTTTAATTCATGATAAGTTCACTTATCTTCTTTCCAATAGAAAGACATGAAGTGGCTGCAGGAGAGGGAGCATTTCTAACGTGAATAATGTTTCCGTTTTTCACGATGTCAAAATCATCAATCAACCCTCCATTTCTATCGCAAGCCTGGGCTCTTACTCCTGAACCACCTGCCACAAGATCACTCTCCTGTATTTCCGGTAAAAGTTTTTGAAGCGCCTTAGTAAAAGCAGATTTAGAAAGTGAACGGTGCATTTCTCCCATTCCGGTTTTTCCATATTTTGCTACAATTTTTCTAAATCCCGGCCATAACATGGTTTGCATGGTTTCGTTGAAATTGAAATCGAAAAAGTGGTATCCTTCCTTTTTGAAAGCCAGAACTGCGTTGGGACCAGCCTCTATATTACCATCAATCATTCTGGTAAAGTGAACACCGAGAAACGGAAAACTGGGGTCAGGTACCGGATAAATAAGATGTTTTACAAGGTATTTTTTTTCATCCTTGATTTTATAATATTCTCCTCTGAAAGGAATAATGACCACATCGTTTTTTTCGTTGGTCATTTTGGTTATTTTGTCGGAATACAATCCTGCACAGGATATAAGCTTTTTGGTTTTAAATTCGGAAATATTGGTGTTTACAATAATTTCAGATCCTTTATCAATGATATTTTTTACTTCATTTTTGAATCTTACTTCACCTCCTGCTTGTTCAAAAAGTTCTTTTATTTTTTTGGCGATTCCCGGATAATCAATAATTCCGGTTTGTGGTACTTTTATTGCTTTTATTCCTTCACAGTGGGGTTCAATTTCGCGGAATTCTTCTCTTGAGAGATATTTTAAACTCTGTAGTCCGTTTTCAATACCTCTTTTATAAATATTATCTAAAAGTGGTAATTCTTTCTGTGAGGTGGCTACAATTATTTTTCCGCAAAGATCATATCGTATGCCATGTTTTTCGGCAAAGTCAATAACGGAATTATACCCTTCAATACAGTTGTTAGCTTTAAGACTTCCCGGTTTATAATAAATCCCGCTATGGATTACTCCACTGTTATGTCCCGATTGGTGCAATGCCACATCGTTTTCTTTTTCCAAAATAAGAATCTTAGAATCAGGATTTTTCAGCTTAAGCTGATAGGCTGTGGCCAATCCTACCAGACCTGCACCAATGATGATGATATCATAGCTCATGACCTTTTATAATCTTGCATCAACCAGATTTCTGTCTAAACATGCTTTGGTATCAAAAACCACAGCATTTTCTTTTTTAAGCAGATCCAGATCCATTTCCAGGAACTCATTATGAGATACTGCAATCACTAAAGAATCATACTTTTTACCTTCCTGAAGGGCATCCAGAATATCAATTCCATATTCATGTTTCACTTCATCCTTGCTTGCCCACGGATCATAAATATCAACATTTACTCCATAATCAGCAAGCTCTCTGTAGATATCTACGACTTTAGTATTTCTGACGTCCGGACAATTTTCTTTAAATGTAACTCCTAAGATCAAAGCGTTAGAGTTTTTGATAACTCCACCTTTTGCAATAAGAAGCTTCACTACTTTAGCAGCCACAAACTTTGCAATAGAATCGTTTACTCGTCTTCCGGATAAGATCACATCCGGATGATATCCCAGCTGTTCTGCTTTGTGTGCAAGGTAATAAGGATCTACGGAGATACAGTGTCCTCCCACCAATCCTGGTTTATATTTAAGGAAATTATATTTTGTTCCCGCAGCTTCCAATACATCATTTGTATCGATACCTACTCTATCAAAGATTAATGCTAGTTCGTTAACAAAAGAAATATTAACATCTCTCTGTGCATTTTCGATAGCTTTTGAGGCTTCTGCAACTTTAATGCTAGGTGCTTTGTGAGTTCCGGCTGTAATGATTTTCTTATATAGATTATCTACTTCTTCGGCAATCTTTTCCGTAGAACCTGAAGTTACTTTTTTAACACTGGTAAGCGTATTTACTTTATCTCCGGGATTAATTCTTTCCGGAGAATAACCTACAAAAAAGTCTTCGTTAAACTTAAGTCCAGAATATTTTTCAAGAACCGGCACACATTCTTCTTCTGTACACCCGGGAAAAACTGTAGATTCATAAATAACAATATCGCCTTTTTTGATAATTTCTCCTAACATTTTTGAGGCCGAAATCAGTGGATTAAGATCGGGAGCATTGTATTTATCAATAGGGGTAGGAACTGTTACAATGAAAACATTAGCTTCAGCAATATCAGATAACTGACTTGTTGCTTTATAACCTAAAGAACCATTAGATTCTCTATATTCTTTCAGTCCGGTATTTAATTTATCAACATCAGCTTCAAGCGTTATATCTTTTCCGTTATTAAGCTGATCAACACGCTGTGTATTGATATCAAATCCAAAAACAGGATAATGATCTGCAAATTCAAGAGATAAAGGAAGACCTACATAACCCTGGCCTATAACCGCTATTTTATATGTTGTTGCCATTAACTAAATTTATTTTTTATTTTTTGAAACCAAGATTGTTCTGTATGCTGGTTATAGCCATAACCGTATTTGTTACTGTATCCTAAATTTTCTCTGCTTACATCATTAAGAACAAATCCTACATTTCTGATTTTTTTCTGATCAATATTTCGGTTGGCAAATTCCAATAATGCCTTTTCTGTGTATTTAGATCTGGAAACGTAAATGGTTACATCAGAAAGTTCAGCAATAAGGAAAGTATCTGTTACAAGAAGCAATGGTGCAGTATCCAGAATAATATATTCATATTTTTCTTTCAATTCCGTCAGAAGGATCTCATAACGGCCGTTAGATAGCAATTCTGTAGGGTTCGGTGGAATCATTCCTGAATAAATTACATCCAGGTGAGGATTAAAAGATGATACATGAATGATATCTTCAAGTTTAGTCTCGTCATTATAAAGATACTCCGTAAGCCCTGCAAGTCCTTTTCTGGCTGGATTATATCTCTGAAGTTGTGGGTTTCTGATATCAGATCCTATAATAATTGCTTTTTTCTTAGGATTGGCCAATGTTAAAGCCAAGTTTACAGATGTGAATGTCTTTCCTTCTCCTTTTACCGTTGAAGTAACAAATACCACTTTTCCTTTTTTCTCTTTCGAAAGCATAAAATTCATATTGGTAATAAGAATTCTGAATGCTTCCGCCATAGGAGTAATATCATTCATTTTAACAATCTCAGAATCTCCTTTTTCAAGACTTGGTAGTTCTGCAATAATAGGTGCATGCACTAGCTTTTCAAGATCATGTTTTGTAACAACCTTGTTATTGAAAAGCATTCTTAAGTAAATAATAACAAAAGGAATTAGTAATCCCACTACCAAATAAACAATCAGAATAATATTCTTTTTGGGTGCAATAGGATTTGCTGATGCATACGCTGTATCTATTATTCTCGCTTTAGGAGCGGTAATAGATTCAGCAATTGCTGTTTCTTCTCTTTTTTGAAGTAACAACAAGTATAAATTTTCCTTGATCTGTTGTTGTCTTTCAATACTTCTGAACATTTTCTCAATAGAAGGAAGTTTAGATATTTTATCTGAAACCTTATTCTGTTCACCAAGATATTCATTTCTTGCCAGCTCAAGACCCGTTTTGTTTCTCTGCAAACTCTGCTCAATAGACTGGCGCATTGTGTTGATCTGCTTGGTAATATCTACCACTGTCGGGTTTTCTACAGTTGCAGATTCCAAAAACCTGTTTCTCTGAAGAATAAGTTGGTTATAAGTAGCAATTCCTGCAATAGCTTCAGGATTTTTTAGTCCTACATTGGAAGGTAGAGCCTGATACTGGCCCTGTTTATTTACAAAACTTATCAAAGCATTAGTAAGTTCAAGCTGTGCATCTACATCAAGCTGTTTTGCCCTTGCAGCGGCAGAACTTTCCAGATTAATTTTTGCTTCTGTTTCAAGATCTGTAAGGTTATTTTTAGATTTAAATATTTCTTTTTGACTTTCTACATCTCCCAGCTCTCCTGTAAGTCTTTTAATTCTGTCTTCAATAAAGTCCAGCGTCTTCCTAGATTCCGAATTCTTATCTAAAATGGCATCATTGTTATATGCTAAAACCAAAGCATTAAGTACGTCTTTCGCTTTTGTAATCTGTGGATAGTTCATATCCAGTTTTAATACGGTAGCATCTTTATTAATTAAGCTTACCGCCAACGTATTTTGCAGCATATCTACTTTAGCATCTACTGTTGAAATGTAAAGTTCAAGATCATTCAGATTTATTTCTTTTAAAGCGGCAGGATTATATTTATCATTTTTAGTAATGATAATATTAGCAAAAGGAAGTCCTATTGTCTTACCATAACCGGTAATAATTTCTTTTTGGGGCTTGTCTGTACTTACGATAAGTTTCTCCCCTTCTATTTTTAGCAGAACAGGAGTGGAAATCCCCCCCGGTTTCTCATTAATTACCCTTACTTCAATGGGTGAAGTATCCTTATAAAGTTCAATTTTTCTAAGTTTAGACTTTGCAAAAATATCGGTCTGAAGGTTTTTATTAATGACAACTTCTTTCATTAATCTTTTTGACTTCAGCATCTCAATTTCATTAGCAATACTGTTTGTTTTCAGCCCACCTAAATTCGAAAAGTCTGGTAAAACACCCAAATCATTATTTATGGGAGACGATGAGTTTTTAGCATCTTTTACAAGTACTGTTGTCTGTACATTGTAAACAGGAGTCATAAATTTCAATGCAACATAACCTATTACTAAAGCAATAAAGGCGCTTAGAGCAAACCATGGCCATTTTCTTAAATAGGGCTTTACTATTTCATTAATATCAATATTCCTTGAGCTATTTTCTACTTCTAAAAGTGCTGAAGACTGTTGGGTGTTCATTAATTTTTTTATTTCTTAAATAAACTTACTACTACGGCAACTGCTGTAACCGCAATAGAAATAGCGGTCAGATAAAGTCCAGTGTTGGGATTTTGTTTTGCTAAAACGTCTTTGGTATTGCTTGAGGAAACAATAATAGCATCCCCTTGTTTCAGATTGTAATAAGGAGAATTAATGAGATTAGCATCCTGAATATTAACACGGCCATGAGAAACAACACCATTTTCTGTTCTGATCACCAATATGTCTTCTCTTTTCCCATATTGTGTCAGGTCACCAGCCATACCTAATGCATTTAAAATAGTTGCCTGCCCGTTTGCTATAGTATAGTCTCCTTGCCTGTTGACTTCTCCAAGTACTGTAACTTTAAAATTCGAGAGCCTGATATTAATTGTTGGGTTAATAACATATCTCGTCATTTTTTCTCTAAGTTCGTCTTTAAAAGCGGTCAAACTTTTATCCGATGTATTCAGTTTACCTAATATAGGAAAGTCAATATCCCCATTTGCATCTACAATATAAGTTGGTCCTGACAGTATTGTAGCTCCTTGATTAGGAGTATTTCCACCGGCCATTGCATTTGTCTGGATAAGTTCTGAGGAAGAATAATTTTGATTAAAAGGCTTTACAACATCCATATCCTTCGCAGTAATCAGAATAACCAACTGATCCCCCACCTGGATCGTATTTGCTGAATTTTTAGCAGAGGCATTGATTGCAACCTGTTCTATATTCTGCATATAATTTAAATCATTCTTAGCATTAGGATTAACTTTACAGGAAATCACTAATGAAGATGCCAAAACTACTGCTAATATTTTTCCTTTCATTATCTTGTTAAATTATGCAAATATACATTTATATTTATTCTATTTATCCAGGGCCTCATAAATTGAATTATTACTTCTGAATTCAGGCACTATTGTTTTAAGAATCCTTACAACTTCCACCTTATCTCTTCTCAGTGAAGCTTTAGTAATTTGCTTGGTAAGTGTATCTATTTCTTCAAATCCCATAGAAGGGTCTTTAGAAATCATAATTTTGTCATTATGAGTAGGAAGTGTCTTTGCATCATCACTCAGGAGCTCTTCATACAGTTTTTCTCCCGGTCTCAATCCCGTATAGATGATCTTGATATCTATATTAGGTTCGAATCCTGATAACTTTATCATTCTTTTCGCAAGATCAATAATTTTTACAGGCTCACCCATATCAAAGACAAAGATCTCACCTCCTTCTCCCATTGTTCCGGCCTGAAGTACCAGTTCACATGCCTCAGGAATCGTCATGAAATATCTTACAATTTCCGGATGGGTAATCGTTACCGGTCCTCCGGCTTCAATCTGCTTTTTAAAGTGGGGAATTACAGAACCGTTGGAACCTAATACATTTCCAAATCTTGTTGTAATAAATTTGGTAACGTTACCTTCTACATTCTGTAGCGATTGTACAAAAAGTTCAGCGGCACGCTTTGAAGCTCCCATTACGTTGGTTGGATTTACAGCTTTATCTGTAGACACCATTACGAACCTGTTTACTTTATACTTGCTGGATAGTGTTGCAACAATCTTAGAACCTAATATATTAACAAAGATAGCTTCATGAGGATTTTCCTCTACTAGAGGTACATGCTTGTAAGCTGCCGCATGATATACCATTGAGAAATTATAGGTCTGGAAAAGAGATTCCATCCTGTGATGATTGGAAACATCTCCCAAAACAAATTTGAAAGCGATATGAGGAAACTTTTCTCTCATTTCAAGTTCAATTTCATAAAGCGGTGTTTCTGCCTGATCTAAAACGACAATCAATGAAGGATTGAAAAGAGCAACCTGTCTTACGATCTCGCTTCCAATGGAACCTGCTCCACCGGTTACTAATACTGTTCTATCAAAATGTCTGCTTTTAACTTTTTCGTTCTGGATTTTGATAGGTTTTCTATTTAACAAATCTTCAATCTGAAGATTTCTGATAGATCCACCCAGATCACTGTCTCTAAGTTTTTGTACTGATGGTGCTTTAAAGACATTAAGATCTTTCTCTAAAAATAGATTTACCCATGAATTCATCTCATCTCTGGCCATCATTTCTTTAACAATAAGAACGCCGTCAATAATAAGATCTTCTTTGGTGTTTTCTTCTATTTTTTCTTTTTCATAAATTGGCTTTCCTAGCAGAGATGCCCTTTTGGAGTCTGTTCTTTGTGTCAAAAAACCGACAACCTGATAAGGCAAACTCGGATTATCAAGAATAGCACGTGCAATGGCAATAGATTGTTCATCAATTCCCAATACCAGAATTCTTTTTTTCAGTGCGCTTCTTCTGTACTCCCTTACAATATGGAAAAATTCTTTTACATAAAGTCTGAAAAGAAATAATCCCATAAATGAAATTACAAAATAAAGCATCAGATAAGGAGTAAGGATAAACTTACTTCCTGTGATCCAGAAATAGCAGATGTTTATTGTTCCGATAGCCAGCATTGTGCAAAAACAGGATATCAGAAGCTTAAATAGGTCTATAAATGTGGAGTGGCGGATAATTCCGGCATAAGTCTTGAAGACATACATAAAAGCAGCATTCACAAGGATAATAAAAGCGAAAATCAGGCTTTTATCATCATGATATATAAATTCCTGCTTGGTAATTTTTGCGATAATGTAAGTGGAAAGAAATAAAGATATTACAAGAATAATAATGTCTATTACAAGAATTATCCATCTAGGAAGATATCTTACGTCTGAGAGATTGACAACATTATCCCCTCCAAATATTGTTTTTCTAAGAGAATTGTACATTGTCTGTATTGGTGTTCATATTTAATTAAGTATAATATCTGATTATCCAAATCAAAGATAATTCTGATACAATCATGCAAAAATAAATAAATTTATTTCAATATGTTGAAATCAAAAATAAATTTGATGTTATATTAATAAAATCTAACAATTTCATTTCGATACAGCTAAATCCAGAGACAAAAATCATACCATATAAACTCTTTATGAAGATGATATTTACCTGTATAAATTCCTGATATCAGCTGTTTTTCTTTAAAATAATTATTAAATGTTTATATATCAATATTTTTCAATGAACTGATTGTTTTTTTTCTATAAGTCATACTTCAAGTTTTTTTTATTTTATTAATATTTAGCCAAAAATATCGATTATTTTCTCATATTCAAAACCTTTACTCATCAAATATTTTATAGTTTTGGTTTTTTTTTGATATTCTTTCAAGCCAGTTTGTTTGGTATAATAATTATCATAAATTTTTCTGATTATTTTTTCATAATCAGCATCATCAATTTCATCAAAACAGGAATTTATCAACTTTTCAGAAATCTGTTTTTGTTTCAGATTGATTTTAATTTTGGTTTTCCCCCAATGTTTGATGTAAAATTTTCCCCGGATATAGCTTCGGGTAAATCTTTCTTCGTTGAGATAGTTTTCTTTTAGAAGAAATAAAATTATTTCTTCTTTCGCTTCATCAATAAGCAAAAACTCCCTCATCTTCTGTTCCACTTCGGCATGACAGCGATCCTGGTAAACACAGTAATTAACCAGTTTCTGTTTAATTTCGTCGAAGGTATACGATTTCTTTTCCATTTGAATAAAAAAAGAATGAGCAATCCGCCCATTCTTTATATGATATTGGAATGTCTGTTAGTAATTGAACAGAGCTTTACCTTCCATTAATTCGTTCACTTTCTTTCTTACAGATCCAAGAACCTCTTCATTTTTGATATTGTCTACCACTTCAGAAATCAATCCTGCAATAGTATCCATATCGTTTTCTTTCAATCCTCTTGTTGTAATCGCTGCAGTTCCCAATCTGATACCAGATGTTGTAAATGGTGATTTATCATCAAATGGAACCATATTTTTGTTACATGTAATATCAGCAAGTACCAATGCTTTTTCGGTTTCTTTACCGTTTACTCCTTTATTTCTAAGATCTACCAGCATCAGGTGATTATCTGTACCACCGCTTACAATATCAAAACCTCTGTCGATCATTGCTTTTGATAATGCCTGAGCATTAGCTTTAACCTGTTTTGCATAATTTTCGAACTGTACATCCAAAGCTTCCCCGAAAGCTACAGCCTTACCAGCAATCACGTGCTCAAGAGGTCCTCCCTGAATACCCGGGAATACAGCTCCGTCCAGCACCTGGCTCATCATTTTGATTTCTCCTTTTGGAGTTTTGTGACCGTATGTATTTTCAAAGTCTTTTCCCATCATGATCATACCTCCTCTTGGCCCTCTCAGGGTTTTGTGAGTAGTGGTAGTTACAACATGACAGTGTTCGAATGGTGAGTTTAATAATCCTTTTGCCACTAAACCAGCCGGGTGAGCGATATCTGCCCAAAGGGTAGCCCCAACTTCGTCTGCTACTTCTCTGAATTTAGCATAATCTAAATCTCTGGAATACGCTGAGAAACCTGCGATAAGCATTTTGGGTTTTTCTCTCAACGCTACTTCTCTCATTTGGTCATAATCAATAAGGCCTGTTTCCTTCTGAACTCCGTAAGAAACTACATTATATTGAATTCCTGAGAAGTTCACTGCAGAACCGTGAGTAAGGTGTCCTCCCATTGAAAGGTCCATCCCCATGATTTTATCGCCTGGTTTCAAAACTGCAAGATAAATGGCTGCATTCGCCTGAGAACCGGAATGTGGCTGAACATTCACGTAGTCAACTCCGAAAAGTTCCTTAGCTCTGTTGATGGCTAAAGTTTCAACCTCATCTACTACTTCACATCCTCCGTAATATCTTTTTCCGGGATATCCTTCAGCATATTTATTTGTCAGTACACTTCCCATTGCTTTCATTACATTTTCAGAAACAAAATTTTCTGATGCAATAAGCTCTAAACCATGGGTTTGTCTTTGTTTTTCCTTTTCAATCAGGTCGAAAATAATATCCATTTTACTTTTAGTTTTTGAAATTTCCACCCCAAATGTACGGAATTTTCATCGAGATTTCCCTATTGAAAAAATGATTTTTAAACACTAAAAAATGAAAAGACCCATGAATAAATCCTATATTATGATTGTCTTTATTGTACTAAAAAGCCTCTAAAATTCTTCATCTGACAGTTCCTTATTCACTACGGCTCCCGCAAAATTACCCTGTGCAACGGCATTGGCTACGGAGCGCATCATGGTTACATTATCTCCACAGGCAAAAACTCCGGGAACGGTTGTTTTCTGCATCATATCTACCTTAATAAATCTCTGTTCTGTTATTTCACAACCCAGATTATCAACATTGATATTTTGTTCAAAAGGAATTTTCGCATACAAAGCCTGTAAAGGAATTTCCTTTCCATTTTTGAAAACAATTTTTTGAATGAAGCCGTTCGTATGTTCTATACCTGCAATTTCATCTTCGTTAATAATGATTTTATTCTGCTTCAGTTTTTCAAGCTGTTCTTCGGTAAAAGCTGCTTTTCCATTTGTAAACAGCGTGAGATTTTTAGTCAGATTAAAAATCAGTTTCGAAAATTCATAAGCCATATCTCCGTTGGAAAGAATTCCTGTAACCTCGTTTTTCACTTCATAACCATGACAATATGGGCAGTGGATCACAGAAATTCCCCAGCATTCTGCGAACCCGGGAATATCCGGCATTTTATCTTTTACTCCTGAAGCCAGGATCAGTTTTTTAGCCTTAAATTTTTCACCCGAGGAAATTTCAACCTCAAAACCTCCAATCGTTTTTTGTGTTTTCGCTACAGTTCCGTTATAAAAATGCACTGTATTGTATTTTTCTACATCTTTTGTGGCAAGCTGTGCAATTTCTGATGGTGTTTTCCCATCGTGAGTGACAAAGTTATGAGAATGCGGAGTTTGTCTGTTGCAAGGTTTTCCGTTATCAATAATCAGGACATTTCTTAATGATCTTCCCAAAGCCATTGCTGCAGATAATCCTGAGTAGCTTCCTCCTGTTATGATGACATCAAAGTTTTTGTTTTCCATAGTTTAGTTGATAATTGATAATTGATAATTGATAATACAAAGTTAACCTAAAATCAATTAACGCAATAAAGTTGCAATAATATTTATCTATTAGCTTTATCCTATCTGCAAATCATCATTTACAACTATTAAAAATTATTTCCACTCATTTTTAACTTCGATAATTTCATCCTGAATTCTCTTATTGATATCTACTTTTGCACCCTGCAAACTGAAAATTGCAGTTCCTCTTTCTCTCGCGTAAGGATTGGTGATGGAATCTTTTAATGTTGCAACTTCGAAAAAAGAACCGGATTCTTTAAGTTCTTTTCCTGCTTCAGATGCCTCTTTAACCCTGATCACATTTTTATATTTTTTGCTTACATCTATCCAATTGATATAATCTGCATTAAATGACACCGCCACGACTCCCGCTTTTGAGTAATAATTAATAGCTCCGGTCTGTCCGTAATTATCACACAGTACCATGGTATTTCCGGTTTTTGACAATCTGGAATACTCTTTATCTACCTTTTGAGCCAGCTCTTTCCAACCCTGCATATCAGCAAAATCCTGTGGCAGCAGATGATCTTTTCCATCTTCCCAGCGAAGCAGTCCTAATTTTTTATACTGGCTTTGGTGGGATACGATACATTCAGGACTTTTATTTGGAAAAGCCACATTATACAAAGGCAGGAATAAAAGTATTGGAATAAGTATGCTAACCGGTTTCAAAAATCTTTTCCAGCCTTTTTCAAATACATTTCCGAGAAAAACAGCACCAAAAGCAATATAAACAGGATAAAGTCCTATCGCATAGTAATCTTTTGCTTTAAAAAACAAAAACAGAGTGATCGTGATGATATAGCTCCAAAAGAAAAACCTGTATTTTTCAAAAGGTTTGTATAACAGCAATGCTCCCCAGCCTGCAATAATCACAAAAATAACTCCGGCAAAAAATAAAATCTGGGATTTCATAAAATCCATTCTATCTACATGTACAAGCTGCCGTTCAGAAAGTTCTTTCATATGATGAACAACCGGGAACTGATTCTGATACTGCCAGAGGAGATTTGGAAAAATAATAATTAAAGCTAAAAGAGCTGCCCAATATACATTAGGCTGCATAAAAATCTTCCTTTGCTCCGTCAATAATAAGGCAGGAATAAGCCCTAATAATGAAAAGGCAATATTGTACTTATTTAATAATCCGATTCCGACAATGACGGCTCCTGTGTAAAGCCACTTTACTTTTTGGGAATTGAAATATCTGATCAGGCTGTAGTAAAGGAAAAGCCAGAGAAAGATCTCCAGAGATGTCGGCTGGAACAGCATATTGACCCGAAGAAGTACTGAAAATAGTATTCCTGTAGAAGCCAGTATTTTAGCAAACAGGCTTCCCTTGAGTTCTTCCACAACTTTCCATGTAAGGATAATCGTCAATGCTCCGAACAGGGCTGGAAAAAATTTAACCCAAAATATGGAATTCCCCAACATTTTAATGATCCAGGCTATCCAGGAATTGGCAGGCGGAACTGAAAGATATCCCCATGCAGGATGATTCGCCTGATCAAGATGCAGGTACTCATCCCGGTGAAGCTCATACTCGGGGCTTATAAGAGAGTATTGAAGGGCAAACTTTGCAACGATAAAAAGAAACAGAATCCAATAGTCTTTTTTCATGGGATATAGTTTGGAATTTTAAAGATAAGACAGTTTCAACTTCTTTTCCGTTACAATATTATTTCAAATCTGTTATCAATAATTTCAATTTTTATCTTCTGAATATTGTCAGACCAATACTTTATTTCGTCATTCTTCTCAGGACATTTATCTATAGGAGTCTTCTGGCAGGCAGCTAAATATTCCTGATATGTTTTTAATATATTATTCAGATACGTTTCATAGTCTTTAGGATTTTCAGGAATATACCCTATTCCATCACAGCCACATGAGTGAAAGCATTTCCCTGTTTTAAAAAGGCTTTCTATAATCTTCCATTCTTTGAGAGCTGTTTTTTTAGGGGCTTTAAAATCTTTCCCCATATCAGCCATCATACTGCTGCATTCAGGACATTTTACAGTCCGGTTTTCAATCTCTGAAACAATTTTTTCCAGCTCTTGTGTTCCTGCCTTTGTAAAAGCATATCCTACATTACGGACTGACTTCCCTGGTTCATGGTATACTTTTTCTTTTTCGATCCTTTTTATAATATCATAAGCATCCGGCTGTTTAAATGATTTCCGGCATTTGAAACAGACATAATGTGATTTATAAGTTTTCTGGGCGTAGCGACACATTTTTTCATGGATTTATATATTCAAATATAAGAATTTACACCTGCAAAAGATTTTGACGTAAAAAAGAATCCCCGAGAAAAAAAATTCCTCAGGGATTCACAGTTTAAAAGTGTATAGTGTAGTTTATTATTTTTTATTCGCTTTTTCTTTAAGCTCTTCTTTATCTTTATCAGATGGATTCCACACTTTAATTTCGGTGTCTTTTGTAATATTGGATCCCGGAAGAATCTGAACATTGATCCCATCACTTGCTCCCAGTTTTACATATACTTTTTTGAATTTCCCGTCTTTTTGTTTCACTTCCACGAAAGGAACATCTTTTCCTTGTTTCTTTTCATACTGAATTAAAGACTCATCCAATAATAATGCATTTTTCTGAGAACTTAAAACAATTTCACCGTTGGCAGAAAAACCTGCTCTAATATACTCATTATTAGGATTAGTTACATTACCTTCTACCGGAAATTTAATAGTTCCTGCATTATCCTTCCCTTTTGGAGCAATCATGGTTAGTTTTCCAGGGAATGTTTTATTCTGAAGAGCACCGATCACGATGTTCATATCCATACCTTCACTTAGCTTTCCGGCCTGGGCTTCATCAATTTCACCTTTAAAGATCAGAACATTCAGATCTGCCACTGAGCAGATGGTAGTTCCGGCATTAAAGTTATTGGCTTCAATCACCTGGCTTCCTGCTTTTACAGGGACTTCAAGTACAGTACCTGATGCTTTGGAACGGATTTCTGTAGTGGCCAAACCTTGTCCTTTAAGTTCAGGAGTTGCCCCTGTTTTAGCGATCTGCAATCTTTTTTGAGCGGTATTCAACTGCTGCTGGGCATTTTTCAAAGTCTGCTGCTGAGAATACAACTGCTGCTGAGCGTTCAGATACTCCTGTTTAGAAGCGACTCCCTGCTTGTATAGCTTATCCTGCATATCAAACTGCTTCTGCATGTTTCCTACATTCATCTGGGCATTACTGATCTGGATCTGTGCATTCTGAACTTCCTGCTGAGCGGCGTTTACTTCGGAGATGCTTGGAACAATTTTTACGGTAGCAATTAACTGCCCTACTTCTACCTTATCTCCTTCTTTTACTAAAATTTTATCTATAATCCCTGCAATGTTCGGTTTGATTTCAATTTCTTCTTTGGGAACGATTTTTCCTGTTGCCATTACTTTATCATCCATATTCTGAACGGTAGGCTTACGGGTAAGGAAAGCTTCTCCTTCTTTAGAGTTTGATTTGATAAGATAGCCAAGCCCTGAGAACAATGCCACTGCAAATAAAAGCCCTAATACTATATAAATGGCTTTTTTCCAGGTGAATTTCTTTTTCATATGTATAGTTTATTTTTTATTCAATAGATTGAAAGATTTAAAAAGACTGATTCTCTATATTCTCTTATTTAAATCTTAAAATTGTTTATTTTCAAATTAATTACTCTGTTCTTAATGCTTCAATAGGCCTGATCTTTACGGCTCTCTGTGCCGGAATCATCCCGATTATTAATCCCAGAATCACCATAACAGCCATTGCAGCAAATACGTTTCCGTAGTTCACTGTCGGATTATAGAAAGGAAATGAATCCTGACCCTGGGTAACCGCATTGAGAATCATTAATACAAAGATTCCAAACATGAAACCTATTAATCCCGAAGAGAGTGTAATGACAACACTTTCCAGAAGAATCTGATTTCTTACTTCCGCAGGTTTTGCCCCTAACGCTCTTCTGATCCCGATTTCTTTGGTTCTTTCTTTTACTGTAATCAAAAGGATATTTGAAATCGCGATGACTCCCGCAAGGATAGTCAGTGTACCTACAATGATTGTTAACAGCTGCATTCCCGTAAGGAAACCTGTGAGCTTTTTAAATTCTTTTCCAAGGTTGAAACTTCCGAAAGCATTGGTATCTTCAGGAGACACTTTATTTTTGCTTTTTAAAACCTGTTTTACATCTTCTTCTACGGAATTGACATTGGCATTCGGCTTACTGACAATGGCAAACATGTCTATCTGATCTCCTGCATTATACATTTTCGTATAAGTGGAAAGTGGAATGAAAGCTGTTTGGTCATTTTCAAATCCTCCTCCTTTTTTTACCCGGAAAACGCCGATAACATTGAAGAACAGCCCTTTAATATTGATTGATTTTCCTATTGGATTCTCTTTTTTCTTGGAATCAAAGAAGTTTTTGTAAATCTCTTCTCCAATAACAACTACATTTTTATTCCCGGAAACATCGGCATCATTGATATAACGTCCGAAGATCAGTTTCTTTTCTGAAATTTTATTTCCCACAGAGTAATCTCCGGTAAGCGAATAGGTTCCGTTCTTACCGTTTCTAGACATTGCTTCTCCGGGAGTTCCTGTAAAGCTTCCTCTCGCATTTTGCGGCGAGATATAATCTATGGCTGTTACTTTTCTTTTCAGCATTTCCATATCGTTTAAGTTCAGATGAACTTCTCTTCCTTTAGGAAATCCTTCATAGGGAATTGATGTTTTTTGTGCCCACAGGAAGATTGAATTGGTGGCAAAACCTGAAAATAATTTATCAAAACCATTCTCCATTCCTTTTGCGGCTCCAAGAAGGCTTACATACAAAAACATTCCCCATCCTACACCGATCATGGTAAGAAATGTCCGGAGTTTATTATTCCTCAATGAATAATAAATTTCCTGCCAAGTATCTTTTTTAAATATGATATTCACCTTGTTGAATTATGAGTTATAAATTAGTTATCAATTCCATCAATCTGCATTTTACCTTAGCAATTTGCCTTTTGTTTATATTATTCCGTCCTCAGTGCTTCAATAGGTTTGATTCTGGAAGCTCTGTATGCGGGTACAAATCCTGCGATCAGTCCAGAGAAAATCAGTGCAATGAATGCCATAATGATGGATCCCCAGCCTACACTTGGGTTTTTAATAAAAAACTCTTCAAGGCTGTTCCCGATAAGGTTTAAAGTCAAAACACCTATTCCCACTCCAACAAGTCCGGACACCACTGTAATCACAACACTTTCCTGAACAATAAGCCCTACAATTCCGCTTGGTTTTGCGCCAATAGCTTTTCGTACTCCGATTTCTTTGGTTCTTTCTTTTACGATATACACCATAATGTTACTGATCCCAATGATTCCGGCAAGCAGTGTTCCTAATCCGATAAACCCTACAATTGCTGTAAGTACCGCCATAAACATGAATGTGTCGTTCATATTTTTAGCATTATTCCAGACACGGACACCGTTTTCATCATCAGGAGAAACATTTTTCCTTGATTTCAGCTTATCTTTAAGTTCATCTCCGTATTTAATAGCTTCCTGAGGAGTCAGTTTATCACTGTATGAGATATAGGCAATATTCACCGTATCGGAACCTTTTTTCATCTGCTGCAAAGTGGTAATCGGCACCGTGATATGTCTTTCATCCCAGTCTCCACCATCATCTGAAAATACGCCCACCACTTTAAACATCGTTCCATTGATGTCCAGTTCTTTTCCTACAGGACTTCCGTTCTTGATCAAATCCCGCTGTACCATTCTTCCAATAACGGCCACATTTTGCTTTCCTTCCAGATCTCTTGGGGAAATATATCTGCCATCGATCATTTTGCGGTTCTCAATCACCTGCTCTCCGGGTTCTGCTCCATGGATCTGATAGATTCCGCTTTCTTTACCATATTTCACCATTAAACTGGCATTGTATCTCGGGCTGGAAGCTCCTACATTTTTTTTCTCAGCGTTAATAAGAAAATCATAGTCACCATTATTCAGTGTAACGGTTCGGTCTGACTGCAGTCCCTTATAGGCCAATGTCGTTTTTCCGGTAGTAATGGTGATCAGGTTTTTGGCATCACCTGAGAATCCTTCAGAAAAAGCATTCTGAAGACCTGTTCCAATTCCAAAAAGTACGATGAAAATAAACAGTCCCAAAGCTACTGTAAACCCTGAAAGCACCGTCCGAAGTACATTACTCCGGATAGAACTGAATATTTCCTGCCAACGATCTAGGTCAAACATTTTTATCGGTATTATAAAGATTGAAAAATTTAAAGATTAAAAACTGAATCAGTAAATTTTCAAATTATCTCATTTTCAAATTATCAAAATCCTAAAGCACAATCTGCTTAATAAACTCATCACTTTCAATAATCCCATCTTTCAGTACTACATTTCTTTTGGTCTGTGCAGCTACATCAGGTTCGTGGGTTACCACAATGATTGTTTTTCCTTCATTATTGATATCCTGAAGCAGTTTCATAATATCATGAGTGGTTTTGGAGTCTAATGCTCCCGTAGGCTCATCTGCCAGTACTACTTTAGGATCTGTAATCAATGCTCTTGCAATGGCTACTCTCTGCTTCTGCCCTCCGGAAAGTTCACTTGGAAGGTGGTTGGCCCACTGTGCCAATCCTACTTTCTCCAGATATTCCATAGCTTTCTGATTTCGCTCTTTTCTTGGTACATTCTGATAGTACAAAGGCAGGGCAACATTTTCCAAAGCTGTTTTATAATTGATAAGGTTAAAAGACTGGAAAATAAATCCCAGGAATCTGCTTCTGTATTCCGCAGCTTTTACTTCAGATAAATGTTCGATAGGAACTCCATCCAACTCATAGGTTCCGGAATCTTTTTCATCCAGAATTCCAATAATATTAAGAAGCGTAGATTTTCCGGAACCGGAACTTCCCATAATGGAAACAAACTCCCCTTCAGAAATATTCAGATTAATTCCTTTGAGAACATGAAGCTTGCTTTTGCCTGTATCGTATGACTTATTTAAATCCTGAATTACTAACATTAAGTGATGTATGTTTTATACCCAATAAGTAGATGATATTTTCAAATTGTTACAAGAATAAAAATTTATTCAAATATTTTTTTGTTTAAGACATGAATCCTTTATTAATAACACTTTACAAAATATTGTTTAACTGTAACTCCCTATTTGTATCTATTTATCCTCAAGATTGCTGTCCAGCCTATTATCCGAGCCAGTTTCATGTAAATGTGGAAAACTTTTCAGGCTAAAAGTCAGCCTATTAGTATTTACCTCTTTCAAAATCAGTTCTTTTTTTCGAACTTTGCTATTAGTTCTTTACAAGAAATATGAATTTGGGAAGTGAATAACTTTAATTCACAACTTCCAGATAAACAAAAAGTTAAGTATTTCCGGAACGTTATCCACAAGGATCTAAATTATTTAATTATAAAGATATTTAATATGGGAATTTTTGATAAAAGAGTAAGTTATAAGCCATTTGAATACCCGGAGGTTCTTCAATTTGTAGAAGCCATCAACAAATCGTTCTGGGTGCATTCGGAAGTGGACTTTACTGCAGATGTTCAGGATTTTCATTCGCAGTTGGAACCACATGAGAAGCATGCTGTGAAAAATGCGCTGTTAGCCATTGCACAGATCGAGGTGTCTGTAAAGACATTCTGGGGAAATTTATACAACCACCTACCAAAACCGGAGTTCAATGGATTAGGATCTACTTTTGCAGAATGCGAGTTTCGTCATTCTGAAGCATATTCCCGTTTATTAGAGGTATTAGGATATAATGACGAGTTCCTTAATGTTATCGAAATTCCTGCTGTAAAAGGGAGAATAGAGTTTCTTGGAAATGCTTTAAAACATGCTAATTCTGCAACACCTAAAGAGTATGTTTCTGCTTTATTGTTATTCAGTATTTTAGTAGAAAATGTTTCTCTTTTCTCGCAGTTTGCCATCATCCTTTCTTTCACAAGATTCAAAGGGTTTATGAAAAACGTTTCCAATATCATTGCATGGACTTCCGTAGATGAGCAGATTCACGCTAACGCAGGAATCTACCTGATCAACAAAATCCGTGAGGAACAGCCTGACTTGTTAACAGACAGCGATATCGAAGACATTTACACTTTGGTAGATGAGTCTATCGCAAGAGAAGGAGATATCCTTAGCTGGATCTTTGAACTGGGAGAAATCGACAACGTTTCTAAAGAAGATCTGTTAAACTTCATGAAATACCGTGTGGATGACAGCTTGAAGAAAATCAACATGAAAACAAAATACAACATTACTCCTGAACAATACAGACCAATGGTATGGTTCGAGGAAGAAGTTTTCGCCAATTCACTAGATGATTTCTTTGCTAAAAGACCTGTTGACTATACGAAACACGATAAAAGTATTACAGCAAACGACTTGTTCTAATATTGGGGCGCGAGCGAAGCGAGCGTCAAAGCGGTCAGTATCAGGACTACCCTTTTCTGATTAATAAGTGAAATCGTTGTTCATCAGTAAAGCACAAATACAAAAGAAATGATTAATGTAATAGTAACCTATACGGTAAACCCGGAATTTGTTCCAAACAATAAAACCAATATCCAAAAATTTCTGGAAGACTTCAAAAACTTAGATCCTTCCACTTTTGAATATAAGGTTTTTGTAAAGGAAGATGGTGTTACTTTTGTACATTATTCAAACTACATCAATGAAGAAGTTCAGCATGAGGTTTTGAATGTTCCGTCTTTTAAAGAATTTCAGAGATTAAGAGATGAAAGCGGGCTGAACGGTTCCCACAAAGTAGAAATTTTACAATCAATAATATAAAAAAACAAAATTCCGGAGTGATTCTCTCATTCCGGAATTCGAAAATATAACATCTATGGAAGAGCAAAATTCAAATATATGGTGGCTCAATGAAGAGTCTGAGCAAATGCTGAACAGAGGATATCTGTTGAAAGGTGAAACGGTAGACGGAGCTATCGACAGAATTACCACTGCCGCTGCAAAAAGGTTATACAAACCTGAACTTCAGCCGGCTTTCAAAGAGATGATCACGAAGGGATGGATCAGCTTCTCTTCTCCTGTATGGGCTAATATGGGAACGGAAAGAGGTCTTCCTATCTCATGTTTTAACGTTCATATTCCGGACAGCATTGAAGGAATTACCCACAAAATGGGTGAAGTTATCATGCAGACTAAAATCGGAGGTGGAACTTCAGGATATTTTGGAGAATTGAGAAACAGAGGAACCGCTGTAACGGATAACGGAAAATCTTCAGGAGCCGTTTCATTCATGAAGCTTTTCGATACGGCTATGGATGTTGTTTCTCAGGGAGGAGTAAGAAGAGGCGCTTTCGCAGCTTACCTGGATATTGACCACGGAGATATTGAAGAATTTTTATCCATTAAAGATATCGGCAGCCCGATTCAGAACCTGTTTACCGGAGTATGTGTACCGGATTACTGGATGCAGGATATGATCGATGGTGATATGGAAAAACGTAAAGTTTGGGCAAGAGTATTGGAAAGCCGCCAGCAAAAAGGACTTCCGTATATTTTCTTTACAGACAATGTGAACAGAAATAAGCCTCAGGTTTATAAAGACCTGGGAATGACGGTGAATGCAAGTAACCTTTGTTCTGAAATCATGCTTCCGTCTACTATGGAAGAATCTTTCATCTGCTGTCTGTCTTCCATGAACCTGGAATTGTATGATGAATGGAAAGATACAGACGCTGTAAAACTGGCAGTATACTTCCTTGACGCTGTATTATCAGAATTTATTGACAAAACTGAAGGAAACTATTACCTACAGGGAGCAAGAAACTTCGCGATGCGTCACAGAGCTCTTGGATTAGGAGTTTTAGGATACCACTCTTATTTACAGAAAAACATGATTCCGTTTGAAAGTTTTGAAGCGACTCAGTTCAACGCCAGAGCATTCAGACATATCAAAGAGCAGGCTGAGCAGGCTTCAAGAGAACTTGCCAACATCTATGGAGAACCTGAAGTATTGAAAGGTTACGGATTAAGAAATACCACAACAATGGCTATTGCTCCTACCACTTCAAGTTCTGCCATCTTAGGACAGACTTCTCCGGGAATCGAGCCTTTCTCTTCCAACTATTATAAAGCAGGTCTTGCGAAAGGAAACTTTATGCGTAAGAACAAATATCTTGCACAATTGTTGAAAGAAAAAGGGTTGGATAACGAAGAAACATGGAGAACAATCATGCTGAACCACGGATCTGTACAGCACCTGAACGAGCTTACTCCTGAAGAAAAAGCAGTATTCAAAACGTTTAAAGAAATCTCTCCAATGGAGATTATCTCCCAGGCAGCACAAAGACAGCAATATATTGACCAAGCACAGTCTCTGAATCTTCAGATTCCTTCTACAATGCCTGTAAAAGATGTCAACTACCTTTATATTGAAGCTTGGAAAAAAGGAGTGAAAACACTTTACTACCAAAGAAGTTCGTCTGTTTCAAAAGAAATGATGGTTAACTTCGTATCATGTTCAAGCTGCGAGGCATAGGACCAAGTAATAAACACGCTATATTTACAAAAGCATACCGAAAGGTGTGCTTTTGTCGTTTTTAATGCTGATTCTGCCTGATTACTTTCCAATAAAATCATGAAATGCTCTGGGATTTTTGGTTTATATTTGTGTTTATTGTTTAATACCAAAACTACAGATATGAAATTCGGACAAGTAGAAGACCCATCAAAAATAGATTTCACATTACCTAAAGATCATCCCAGAACGAAAGAAATACTGGCCCTTAATAAAAAAGGCCTGGAAAATATTTCTATCGGGTGTGCAAAATGGAATAAAACAGATCTCAAAGGATTCTATCCTAAAGGAACCAAGGATGAACTCACCTATTATGCTACTCAGTTTAATTCTATCGAATTGAATGCTACTTTCTATGGAATGCCCACTCCGGATCAGGTAAAGACCTGGAAAGAAAAAACGCCGGAAAATTTTAAATTCTTTCCTAAGATCACGAATACCGTTTCCCATTTCAGAAGACTGATTGATGTTACCGATCCTGTGACTCACTTTGCTTCCGCTGTTATCAATTTTGATGAAAAACTGGGAATGGCTTTCCTTCAGCTTCATGATAATTTTAAGCCTAAGGATTATGACAGACTGGAAAAGTTTGTAAAGGAATGGCCAAAAGAAGTTCCGTTAGCCATAGAACTCCGAAATACGGAATGGTTTACCGATGAAGAAATACTTAATACAACATGTGAACTCTTTGAAGCTCACAATATTACCAATATCATTGTAGATACTGCAGGAAGAAGAGATATGCTTCACATGCGTCTTACCACACCCAACGCATTTATCCGTTATGTGGGAGCCAATGCAGAAAGTGACTACGAAAGACTGGATGACTGGCTGAAGCACCTTACCAAATGGAAGAAAGAAGGTCTTCAGAATCTTTACTTCTTTGTACACCAGAATATTGAAAAAGCATCTCCTCTATTATCTGCTTATTTTATCAAAAAAGTGAATGAGGAATGGAAAACGGATATTCATATTCCGCAAATGGCAGCAGAAAGCACCGGAACCCTCTTTTAGTATGATATAAAGTCAATGTGGAGATAGACCGCAGCTTATTCCTTTCATAACGAAAAAATTCATATATTAGAGTATAATGTATTTCACTCAACATTATACTTTAAAACATAAATCATGGAAAAGGAAATTTGTACAATCAGTATTGCTACCAACTGGCTTGGTGATGATTATATTTTTTATGAAAATCATACGATAAAAAGAGTATACGATAATCACAGTCTTAATTTCAACAAGATTGAATGGCTTGAACCCAAAGAAATCAGTAAACAAAATAAGGATAGATTAATTAAAGCCTGTCCTGAAGAGTTTAAAGAGCGGATTATGCAGATTCTGGATTATCCTTAATAAAAACAAAAAAGGTAATGAGTATTTGAAACTCATTACCTTTTTTATTTATTTTTTCTAAGAAGCAATACGAGATTGAGAAACAGGAGCAGGAAGTCTAATGTAATCCAGATACCAAGCTTTGTATTCTCATAATTATAAGCATCCACCTGTTTTTTGGCAGCATCAGAAAGCTTCATACTTTGATTGATGTAGTTCTGCACTTCTACAATCTGGTCGATATTTTTATTGGGTACAGAATGTTGAGAAAAGTACACAAGATTTTTCTTTCCAAGATAGCCCACAATCCAATATTCGTCAGACTTATCCATTTTGAGGTACTCTATTCTGTAGTACTCCGGGCGTATTTTTCCGATATGTTTAGGTTCAAGAGTAGTGTTCTGATCTGTTTTATTTACTTTGATTAAATAAAAGTCTAATGCCTGCGGAAGCTTATTAATCACCTGGAGCCCCACAGAATTATCCACAAATGCCACAGCACTTTTCTTGATAAACCAATACGTAAAAACAGAAATTGAAAAAACTACCGTTACAATACGAAACAGCTTTGCCCATCTGGCCACGCTCCCTGATTTAACCTTAAAGAGAACTAAGGAAAGAACAGAAGCTAAAAATATTATGAAAATAATGAGTGTCATATTTTACAAAGATACTTCTTCTCTCTATTTTATCTATATTTGCGCCCATATTTTAACTTTAGATAACCATGAAAAAAACACTTTCTGGCCTTATTTTCTTTAGCATAGCTTCATTTTATGCACAAGTGAAGTTTGAAAAAGGGTATATTATAGACCAAAATAATACAAAAAAAGAGGTTCTGATCAAAAATAAAGGGTGGGTAAGCAATCCCGACAGCTTTGTTTTTAAAACAGATGAAAACTCTGCTGAAGATAAAGGTACAACCACTACAATTAAGGAATTCGGGATATATAATGATGTTAAATATGTTACTTATAATGGTGACATTGACTACTCATCAGATGATATTTCCAGTTTTTCTCATACCAAAGAGCCAAAGCTTGTAAAGAGTTCAGTATTCCTGAAAGAACTCGTTACCGGAAATAAAAAACTATATATTTATAAAGGCCATATCACAAGATATTTCTATTCTGAATCAGATGCGATCATCCATCCATTAATTTATAAAAAATATTTTTTTAATGGAAATAGTTCTCAGGTTGCTACCAATGATCAATATCTTGATCAGTTAAAAACTATTTTTTCTGATAACAGTGATGTCCAGACATTAGCAAACAGAACACAATATACAGCGTCTAGTTTAACAAAAATATTTAAGGCTTATAATAGTAAAAATTCTGATAGTTCAACAACTAATCAAATCAATGATCAAAATTTTACAGAAAATAAAAAGCAGACAAAATTCAATCTTGCTATCAGACCGGGAATTAATTTTTATGCACCGTTAAAATTAGAAGATTCTTACAACAACCCTGGTTTTTCTTCAAAATCAAATTTCAGAGTAGGGCTAGAAGCTGAATTGGTTTTACCGTTCAACAAAAATAAGTGGTCTATCATTCTTGAGCCAACGTACTCACAATATACTAATAAAAAAACAACTATCCGAACAGAGGACAATCTCTATAATATTACCATGGATAGTTATTCTTCTATTAATATTCCGGTAGGGATAAGGTATTCTATGTTTTTGAATGATAAATCAAAAATATATGTTAATGCTGCCATCAACATATTCAACATAAAAACAAGTTCCCCATCTTCTATAGATGTAGATTATGATGGAAAAGTATTTGATAATATAGCCCTAGCTTCTAATCAAAGTTTCAGAGGTTCTTCACTTGGCGCTGGATTTACTTACAATAATAAATTCAGTATAGAAGTAAGATTTAATAACCGTACCAACATTCTGTATAAGGATCTTCCTCATGCAGATCTTAAATCTTTTTCCTTAATTCTGGGATATAACATTTTCTAATCTACATTCCATTCTTTATAAAACTGGTCGAGGAAATTCAGCATATAATTATGTCTTTCTTCGGCCATTTTTTTTCCTTTTTCAGTATTCATCATATCTTTCAGAAGCAGTAACTTTTCATAGAAATGATTAATAGTGGTCCCGTTAGATTTTTTATACTCTTCTTTTGACATTCCCAGTTTGGGTTTCATATCCGGATGATACATCAGATTATTTTTAAAACCTCCAAAATTGAACGTCCTGGCAATTCCAATAGCGCCTATGGCATCAATACGGTCTGCATCCTGCACAATCTGAAGTTCAATGGGCGGGTTTACCGGCGCCTGATCTCTGTTTTTGAACGAAATATTTTCGATCACAAATAAAACCTTCTGAATGGTTTCTTCAGGTACATTTTGCCCTTCGAGAAATGCTCTCGATATTTTCGGAGCAATAGTTTCATCTCCGTTATGAAATTTAGGATCAGCAATATCATGAAGAAGGGCAGACAACTCTACAACCTCTTTGTTACAATCTTCTGTTTCTGCTATCTGAGCAGCCAGTTTCCAGACCCTTTCAATATGGAACCAGTCGTGCCCGGCTTCTGCCCCTTCTAATTTTTCTTTTACAAATGCTACAGTGTTATCAATCGTACTTTTCATTTATCTGTCAGTTCATTTAAAATAATATCCCAGAGTTTGCTGTTGTAACTTCTAAAAAAATTAATATGTCCGATTTCTTTTTTATCAGATTCTGAAGCAGCCACCAGTCTGTACGTAGGTTTAAGATTTGAATAGGTATTATTTAATAAACTTAATACCCCTTTTTCCGTTAACCATACATCATCTTCAGCCCGGATTACAAATACTTTCTGGGTTAAATTTTTAGAAAAATCATCAATTTTTTCCAACAGCTTGTTGGTTGATTTCTTGTTTAAAATTAAGGTTCTCCAGTCATATGCACAATTTTTTGGAAGACTTTCTCCCAATCCAAACCAATGCGCCGGAAAATATCCTAACAGTGAAGTAGTTAAAGGCTGCGCAATTCCAAAGCCTAAATACGCTTCAACTTTTGTTCTCCCTTTAAGGTTTCCTACAAAGGCATTTTGAGTTCCTACAAAAACAAATTCTTCAAAGATGTTGGAATCCTCATTCATTCCCAGAATCAATGCACCTACGGAGTGCCCTAAACAGTACTTTTTATAGTCTTTAAATTCTGATTTGATATATTGAGTTACCGTTTTATAATCTTTTGACCCCCAAAGTCTCATTGAGCCATGGAATCCTCTCATATTTTTCGGTTTGGAAAGTCCAATTCCCCTATAGTCATAGGTAATGACTGTAAATCCCTGTTCACAAAAGTAGCTGGCAAAAGAAAAATAGACCTGCTGCTTTACTCCTGTCGCTGAATTGATCAGTAATAATTTTCCATGGTCTCTTTCCGGTTTAAACAAATGGGCAGTTAGTGTGACATGGTCTTCTGTGGTTAATATTAGTTTTTCCATAGTATAAAAAGAAAAAATCCACTATAAAAGTGGACATTTTACTTATATTTTTATGTTAAGTTTCAGACTTTTGATATGTCGTAAATAGCTTTAGGAAAAGAAATCTGAGATTCTTGGCAATCCTGTCTGAGAGCCTTTACCTCCGGAAACCCTTGATGAAACTTCATTCCCGAATTTCACACAATCTTCAATAGAATTCCCATGGCATAATGCAATGGCAAATCCTGATGTAAATGCATCCCCCATTCCCATTTTATATACTTTTTCGTCTTTATCGTTTCTGTAATATTTCATTTCTGTACCATCAAAGTAAATGGTTGAATTGGTGTCATCCCTTACAAATACCTTATTGAAATATTTTTTAAGAACTTCTTCTCTTTTTTCTTCCCCAAAAATAACGTACAACTCATTACTTTTAGCCACAATAAAGTCAACCATTTCTAAAATTTCTTCACTGACTCTCATGGCAGGTGAGGCATATAATCCTACCTTTTTCCCATATTTTTTAGCTTTTTTAACGGTATGCTCTACAACATCCATAGAGACTTCAAGCTGTACAAGCACAAGATCGGTGGTGTTGAAATATTTCTCTGCTTCGTCTATATGCGATTTGCTGAGATATTTATTGGCTGCAGGTACTACAACAATTGCCGCATTTCCGTGAGAAGTCGTCACATAGGCAGTTCCCGTAGCTTCTTTATCTGTTTCATGAACAAATCCTACATTTACATTTTCGCTTACCAGATTCCTCATGATCTGCTGTCCAAGAGGATCCATCCCAACGCATCCGATAAAGTATACACTTGCTCCCAACCTGGCTGTACCTACTGATTGATTAGCACCTTTACCTCCAAAATAACTATCTGATTTGACAGCTAAGACGGTTTCGTTAGGCAAAGGGAGTTTTTCGGTTTCAAGAACCAAATCTATCGATGAGCTGCCCACAACAATAATACGAGGTTGTTCTGATGAGAAATTCATTGTGTTTTGTATTAGCTTTAAAATTTATAACTGACAAAATTGTGTCTCAAAAATAACTAATTTAAAATTAACTTATCTCAATAAATTCAGTAATTATTTTTACGGGTTGTTGATCTTTATCATAAGCGATATAGCTGGCATAAAATCCTTCTCCATATCCGGTTTCAAAAGCAAATATAGTTCCGGGATGGTCCTTTGCCGGCTTGAGAAAGGCATATTGATCTATGGCACCGTTTTCATCAAAGAAATAATCATGGAAAAACTCTTCATAGATTCCCATAAAATCTCCTCCTTTATTCTGATACAATCTCTGTTCCAGTTCGTTAAGACTGTTTTGGGTATCAACATCCATCAGGCATCCCATCCCGCTTTCCACAGGATATCCAAACACTTCTCCTTCTTCAAGATCTTTTATTTTCTGTCCTGCTGTGGTTGCCAGTTTCCATTCTTTAATTTCAGAATCACTGAATATAATCTCGGCATAGGCCACACAGTTACTTTCTCTTTCTTTATGAAGCATTACCGAAAAATCTCCTTTTGGAAATTCTGTAGTGAAAGGAAGCATATCATTGGTGATCAAGGGATCACAGGCAACCAGTTTCCCGCTTGAAAGATAAATCTTTCCTACTTCAAAACTTTCAAGTAACGGACTTTCTACAAAGTCTTTCGAGAATAGTTTTTGTATGTTTTCTATATGTGTCATTGTATTTATTCTTTTAAACCATCAGGCTGGATACAATTTTCATCTGTACCCAGCCTGAGATTTTGACAAAATTTATTGTCTATACTTTATAAACTTTTCAGTTTTTCTTCAAGGATCGCAATCTTATCCTGAGCATCTTTTTGCTTTTGACGCTCTACTTCTACGATTTCCGGTTTTGCATTCGCAACAAATTTTTCATTGGAAAGCTTCTTCTCTACTGAAACCAGGAATCCCTTCAAATATTTCAGTTCTTCCTCAGTTTTAGCTTTTTCCTCTCCTAAATCTAAGTTTTCACTTAAAGGAATAGAAACTTCAGTTGCTCCTACCAGGAATGTAAAACTCGGCTTATCAGTTTTCTGTCCGAAATGGATATCAGAAACATTAGCCAGTTTTCTTACTACAGCTTCATTGGCAAATTCAGATGCATTGGTATAAATTTCAGCAGCTTCTCTTGGTGAAATTCCTTTGGTCTGACGGTAATTTCTAACCCCTGAAATCAGCTCTGCTGCCGTTTCAAAGTTTTTAATAATTGCCTCGTCAAACTCTCCTGCTTCTTTCTGCTGAGCGATTACTAAAGCCTCATCAATACTTCTTTCTGAGATCATCTGCCATAATTCTTCTGTCAGGAAAGGCATGAACGGATGAAGTAACTTCATCAGCTCTTCAAAGAAATAGATTGTTTTGTTATAAACTTCTTTTGAAATCCCTTCTCCGTAGTTAGGCTTAATCGCTTCAAGATACCAACCGCAAAAATCATCCCAAATTAATTTATAGATCAAATGCAATGCATCAGAAATTCTGAATTTCTCGAATTGATCATTAATTTCAGCAATTGTTTTATTAAGCTTGTTTTCAAACCACTCAATAGCCTGATTATCGGTTTCAATAGCTGGCTTATCTTCATGATTCCACATATTGATCAGACGGAATGCATTCCAGATCTTCGTCATGAAATTTCTTCCCTGAAGCATTAAATCTTCATCAAAAAGAAGGTCATTACCCGCGGCAGAACTCAATAGAATTCCTACACGTACTCCATCTGCTCCATATTTATCCATTAATTCAAGAGGGTCCGGAGAGTTTCCTAAAGATTTTGACATCTTTCTTCTCTGCTTATCCCTTACAATTCCTGTAAAATAAACATTTTTGAACGGAACTTCTTTTCTGTATTCCAATCCGGCCATAATCATTCTGGCAACCCAGAAGAAAATAATATCCGGGCCTGTTACCAGATCGGAAGTAGGATAATAATAGTTGATATCTTTATTTTCACGATCAAGTAATCCGTCAAAGACAGACATTGGCCACAGCCATGATGAGAACCATGTGTCTAATGCATCGTCGTCTTGTCTAAGGTTTTCTGCAGTCAGATCCGAATTTCCTGTTTTTTGTTTGGCCAGTTCTAAAGCTTCATCTTTAGTTTCTGCCACTACGAAATCATTTTCTCCTTCTCCATAGTAATAGGCAGGAATCTGCTGTCCCCACCACAACTGACGGGAAATATTCCAGTCACGGATGTTTTCCATCCAGTGCTTGTATGTGTTTTTGAATTTTTCAGGATAGAACTTAACCTCATCATCCATTACTACATCCAAAGCGGGCTTGGCAATTTCTGACATTTTAAGGAACCACTGTACAGAAACTTTAGGCTCAATAACGGCTCCAGTTCTCTCGGAAGTTCCTACTTTATTTACGTAGTCTTCAGCTTTCAGCAAAAGATTTTTTTCTTCAAGTTCTTTTGCAATCTGCTTTCTTACATCAAATCTGTTTTTCCCTGCGTAATGTAAACCATGCTCATTAAGATTTCCGTCATCATCCAGCGCATCAATCATTTTTAATTGATGTTTCTGCCCTATCTCATAGTCATTGATATCATGTGCAGGAGTAATTTTCAAAGCTCCTGTTCCGAACTCAATATCAACATATTCATCCTCAATAATCGGGATTACTCTGTCAACGATAGGTACGATTACATTTTTACCTTTCAGGTGTGCATATCTTTCATCATTCGGATTGATACATACTGCTGTATCCCCAAAAATAGTTTCAGGACGTGTAGTCGCTACTGAAAGGAACTCTTCTGAACCTTCAATCTTATATTTAAGGAAATATAATTTCCCGTTTTGCTCTTTAAAGATTACTTCTTCGTCAGAGATATTCGTTTTCGCTTCCGGATCCCAGTTCACCATTCTATAGCCTCTGTAGATGAGTCCTTTATTATATAGGTCTACGAAACTTTTGATAACCTGCTGCGAAAGTTTATCTTCCATAGTGAACCGGGTTCTGTCCCAGTCACATGAACATCCCAGCTTTTTCAGCTGTTCAAGAATAGTTCCACCATATTTATTGGTCCAGTCCCATGCATGGGTCAAAAATTCTTCACGGGTAATATCTGACTTATTGATTCCTTCAGACTTCAATTTAGCAACAACTTTAGCTTCAGTAGCAATTGAAGCATGGTCTGTTCCCGGAATCCAACAAGCATTGAACCCGCGCATTCTTGCACGGCGGACCAGAACATCTTGAAGGGTATTGTTCAACATATGCCCCATGTGTAGTATCCCCGTCACGTTTGGCGGAGGAATGACCACGGTATAGGGTGGTTTGTCGTTAGGTTCTGAGTGGAAATATTTGTTTTCCAGCCAGTAATTGTACCATTTCTGTTCTGTTTCCTGTGGATTGTACTTTTCTGAAATCTGCATAAATTCTATTTCTTTGGCTTGCAATTTGCAAAAATAGTCTAAAGAAAAAAATTTTTAAGCATGAATTAAAATAATTTTTAACTTTGTTTCACAAAATTTATCTAACAAACGTATTAACATTCAAGAATATGAAAAAATTAATTGCAGGAATTGCACTATTCGGGACATTTGCTCTGGCATCTGCACAAACCATTACATTTGATAAAACGACTTTCGATTATGGTACTATCAAGCCTAATGCTGATGGTACAAGATTCTTTACAGTAACGAATTCAGGGGATAAGCCTTTGATTCTTTCAAATGTAAAACCTTCTTGTGGATGTACAACTCCTGAATTCAGCCAGGATCCTATCATGCCTGGAAAGTCTGCGAAGATCAAGGTTGGATACAATACAGCGATCCCCGGCCCTTTCAACAAAATGATTGAGGTTTTCTCTAATGACCCTGCAAACAACAGAAGTGTAATCTACATCAAAGGTAACGTAGACGCAAACGCTCCTGAACCAAAAGTACTGACTCCTGCTGAGCAGAAAGAGGCTGCCAAAGCTGAGAAAAAAGCTGCAAAACTTGCAAAAAAGACTGCTGCAAAGTAAGCTCTACTCAAAAAAAATAAAAGAACCGTCTCTATTGAGGCGGTTTTTTTATTACATTTATGTTTGATTAGGTGGAAGATGATAGGTAATAGGTGGCAGTAAATGTATGGACGCTGATCATATATATGATTTAGGTTTTAGCTCCTTGGTTTTTTTTAAAATGGCTGGGCTAAAGCCCACCCCAATTGAATTTTAATAACATCTTTACTTTTATCTTTTTACTTTATCTTTTTACTTTTATCTTTAAATAAAAAAATATGGACACCGACTTCTCAGATAACTTTAAGGTAAGTGGAAAATTTTCTATAAAAAAAGCATCAACATCTTATAATGGAAAGCTCACTAAAGAAGAAGGAGAGCAAATGCTGATTCAGGAGAAGGAAAAACTTCGTGAGCTGCAGGAAAAATTATATGCTGACGGAAGCCAGTCTTTGCTGGTGGTATTACAGGCAATGGATGCAGCAGGGAAAGACAGTATGATTGAGCATGTTTTCGGCGGAGTGAATCCTCAGGGATGTAATGTAACCAGTTTTAAAACACCAAGCTCCAAAGAATATTCTCACGATTTTTTATGGAGGCATTATCTGGCACTGCCACAGAAAGGAATGATCGGGATTTTCAACCGTTCTCATTATGAAAGTGTTCTGGTTTGTAAAGTACATCCTGAATATAATCTGAGTGAAAAGACATGGTCTTCCGTAAAAGATTTTGACAGCAAATTCTGGGAAAACAGGTATGAGAGCATCCGCAATTTTGAAAAGCACCTTTCACAGAATGGAACAACCGTTGTCAAGATTTTTTTACATGTTTCTAAGGATGAACAGAAACAAAGACTTTTAGACCGAATTGATGAACAGGAAAAAAACTGGAAATTCTCAGCCGGAGATCTTCCTGAAAGAGCGTTGTTTGATCAGTATATGGAAGCTTATGAAACCGCTATCAATGAAACCTCAAAAGATCATGCACCTTGGTATGTACTTCCTGCGGATAGTAAGTGGTTTGCAAGAGTAGCAGCTATTCAGATTATTATTGATACTTTGGAGAAAATGAATCTCAAATATCCTACTCTTTCCGATAAGGACAGACAGGAATTACAGGAATCCAAAAGACAACTGGAAAGTGAATAAATAAAGTTGGAATGTGGAGGTTTGAAGATGGAGATGTAAAAACTTCCCTCTTCCAGCCTCTGACTTCCAGCTTAAAAAAAAACCACGAGAAAATCTATAAGCCGGATTCTGTACTTCCGAAGAAGTGCCTGTTATTTATCTACGTATTACATTGCTGCAATACTTGAGCTGATTACCCCTCGGCTTTCAGGACGAGCCGCCCCTATTTTCATTGCTGAAAAGAACCGATATACTTATCATTGCACCGCAAAGAGTTTACCTGGTTTCACTACAGCCGAACTGTACCTGCTTTCTGTTGCACTTGTCCTACCCTCACGGGTGACGGATGTTATCCGCTTTGCTGCTCTATGGTGTCCGGACTTTCCTACCTCCTGTAAACAGGAAATCAACAAGCCGATTTTCTCGCGGAGACAAAGGTACACAAATTTTGTGGTAAAAAGGCAAAACTGTAAAATGGCTAAATGGTCTTAGTGCTGAGTAAACGATATGGATGTATCAATATTATTCTTGCATTTTTTTACCTTTTTACTATTTTACATGATAATTTTCCCCTAATTACCAGTTTATTATTATCTTCGTGCCATTATATATCTATGGATTCCAGAGAAAAAGAATTTGCGCAGCTTATCAAAGATAATCAGGGACTGATTATTAAAGTATCGCGTTTGTATACCAATTCTCTGGAAGATGAAGAGGATCTTTTTCAGGAAATCGTGTTACAGCTCTGGAGAAGTTATGATTCTTTCAAAGGAAACTCCAAAATTTCCACATGGATGTACCGTGTAGCGCTCAATACAGCCATTACCCTCTTTAGAAAAAAAAGCAAAAGCCTTCCTACCAATGAGCTTGATATCAACCACAGAGATTTTGTGGAAGATGATGACGAAAAACAACAGCAGGTATCACTTTTGTATACGGTAATCAAGACTCTTCCTAATGTAGAAAGAGCCATTGTCATGATGTATCTTGACGATCTGCCTTACAAGGACATTGCAGAAAACCTCGGAATTACTGAAGTTAATGCACGTGTAAAAATGAACAGATTAAAGAAAACCCTTAAAGAACAGATGGAAAAATATGCCTGAATTTGATTTAGATAGCTTTAAGAAAACATGGCAGGAACAACCTGTCCAGCCTAAATATGACAACAAGGAGATTCTTCAGATGTTGAATAGAAAATCACGCAATTATGTGAAGTATATTTTCTGGATCAGCGTTATTGAATTCCTGTTCTTTTCTGTATTTGGGTTGTTCTACTTTTTTCAGGAAGAAGAGTCGGAAAGTTTTCGTAAAATGCTGACAAGATTGGGTGCGCAGGAAGCTCCTGAAGTAGAAAGCAACTTCGGCCATGCCTATCTGGCTATAAAAATCTTAAGCTTGCTGATTACAGCTTATTTCGTCTTGAAATTCTATCAGAATTACCGGAAAATAAAGATCGAGGAAAATCTGAAAGGTCTTATCACACGAATCATCAAGTTCAAGAGAACGGTGAATGCCTTTATTCTGATCAGCATTGTACTGCTGCTGCTATTCACTTTTGTGCTGATCGCTTTTATATTATATATATTAGATTCCCAGAATATACAGCCTACCAGCTCCAGTCTCACCATCATTATTGTTGGAATTACCGTCAGCACATTACTGGCGATCTCTATGATCTGGGTTTATTACAGACTGGTATATGGCACTATTATTAAAAAGCTTGATAAAAATCTGAAGCAGCTTAAAGAGATAGATTCTCAGGAAAATTAATATACATAGGCATAGTTCGGGATATAATCATTAATTTTATTCCACCAAATCTTAAACTATGCCCTTATCTTATGTGTATGGAACTTCTGACGTTTCATTATTAGGACAGACCATCGGAGCCAATCTTAAAAGTACTGTCGAAAAATACCCTCACCAGGAAGCACTTGTCTGCGTTCATCAGAATTACAGAGCGACTTATCAGGAATTTTACAATCAGACCACAGCTGTTGCAAAAGCCTTATTGTTTTTAGGAGCAAAAGCAGGTGACAGAATTGGGATCTGGTCTTCCAACCGTTATGAGTGGGTACTTTTACAGTATGCCACTGCCAGGATAGGCACTATTTTAGTGAATATCAATCCGGCTTACAGGACTCATGAACTGACCTATGTACTCAATCAGTCCGAAGTTCGTTTTATTTTTTCTTCTTTAAGCTTTAAAACCAGCAATTATAAAGAAATGGTTGAATATGCAAAAGAAGTTTGTCCAACCCTGGAGCACGAAATATTCTTTGATGAAAACTGGGAATATTTTGTGAATAACGGCCAGGAGATTTCAGACGAAGTACTTCACAGTTTTGAAGAACATGTACAGTTTGACGATCCTGTTAATATCCAATATACTTCCGGAACAACCGGTTTCCCGAAAGGGGTTACACTTTCTCATCATAATATTCTCAATAACGGTTATTTTATTGGGATCAGATTAAAATATACTGAGAAAGACCGCGTCTGCATTCCAGTGCCCTTCTACCACTGTTTTGGGATGGTTATCGGAAATATGTGCTGCACAGCTCACGGGGCCTGTATGGTAATTCCGAATGACAGCTTTGATCCGGAGATTACTTTAAAAGCTGTTTCAGACGAAAAATGCACTTCTTTGTATGGCGTGCCCACCATGTTTATTGCGGAACTGGCAGTAAAAGATTTTGACAGCTATGATTTTTCAAGTTTAAGGACAGGTGTTATGGCTGGTTCCGTATGCCCTCCGGAGATTATGAAAAAAGTGGAAAGCCTTATGAATATTAAAGAAATGAGCATCTGCTATGGGATGACGGAAACTTCACCAGTATCTACTCAGACTTTAATAGGAACACCGCTGGAAAAACAGGTCAGCACTGTAGGAACTGTTCAGGATCACCTTGAGATCAAAATCATTGATGAAAACGGAAGGACCTTAAAACGTGGAGAGCATGGTGAACTTTGCACCAGAGGATATTCTGTCATGCTGAAATACTGGAATGATCCTGAAAATACAAAGAAAGTACTGGATGATGCCCGCTGGATGCATACCGGAGATATGGCCGTAATGGACAAAGACGGTTACATTACTATTTCAGGAAGGATAAAAGATCTCATCATCCGTGGCGGAGAAAATATTTCGCCTAAAGAAATTGAAGACTTTTTATATACGTATACCAACATCCTGGATGTTCAGATCATTGGTGTTCCGAGTGAGAAATTCGGGGAAGAAGTAATGGCCTGGATAAAGGTGAGAAAAGGATTTACCATCACGGCAGAAGAACTTCAGGAATACTGCAAAGGAAGGATAGCCCACTATAAAGTTCCGAAATACTGGAAATTTGTAGATGAATTCCCAATGACCATTTCCGGAAAAATAAGAAAGGTGGAAATGAGGGAAATTTCAATGAGGGAGCTTGGGCTGGAACATGTAAAACAGGGCTAAAATTAAAAAACAAAAAGCATTTCAGACTGAAATGCTTTTTTATATTTTAAAGTTCTTTTCTTAATCTTGCGACAGGAATATTGAGCTGTTCACGATATTTTGCAATCGTTCTTCTGGCAATATTATAGCCCTGCTCTTTCAGGATCACCACCAACGCATCATCTGTAAGCGGCTTTCTTTTATTTTCTTTACTGATCACTTCCTGAAGATGGGTTTTGATCTCTTTGGTAGAAACTTCTTCTCCATCGTCATTGGTTAAACTGTCTGAGAACAGATCTTTAAGGTATACAATCCCATTAGGCGTATCTGCATATTTGCTTTTTACCACCCTTGAAATCGTAGAGATATCAAAACCTGTAATATCAGCAACATCTTTTAAGATCATTGGTTTCAGGGACTTTTCGTCACCTGTAATAAAATAATCCTTCTGGAACTTTACAATCGCTGTAATCGTTTGTAATAAGGTATTCTGACGTTGATTAATTGCATCAATATACCATTTTGCAGCATCCAGTTTTTGCTTGATAAATAAAGCAGCCTGCTTGTGTTCCGACGAGTTTTTATCATGGGAATAGGTTGTCAGGATATCTTTATATTCTTCAGACACTCTTAAAGTAGGCGCATTTTTGCTGTTCAGCATAGGAATTACCTGTCCGTCTTTCACCTGAATTACAAAATCCGGAATAATTTCCTGATTGATCGTAATCGTCTGGGTATCAAAGTTTCCTCCAACCTTCGGAGATAATTTTGAGATTTCATCCAGCGCATCTTTCAGATCATCTTCTTCAATATCATATTTCTGAATGATCTTGTTATAGTGCTTATTGGTTAAGGCATCAAACTGATGTCTTAAGATATTGGCAGCCAAAGAAACAGCTTTATCAGAGCTTACTTTCTTTTCGATCTGCAGTAAAAGACACTCCTGAAGGCCTCTTGCTCCCACTCCCGGCGGATCCAGCTTCTGCACATAGTTTTCAAGGATATCCTCCACTCTTTCTTTAGTGGTATAGATTCCCTGTGAGAAGGCAAGATCATCAACAATTGATTTGATCTCTCTTCTCAGATATCCGTCTGTATCTAAATTTCCGATAAGGTATTCTGCAATCTTAAGATCTTCCTCACCGATATTCACCAGGTGAATCTGTTCTGTAAGATAGTCATATAAGGACTGTCCTTCCGTTAAAAGACTCTCGTTATCAAATTCTTCATCATCCGGAGAATAGTTGCTGGATGCGGTTTTATAGCTGGGTTCATCGTCATAGATATATTCGTTGACGTCGAAATCTGTTTCAATGCTGTCTGTACCCTCATCCTGATAAGCGTCTTCAAGGGAAGAATAGTCATCTTCCTTAGAATCTTCTTTTGCAATTTCCAAAGCTGGGTTTTCTTCCAACTCTCTCTCCAACTCCTCTTCAAATTCAAGAGTATGAAGCTGAATAAGCTTCATCAACTGAATCTGCTGAGGGGCCAGCTTCTGTCCTAATTTGAGTTGTAAGTGTTGTTTAAGCATATTCTTATTTGGCGTTTTAACATAACATATTCTACGAATTTAATAAATTTATTTGATAAAAAACATATTTAGCATGATTTTTGCATTACTTGTCCTAATATAATAAACTATTAAAGAATAAAAAAAGCCTTAACTTGTGATTAAGGCTTTTTTTATTGTTCTAGAATTCAGCACTTTTCGGTGTTCTAGGGAAAGGAATTACGTCTCTGATATTCGTCATTCCTGTTACGAAAAGAACCAATCTTTCCAATCCTAAACCGAAGCCTGCATGCGGCACAGAACCGAATTTTCTGGTATCAAGATACCACCAAAGTTCATGCTCATCTACGTGCATATCTGCCATTTTCTGTTTTAAGACATCTAATCTTGCCTCTCTCTCTGATCCTCCGATGATTTCACCGATACCAGGGAAAAGAACATCCATAGCAGCAACGGTTTTGTTGTCATCGTTCAGTTTCATATAGAAAGCTTTGATTTCTTTCGGATAGTCAAATAATACTACCGGGCTTTCAAAGTGTTTTTCAACAAGGTATCTTTCATGCTCAGATTGAAGGTCTGTTCCCCATTTTTCAACAGGGTAAGCAAATTTTCCTTTTTTATTTTCTTTAGAGTTCAATAAAATTTCGATCGCTTCTGTATAGCTTACACGCTTGAAACGCTTCGCTACCACATTCTGAAGTTTTTCGATAAGACCTTCTTTTGCTCTTTCTTTTTCCGGTTTTGTCTTTTGTTCTTCCGCAAAACGGTTATCCAGGAACTCAAGATCATCTTTGCAGTTATCCAATACATACTGGATCACATATTTTAAGAAATCTTCCGCAAGGTCAATGTTATCTTCAAGGTTGTTGAATGCCACTTCCGGCTCAATCATCCAGAACTCGGCAAGGTGTCTTGTCGTGTTGGAATTTTCAGCACGGAAAGTAGGTCCGAATGTATAAATTCTTCCCAATCCCATAGCTGCAGTTTCTCCTTCCAACTGTCCTGAAACGGTAAGGTTTGTTTTTTTACCGAAGAAATCCTGTGCAAAATCAATTTCACCTTCTTCAGTTTTCGGCATATTGTTCAGATCAAAGTTGGTTACCCCAAACATTTCACCTGCTCCTTCTGCATCTGCACCTGTAATTACCGGTGTGTTGATATAGAAAAACTGGTTCTGGTTGAAGAATGAGTGAACAGCAAAACTTACTGCGTGACGCACTCTGAACACCGCTCCGAAAAGGTTTGTTCTGAATCTTAAGTGAGCCTGCTCACGAAGTTTCTCAAGACTGTGTTTCTTCGGCTGAAGAATTGTACTCTGAAGTTCTTCTGTAAAGTTATCTCCTAAAATAATGATCTTTTTAGCAATAATTTCCACAGATTGTCCTGCTCCCTGGCTTTCCACCACTTCTCCTACCACTTTCAGGGAAGAAGCCGTACTGATATTCTTGATGATTGCTTCATCAAAATTTTCGAAATCAACAACTATCTGCAAATTATTAATCGTAGAACCATCATTAAGCGCAATAAAGCGATTAGCACGGAAGGATCTTACCCATCCGTAAACAGTAATGTCATGATGTAATACTTTCTTGTAATCCTTTAGGATTTCTTTGATCGTTTGCTTTTTCATTTGTTGATGATAAATTTTTTATATAAAAATTAATGTCTGCAAAGTTACAAAAAAACAGCGCAACTTGATGATTGCGCTGTCTTTAAAAATCATTTAACTGGTATTTAAACTCTCAGTTCAGGAAATTTACCTTTTCTTCTTCGGACTCTTCTGCATTTTCAGGTACATTTCCACTCAATATTATCCTGAACTTCAATAAAATCCGGAATACCCGGAATGAACACACTTACACGATCACTTTTAAAAAAGAATAAAATATGATTTTATTCTGAGTTTTCATGGAATTAGTTATTGAAATGGTTATTAGTTTTTAGGTGATGCGTTAGTGGTCATTACCGGGGCTTACATCCATTTTTAGACTATACTATACTTTTAAACTGTGGCGGATTCACCGGATTTATACTGTTTAATGATTTTTAAATAATCACTACACTTTATATTCTAAATTTCTAAACAAGTACTTCATTATTTACATTTAATTTTCTGGTTATTATTTCTGTTTTTACCCTCATTTGTTATTCTTTTTCTGATACAATTCCAGACCTGGAGTTTAAATAATCAGGAGTTTGGAACTGATATCTTGTATTGTGCACATACAAAATAAATGGTTGTGTTTTTACCTGAAGCAAAGATGCAGGAAGTGAAATAATGATACAAGGGAATGGTTTATAGATTCATAAATTTATATACCTAAAATCATGAATCTATAAACAATATTAAATTGAAAATCAGTCGATTAAATTAATCTACAGACATATTTTCAATTTCTTTCAGGTAGATAGAAAGTGGTGTTCCGGTTCTTTTTTTGAAGGCTAAAGTGAAAGCCTGTTCATTATTATATCCTAATTCTTCGGCGATAAAAGGAATTTTATAAGACCTGAATTTTTTGTCATTGGCCAGTCTGCTGATGGCATAATCAATACGGAGATCATTGAGATAGGTTGCAAAGTTTTTCCCTTTGTAAGTATTGATAATTTCTGACAGATATTTTGAGTTTGTTTTTATTTTTTTTGCCAGACTTCCCAACGTGATTCCTTTATTCAAAAACTGATCTTTGCTTTCAAATATCTCAAGTTCATGTAAAATATTCCTGGCAATATCTTCAGAAATAGTTCTTGATGTTTTATCTTCTGTATTTTCTGTGAGAAGAGGTTCTGATGAAATTTCCTTTTTAATTTCCCCGTCACTTTTTTTCCCTACCCTGTTTTCATTAACGGATTGAATAAGATCCTGAGCGATCTTTTTATAGTTCTTTTCAGATTTTTTATATTTAAAATAAACGTTGATAAACAGCAAATGCGAAATCAACAAAAGGCTCAGCACAATATAAAAGAGGCTTTTTCTTTTTGTAAGTTCATTGGTAATATCTTCTTTCTCCTGCTGCAGTTCCGGAGTATCATATCTTCTGGGAAGCTCTCTGGAAATATACCTGAACTGTGTATACAGTACCTGATCCACCTTTAAAAACCGGTCCACATAATACAGCTGCTTTTCTATATCATTATTTTCTTTATAATGATCAATGAGATAAGTATATACATCTCTCAGCTCGGGATAAATATAATTCGTTTTAAGAACCAAAGAATCGATCCTGTGGAAAAAGCCTGCTGCTTTTTCTTTTTCCTGAAGTCCGGCATAGGATTTTCCCAGGTATAAAAGAGTGTAATTCTGGTCTCTTTTATCATTAGTATTTGTAAAGAAATATTTTTCGCACTCCAATAAGGCGTTAATTGCTTTCTGATAATTTTTCAAATGCAGATGATAAGATCCCAGCAGCCCAAGATTCTGGTAATATCGGTAAAGATTTTTATTTTTTCTGGAATCCAGTAAGCCTTCCTGTATCAATGTATAAGCAGAATCCATTTTATTGATCTCTATATAGGCGTCTGCCAGATTCAACTTAAGAGATTTCTGTTCATCTTCATTCATATAATCGGTATCATACGCATAATGTCTTAAAACTTTAGCTGTCTCAGCGTGTTTACCAATATAATTATTAAGGGAGGCAATACTGATATGCGCCATGGCAATCTGCCTTTTATTTCCTTTTTCTTTTGCATATTTCAGACCTAAAATATAATTATTCAATGCAGCCTGAAGATTATCATTTCTGAAATACAGATTCCCTTTTAAAAGATAAATTCTGGCCGGATATATATTTTCTTTGGAATTCCTGGTGATCTGTTGTAAGCTGTCAAGATATTTTAATGCAATGGGCAGAGTCTCACCAAAATGGAGCATAACATATCCTTCAGCAATCTGAATTGTATTTTTTTCAGATTTTGCTTTTTTAAGATAGCTTTCTGCAATGCTTTTACTGTTCACATCCCCGACATGGCTGTAGAATTCTTTTTCCAATTTGTCATAAGACCGTTTTTCGGGAATATTTTTTTCAACATTATTGGTTTGTGCATGAAAAAACACATTCCCAATAACCAATAACATTAGTAAATATTTTAATTTCATCACTCATCCTGGCTATATTACAAAAATATTATTTTTCTTCAGTAGATACACCACAGCTTTTGCTTTTTTCGTGTATTTATCCATATTTTCATTAAAAGCAATGGTAATTTAATCAACAAAAGAGAGACAGCTTAAAAAAACTGTACTCTCTCAAAATTATTTCCATTCTATTTTACCTTCCATATAATATACCCTTCCGTTGTCTTCATAGAGAAGATCATAGCCCTGAGAGGTAAGATAGAAATGGCAGACCTTCATTTCATTGTTTCTATCTCTGAATCGGATTACAGCAGGACACATTTTTGCCCTATCCATTTTCTTCACCATGACATCAAAATTCTTCTGAATATTTTTCCTGCTGTACAAGGACAGCATTCTGTCATCAATAAAGCGGACATATTTCAAAGATGACAGAGGATAGGTAATTAATTTAAAGGGCTGTCCTGCGAGCTTTGCAGCATTCTCATTGAAAAAATTTGTGATTGAAATACTGTCCTGGGTAATACTTTTCACCACACTTGATTCATACCTTTGTCCATCCTCAAATTCCATACTGTAGATGGCTTCCATTTTAATGGCAAAACCTTTCCCTGATTTTCTTAAATCTGTCAGATCTGTAAATTCTTTTCCTTTTTTAATGACAATCAAAACATTCCCTTCTCCAAAATCACAGTCGTAATATTTTTTATAATCGAAAGGTTCTTCAATATGGGTTTTCAAGGTATCATTCACTGTATTTTGTGAAAAAACACATATTGACAGCATCAGTAAAAATAAGATTAGCATATAATTTTTCATGGCTTGATGATGTAATGGTTAAAACTTATTTTGGCGGCTCTCCTGCAGCGCCTTTTTTGTTTTCTGCTTCTTAAAATTCCAGTTGATAAGAGGAAGCTTCCTTCTTCCGTTCTCATTCCATCCACCAATCTGGATGCCCCGGAAATCCTTACATTGATTATACAAACCGATCTGGATTCCTCTGCATTTCTGCCCGATATTAGCCAATGGCGCTACAGAAACACCTTTCATCTCGTGATGCACATTAAAAAAGGGAGAAACAGACATTCCATTGGTCACCGCATACGTATTGATATTACTCGATACATTAATTTCCAGCCCGTTAGTAACTGTGGGTTCCATATTGATGAGCGACAACTGAAGTCCGTTGATTGTATTCATCTTTTCTCTGGGAACAATGACATAATCACCGTTGTTGGGTAAACTTAAATTGAACAGCATTAACGGTGGCAGGAAAACACCCATAAAATTGAATCCCATTCCCAAACCGTTTACTTTTTTAGGTTTAAAATGCTCTTCTTCATCAAAATATTTGAATAAAATCCCATTGACGTTTCGGACATTCTTTGAAGGTGAAGCGGCAATCAATCTCGGTTTCAAAGAATCTACTTTTAAATTGTCTGATGCATAAGCCAGACTGCTGAATAAAAGAACTGCTATTAATAAAATTCGTGTTTTCATAACTCTTATTTTAAAATTACAGTTCAAAATTATCTGCTGAAGATCCAGTTCCGAATGTGAAAAAAAATTAAAAAAAACATCCTGTTTGCGAAAATCGCAAAATGTTGGAAGCGGAAGAAGAAAGCTGGAAGTTACTTTGGGTGATCAATAGTGATTATAATTCCAATTACTTTTAAATTGGTATTGATTCTTTCGACCTCCAATACTTCCCTTCTCCAAGCTTCAAGCTTCCAGCCTTCTAAAAACAAAAAATCAAAAACTCTTTCCACAAAAAAAATACTACATTTGTGAAAATCACAAAACTATGCACCAGGAGGCTTTATTGAAGGAAATCCGAAGAAAAATCGGTGAGAAATCTTTGAATGATGAGATCGCCAACATTCTTAATATCAGTTATGATGCCGCTCACAGAAGAACTTCTATGAAAGCCAAGTTCAGTTTTGAAGAAGCACTGGAGCTCGCCAAATACTATCAGATCTCATTGGATCAGTTTCTGGGAACGGAAAATCAATTGGTTGTCAAAAGAACACAGCCTGTAAAAACTACAGAAGATCTTTTAAACTATTTTGAAAACTCTCTGAAGATTTTGAATGTTTTTCAGAACATTAACAATTCCAAAGTATTTTATTCTGCAAAAGACATCCCGTTTTTTTATACCATTTCAGATTCAATGTTATCCCGTTTCAAGTTTTATGTATGGATGAATTTACTGAATCAAGATAAGTTCTTAAGCCCTTTCCATGGGTTTACTATGGAATACCATTCTATAAAAAATGAGATGCTGAAAGATCTTTATGATAAACAAAATGTAACGGAAATATGGAATGACACTACCATTATGAGTGTATTGAGACAAATTTCATTCTATTATGAAATGGGATTATTAAAGAAAAATGAAGTGGATCTTATTCTGGAAGACCTAAGAAAATTACTGGAAGAACTGGAGACTAAAACACTGGAAAAAAATAATTTTCAGATCTATGTCAATGATTTAGTAATTTTAAACAACAGTATTTTATTCAAAAATGAAGAACAGTGTTCCTTTTTTGTGCCTTTCAGCATGTTTGGATATATGATGACCAATGATAAAATGACGTGCGAAGATTCTCTGAGCTATTTTGAACATCAGATCAAAAACTCAAGATCACTGAACGAATCCGGAAACAGAGAGAGGAAAATATTTTTTAATAAGATGTATGAGCAGGTCGACAGATTAAAACAAAATTTATCATGAACAGTCTTCGTAGCGGCAAATATTTTGGGGAAACCAATCAAATGGTCAATTTGGAAGGATTGACCATCACCGATACGGAGTATACTCATCCTTACGTAGACTGGCATTATCATGAAAATGCTTATTTCACTTTTCTTCTACAGGGCAACATGACCGAAGGAAACAGAAAAGAAACCTACGGCTGTTCTGCAGGGACATTATTGTATCATCATTGGGAAGATCCGCACTATAATAGTAAACCGGATATTTTCACAAGAGGCTTTCACATTGAGCTTTCGCAAAGCTGGTTTGATCGGTTTGATATTCAGAAAAATAAAGTGGAAGGAAGTTTTAACATAAAAGATCCTGCTTTAAAACTATTGGTCTATCAGATGTTCAGGGAAACCAAAACCAATGATATTTCTTTTGATCTAAATATTAATCAGTTATTACTGCATCTTTTCAGCCAATTAACTCATCAGAAGGAAGATACAGAAAGAAAGCCTTTGTGGGTAGGCCGGATCAATGAAATTCTTCATGAAAGCTTTACAGAAAATCTCAGTCTTACAGAACTTTCCAAAACACTAAACATTCATCCTGTTCATCTCAGCAGGGATTTCCATAAACATTTCCATTGCAATCTGGGGGAATACCTCAGAAAACTAAAGATTAATAAATCAATGGAACTTCTCAATTCACCTTATTCTTTAACGGATATTGCTCTGGAATGTGGTTTTTCAGATCAGAGTCACTTTATCCGATGTTTTAAAGAAAATATCGGAATTACTCCTTTGAAATACAGGAATCTGTTGAAAAATCATTGAAACTTGATTGTTGAGATTCTTCATTACATTGCATTTCATTCAGACTGACACGCGTTAAATAGCACCATTCACGATTTGGATACATCATTCCCCGATTTGGATACATTTCCCTTTTCGTAAGTTTTCATCTTTGTACCATCATTTAAACAAAAATATATTTAAAAATGGAAACAAAAAAAGTATGGTTCGTGACAGGAGCTTCAAAAGGCTTAGGTTTCGAGCTGGTGAAAAAATTACTTTCAGAAGGATTTCAGGTTGCTGCAACAAGCCGTACCGTTGAATCCCTGATCTCCAACATTGGAGAAACTTCAGAAAACTTCCTTCCGCTCAGCGTAAACATCACAGACAATAATGATATCAAATCTGCTATTGAAAAAACAGTAAACCATTTCGGACAAATTGATGTGGTGGTCAACAATGCAGGCTACGGCCAGATCGGGACGCTTGAAGAACTTACTGATGAGGAAGCAAGAGAAAATTATGCAGTGAATGTTTTCGGAACTTTAAATGTGATCCGAAACGCCATGCCTTATCTGCGTGAACAAAGGTCAGGAAACATTTTCAATATTTCTTCTGTCGGAGGATATTCTGCTAATTTTCCAGGCTGGGGAATTTACTGTTCTACAAAGTTTGCCGTAGCCGGATTTACGGAAGCTTTGGCTGAAGAGGTAAAAGATTTCGGAGTTCATGCTACCGTGGTTTACCCGGGATATTTCCGTACCGATTTTCTAACTAAGGATTCTGTGAAAACGCCCGCCAATCCTATCCAGGCTTATGAAGCGGCAAGAAATTCGGAACAGGCTCACCTTAATGAGATCAATGGAAATCAGCCTAACGATCCTGAAAAAGCAGCTGATGTCCTGATTCAGATCAGTAAAGAGAAAAATCCTCCGGTACATTTATTATTGGGTGTAGGAACGATGGAATTTCTGAATAACAAAATTGATATTTTAAAGAAAGATGCTGAGAAATGGGAAAGCCTGACTGTTTCTACTGCAATTTAATAAGATAATCATGTCTTTCGACTCCGCTCAGGATGACAATTCTAATACTGAATGTTTTAATTTATATTCCTGAATTCAATATAAAATTTTAGTGAGGTCAGTCTTAGCGGAGCCGAAGACTTTTTGAATCAATGTGTTATCATTTTGAAAAAACAACTAACTTCGTTATATGAAACAACCTGTTCGTTTTAATTCTATATCCGATTTTCATGCTTTCTGCAGTCTTCCGAATCCTGAGCATCCGCTGATCAGCCTGATCGATTACAGCAAGGTCCGCTATGTTGTGGAAAATGAAGAATTGAGATGGATCCAGAATTTTTATTCCATTGGTTTGAAAAAAAATGTCACTCCAAAGTTCAATTACGGACAACAGCAATACGACTTTAACTCCGGAGTGCTCTGTTTCGTTTCCCCGCAACAGTATTTAAGTCTGGAAATCAATCCGGATATAGAAGCAGAACCTACAGGATATTTATTGCTTATTCATCCTGATTTTCTGTGGAATACTTCATTAACCCGGAAAATAAAGTCTTACGATTTCTTTAGCTATAAGGTGAAAGAGGCACTTTTCCTTTCTGACAAGGAAGAGAAAATCCTTGTTGATCTATTTAAAAATATCGAACGGGAATATATGGCCAATATTGATAAATTCACACAGGATCTGATTATTGCCCAGATTGAATTGTTATTGATTTATTCAGACCGCTTTTATGAAAGGCAGTTTTTCACCAGAAAAAAATCAAGCCACGAATTGTTATATAAATTTGAAGACATTCTTTCTCAATATTTCGAAAGCGGAAGTCTCCTTGAAAACGGGATTCCATCAGTGAAGTGTATTGCTGAACAGATGAATATTTCTCCCAATTATCTGGGAACACTTTTACGTCTTCACACCCGGCAAAATACACAACAGCATATTCAGAATAAATTAATTGATGCTGCGAAAGAACGTTTAAGCACCACCAGTTTGTCTGTCAGTGAAATTGCTTATGAGCTGGGATTTGAGCATCCACAGTCTTTCAGCAAACTTTTTAAACAAAAAACAAATCAGTCACCAGGAGAATTCAGAAAGCTTTTCAATTAGCACCGCTTTGAAATGATCATTATAAAATAGCAATGTTAATTTCATTCTATTTCACTCTAAAGAAGTTTATTATTTTTGTTTAAATACTTCTTTGAGATGAAATCATTTCTACTATTGATCTTTATTTTTATATTTTGTCTTCACCACGGACAAAACAACAATATTGTCAATCCTGAAAAAATTGAAAATCCGGTTCAGAAAAAAAATAGTGGAAGGATTGTTTTCCTTTCACAAAATACGCCGCTGGACAACCTGAAAGATTCAGATATTCTCACTTCTGCGGTATTTCAGGAAAACGGAGATCTTGGTATTCATGCTTTTTTTGATAACTCGCTGATCAATTATCTTCATCAGCTTGAACCCGGCTTGACTGTGGATGAATTGTTGAAAAAAGGAAATTATCAGTTCTCATTTTATGTAGACGGAAAACTTATTTATGAGGAAAACCTTAATACAGGAGCGGGAACTTCCGACCATAAAAAATTCAAAACCAGCTTACGAATTCCTCTTCTCAGCAGTAAAAATGAAGATTCATGGGGAAGGTATTTATGGATGCGTTTTTATATGGCTCACGACGGAATTGATGCACTGTCAGCAGGCAATCATGTTCTAAAAATTGAAATCCGCCCTTACCTTACCACTTCAACGATCAGAACAGGATCAGTCATTGCAGAAGGACAAATCAATCTCACTGTTCCTGCTCAAAATATTCCTGAGGAACAAATGGCTGTTCAGCCTATCCGGCCTGATAGCGGATGGAAGATTTCCAAGGAAAACATCAATACAGAAATCATCAGAAACCTGAATAAGAAAATTGCAGAAAACAGGTTCAAAAATATCACCGGAATAGCTGTTATAAAGGAAGGAAAATTGCTTCTTGAAGAATATTTTAACGGATCCGGAAGAGATTCATTACAGGATACGCGCTCTGTAGGAAAATCATTTTCTTCTGCTTTAACGGGAATTGCAATCCAGGATGGATATTTAAAAAGCGAAAATCAGGCTCTGAAAGAATTTTATGATCTGAAACTTTTTAAAAATTATTCTTCTCAAAAAGAAAATATTACTATAAAAAGCTTACTGATAATGAGTTCAGGATTTGACGGAAACGATGAAGATTCTGAATCTCCGGGAAATGAAGAAAATATGTACCCGACAGAAAACTGGGTAAAGTTTACGCTGGATCTGCCTTTGGCAGGGAATAAAACCGGTAAAAACTGGAGTTATTTTACGGCAGGTGTTGTATTATCCGGAGATATTTTGGATAAAACAGTTCCAAAAGGTTTAAAAAATTATGCAGACAAAACATTATTCCAGCCACTCGGAATCACCCGCTATAAATGGCAGTTTACACCACAGCAGAAGCCTTCTTTGGCGGGAGGACTCCGTATGAGACTACTGGATCTTGCAAAATTCGGACAGTTGTATAAAAATAATGGCGACTGGAATGGAAAAACGATATTGAGTAAGGAATGGATTAAAAAATCCTTCACCAATTATTTTCCTGATCATCCTGATTTCGAAGGATATGGCTATCTGTTCTGGCGAAAGATTTACAAGGTGGGAAACAAAAGTTATGAAGCTTTCCAATCCAGTGGAAATGGAGGAAATAAGATTATTATTTTCACTCAGATACCAGTTGTCATAGTAATTACAGCGCAAGCCTACAACAAGCCCTATGCACACCAGCAATCTGAAAAAATAGTACAGGATTATCTTTTACCCGCCTTAAAAATGAGTAATGAATAATCAGTAATGAGTAATGTAGAAAAGTGAGAAAGAATAGCTTATTGCTTATTGCTTATTGCTTATTGCTTATTGCTTATTGCTTATTGCAAAACTATTCGTCTTTCTTTGAAGGAACCAGAAAAACATCAATAAGACCTTCAGGAAGTTCCATTTTGATGGTTCTTTCTTCTCTGTCTACCTCAAGAATCCAGTCTTTGATCATAGGAATTACCACTTCTTTTCCATCCAGATTGGTAATGAAATACACCTGTGCTGTCTGATCGTTTACAGATCTGATCACGCCGCAGTTATTATCATTCTGATCAAGAATTTCAAATCCGATGATTTCGTGGTAATAGAATTGTTTTCCTGAAAGTTTTGGCAGTGAAGCAAGCGGAAGGTAAACACTTTTACCCAGCACCTGATCTACCATAGCTTCAGAAGAGTTTTTGAATGCAAGATTCAGAGCATCCAGTTTGCTCCATGATGATTTTTCAATAAAAAATGGAACCAATAATCCGTTGATTTCAACGAATATTGATTCCAATTTATTGTAAAGCTCGGGTTGGTCGGTATCCAATTTAAGGATAACGTTACCCGCAAGTCCGTGTCTGCGTGTGATTTTTCCTAAAAAATAGCAATCTTCTTTACGCATAACAGGGTTTGTTCTTAAGCTTCAGTGTTTTCTTCAGTTTCAGCAGCAGGAGCTTCTCCTTCTGCAGCTTCAGCAGCAACTTCTTCAGCAGGTGCGTTAGCAGCTTCTTCAGCAGCTTTAGCATCAGCTTCAGCTTGTGCAGCAGCAGCAACTCTAGCTTCGTTTACTTTTACTTCAGCTTCTAAAGCAGCTTTCTTAGCATCAGCTTTAGCAGTAGCTAAACCTTCTACTTTACCTTGTACTTTAGCATCTTTAGCTTCTACCCAAGCATTGAATCTTTTTTCAGCTTCAGCTTCGTCAAAAGCACCTTTAGCTACACCACCTTGTAAGTGTTTTTTGTAAAGAGCACCTTTGTAAGATAAAATAGCTCTAGCAGTATCAGTAGGCTGAGCACCGTTGTTTAACCACTTTACAGCAGAATCAACGTTCAATTCGATAGTTGCCGGGTTAGTAATTGGGTTGTAAGTACCTAGTTTTTCGATGAATCTACCATCTCTTCTAGCTCTAGAATCTGCAACCACGATGTGGAAAAAAGGTTTTCCTTTTTTACCGTGTCTTTGTAATCTGATTTTTACTGACATAATGTTTGAATTTTACGGGAACTCGTCCCAGTTAAATATTTAAGAGTGCAAAGATAGTAAAAAAGTTTGAAGTAAAAAGCTCCAAGTAAAAAGTTTTATAAAATTCATTTTTTTTCAGAAGCCGGGAACCTGCTCTCGCTACTCGCTTTTTTCTTCTGCAAAGAAAAAGAGCTCAAACAAACCGCTCCATCAGTGCTATTTATTCCAGATTTCCCATATAAAATAATCCCAGACATTTCTGGTTTTCTTCAATAGTAAGAGATTCTTTCAGTTCGTCTACAATCTTGGGAGAACTCCAGTAACACCCGATATTGTTTGCTGTGCAGGTAAGGTACATATTCTGAACCGCCATTGAAGTAGCTGCTATTTCTTCCCATTCAGGAACCATTCCACTGAAATTGACTACGATCGAAACAACAACGTTGGCTTTATTGATTTTGAAACCAATATCATTGTATTTTTTTTCCAGGAAAAGCTGTTCGGGTGTACTGGTTTTATAGATAGCCTGCATTTCTGATGCCAGCTGTGATTTTTCTTCGCCTTTGAAGATTTTAAAACGCCATGGCTTGGTACGTTTATGGTTCGGAGCTAATGTTGCCGCGTGTAAAATTTCCTCCAAAACTTCGTGAGGAATTTCCGCATCAGTATAATCTTTCGGGAAAATACTTCTTCTTTCCTCTATAATTTCTTTTAAAATGGTTGCTTTACTCATACCTGCAAATTTACAACATGCAATTCAATCTTCATTTTAAAATGTTAAGGATGTATAGCCAGTTTACGATTTTTATACGCCTGATAATTGCTTATGATCAATGTTGCGGCAATAATTGCAGTAATCAGAATACTCAGCCATTTTTCATAGACCTCGCCTTTTGCCGGATTCAGCATAAATAACACAATAAAACTTATGGAATATACTACCCCGGCAATGATCCATCTGTTATCGGGATCAGGATATTCCTTCACCGTACTTGCTTTATTGTAATTAAAAACAGGAAGCAGTTTATGTTGATCCCAAATGACCAATATCAGTACGGCAACCATCATTAAGGAGGTGATTATCCAGGTCCCCGAAAAGGAAAGGCTGAGGGTAATAAGCCAAATATTACTTAATATAGCCAGAAACATCAATGCTCCCAATGTTGCAAAGCGCTGTGTCATCAGTAAAATTCCGGCTGCCACCTGTGCCAGTCCTAAAAAATTCCAATACAATCCGGATTGATATAAAGCTTCAAAAAAGTATCCGATCGGGTTATCAGTTGAAATTCTGGTAAATCTTTCTCCCATAAGCTTTATTAAACCTGATGGAAAAAAAGCAGAGCCTACTAGATAACGAAGATGAATAATGATCCACTGATTAATTCTGCCTGTTCTTAATTGTTCAAATTTCACAGTATAGTATTTTGCATAGCAAGGTACTAAATAAAAATAAAACTTCAAATATAAATCTGAAGTTAATCTTATTATGATGAATAACTATTTGCTGAAAAGAGATATCGCTGAATCTTATTTAAAGCACCTCTACAATCTTCTGATGGATTTTATTTAGGGTAAACTCGTCTCCGGGTTTCATTCCCATCATCTTTTTGGCCATAGGACTTTCAGGAGAAATGGCATAGAACCGGTCTCCTTCAAAAAAGAACTCTCCCAATGACACTGAAATATAAAACCTGGCCTTGTTGGTAATGACCAGTGAGCCGAGCTGCACTCTTACAGTAGCTGTATTGAGAACTTTTGCCATATTCCTCCTAAGATCATTCAATGCTCCGAGCTGCCGCTGCATCTGATAAATTTCCTCCTGCATCTCTTCTCTCATGCTGTCATATTTTGGTGTCTTTTTAATATCGCGGCTCGCTTCCAGGGTAAATTCGATAAAGTTTTTCAATTTTTCAATTTTCTCTGCGATGGTGGTCTTCACAAAGTCTCTGATATCACTTTTTTCAAATACAATCTTCTCCATACAATCTATTCTTTATATAAAGATAATATTTTTAGAATAATATTTCAATGACTTAACATAAAATAACGCTTCCTCAACCAACAGTATTGATAAAAATCCCTGTAATAAAAAAGCCCTGTACATTGTACAAGGCTTTCCTATTATTTTTCAGCAAGTTTCTTCAGATCTCCCAGTCCCTGGCTAAACATTTTGTCCATATTACTGTCCATCATAGGCTTCATAATTTTCATCATGGTATTCAGCTCATTATCTATCATCCAGGTCACTTTTGTACCGCTGCCCTCAGGAGTCAGTATGATATTACTTTTAGCAGTTCCCTCAAAAGGTTGTATGAAATGAAGCTGGGTTCCCAGTTTTTCATTCGGGATAATTTCTGTGATAGACTGTTCTCCTTCACTGCCGTCACCCTTCCAGTGATAAGAGCTGCCAGGCTGGTTACCCGCACCTGAATAAGTGACAGAAAAGTTTTTGATTTCTTTAGAAAAAGGATCCCAGGTATTGTATGCTTGTAAAGAGCTGGTATGCTGCCATACTTTTTCCTTTGGAGCATTAATGACAATTGATTTTTCATAGTGATAATCTTTACTGAAAGCCAGCATGGCAATGACAGCATAGATAAGAACCAGTACGATGATAATACCGATAATTTTTAAGAGTGTTTTCATAATATGTATATTTAAGGTTATTTATTTAATGATGACTTTTTAAATCTGTTCTCAAAATTAAATATTCCCACATCACTCCTTCTTTCCATATGACAAGATTAATTAAAGATAAGGTATTTTTGTCATACCACACCAGTAAGGCATTATTTTTGAGCGCTTCAGCTGTGATTCCCGATGAATCATTAAATTTACCTTATCTAAAAAAGATCAAAAAATGAATATTTTAACAGAAAAATTTAACACTCCATATCATTCGGCTCCGTTCGACAGTATTAAAAATGAAGATTACCTGCCTGCATTTAAAGATTTAATCCAAAAATCTGAAGCGGAAATTGATGCTATTGTCAACAATACTGATGCTCCCACATTCGAAAATGTTATTGAAGCATTGGCCTATTCGGGAGAACAGCTGGATGTGGTTTCTAATATTTTTTTCAACTTAAATTCTGCAGAGACCAGCGATGAGATCCAGCAGATTGCCCAGGAGGTTTCTCCGATCTTAACGGAATATTCTTCAAAAATTTCTCAAAACGAGGCCCTTTTCAACAAAATCAAGAAAGTATATGATGAAAAGGAAAAATATAATCTCAACGAGGAACAGGAAATGCTTTTGAATGAGACCTACAAAGGTTTTGTAAGAAGCGGAGCTTTACTGAATGAGGAAGACAAAGAAAAATTAAAGAAAATCAGCATGGATCTTTCTGTAAAATCTTTACAGTTCGGACAAAATGTTCTGGCTTCCACCAATGCTTATTTTAAACATATCACCAATAAGGAAGATCTTGCAGGAATTCCTGCAGCCATCATGGATCAATATGCCGAAGAAGCCAAAGAAAGAAACCTTGACGGCTGGGTGGTCACGTTACAGTATCCAAGTTATATCCCGTTCATGACCTATGCGGAAAACCGTGAACTGAGAAAAGAACTGGCTTTGGCCAATGGTAAAAAATCTTTCGACGGTGGTGAATTTGACAATCAGAATTTGATTAAAGAACTTCTGAATTTAAAACAACAAAAAGCTGAACTTTTAGGATATAAAGACTACGCTGATTTCGTTCTTGAAGAAAGAATGGCCAAGTCTCCGGTGAAAGTTTTCGATTTTTTAAATGAACTTCTTACCAAGGCAAAACCTTATGCCGATAAAGAAATTGAAGAATTAAAATCTTTAGCAAAAGCTGACGGAATTGAGGAAATGCAAGGTTACGACCATGCATTCTATGCTGAAAAACTTCGTAAGGCGAAATTTGACCTTAATGATGAAGAATTAAAACCTTATTTTCCATTACACCAGGTGCAGGATGCTGTATTCAGACTGGCTGGAGAACTTTTTGGATTGACATTTGAGGAAAGAAACGACATTCCTAAATATCATGAAGATGTAAAGGTATATGAAGTAAAAGAGAACGGAAATTACAAATCATTACTATACGTTGATTATTTTCCAAGAAAAGGAAAAAGAGCCGGCGCATGGATGACCAGCTATAAAAACCAGTATAAGCGAAACGGCGAAAATTCCCGTCCGCATATTTCAATTGTCTGCAACTTCAGCAAGCCGACAAAAGATACGCCTAGCTTATTGACCTTCCAGGAAGTGACGACTCTTTTCCATGAGTTTGGGCATGCTCTTCACGGAATGATGGCGGACACTCAATACCCTACTCTTTCCGGGACTTCTGTAAAATGGGACTTTGTGGAACTTCCGTCACAGTTTCTGGAAAACTTCTGCTATGAGCCTGAGTTCCTGAAAACTTTTGCAAAACACTATAAAACAGGAGAAGTTCTTCCTGACGAAAAAATTGAAAAAATTGAGCAGTCCAAAAATTTCATGGAAGGTTACCAGACTTTAAGACAACTAGGTTTCGGACTTCTGGACATGAATTATCATACTAAAGTGGCAGAACTGGAACATGAAAGTGTAAAAGAGTTTGAAGATAAATATACCAAAGCAACCACTCTTTATCCTTCGAATTCTGAAACAGCGATGAGCCCAAGCTTCTCTCACATTTTCCAGGGAGGATATTCAGCAGGATATTATTCTTACAAATGGGCGGAAGTCCTGGATGCTGATGCTTTCCAGTATTTCAAAGAAAACGGAATTTTCAATCCTGAGATTGCAGCCAAATATAAAGTATTGCTTTCTTCGGGCGGAACAAAAGACCCAATGGAGCTTTACAAAAGTTTCAGAGGCAGTGAGCCTAAAGTGGAAAGCCTGTTGAAAAGAGCATTTGGATAGGATATATCTTGAAAATTATGACAGAAGAAATCAACAAGTTAGAGGCTGTTTTTAATCAATCTTTAAAAACAGTTTTTGAACGTATAACTCCTGAAAAGATTGATGAAATTCTTAACAACAGAGATTCTGCAGAGTTTTCTGATGAATGGATGAAAGCCTATCAGGCAATTGAAGAAAAATCTTTGGATGAGGAAACAGAAGACAAAATAAGTGATATCCGGAAGGAAATTTTTATTTCCACCTTCAGAACCACAGGCTCTTCAGATCTTCCCGCTTATATTTCCGATGATTTCGGTTTGATCTGCTCTTACCATATTCATCAGATTGAAAACAGATGGGTAACCAATCTGCTTTTCACTTATCTTCATCATCAGATTCCGGATGGTGAACTGCTGAAAACAGAAAAATCAATAAAAGAACTGATTCAATAGATCAGAAAACACAATAAAAGAACAGCGTTTGCTGTTCTTTTTATTTCAAATTAGCCGCTCGAAAACCTCAAAATAATTCCTGATCCATGACTATTCAAGAACAAATCCACGACTATATCAACAGCCAGCCTGAAAAGAAACGTAATGATATGCTCGAGCTCCACCGCATCATTCTGGAGCTTATGCCGGATGGCCAGCTGTGGTTTCTGGATGGTAAAGACAATGAAAATAAAACAGTTTCCAATCCTAATATCGGATATGGATTTTATACATTACAATATGCTGACGGAAAAACCAGAGATTTTTACCAGATTGGGATGAGTGCCAATACCACAGGGATTTCCATTTATATTATGAATATCGGTGACAAAACATACCTTTCAAAAACGTACGGAGAAAAGATAGGTAAAGCTGTTGTAACGGGATATTGCATCAGGTTTAAAACTTTAAAAGATATTAATATTGAAATACTGAAAGCTGCCATACTGGATGGTTTTAATAGAATATAATTTTTAAAAATTGCAATTTCCAAAATACTAAAGTCCCAATCAATATAGAAAAGGCTTACAGTGCAAAAATATTCACAAAAATAATTTTTGTATAATCATCATACCTCAATAATCGTAAAAATTATCAAATAAGAAGTATATATATTAGAACACTAAATTATAAATGAAACCAAAAATAGATCTAAAAGAACCTTTTAATGTATTAGCATTAAATTTTTATCATAAAAAAATACAACACGCATTGAATGTATTTCCTAAAATAGAAAATGCTACGCTTCCTATTTTTGCAATTTTGGAGTCAGATTCAAAAAATAAAAACATCCCCCAACAAATAGGATCCGGAGTTATTGTTGCTATAAAAAATGAATATTTCATTTTTAGTGCATCACATGTTTTTGATGATATTGGAGATAAACAATTATTAATTGCAGCCGACGAAACCAATGAGGTTATTCCTGTTCCCGGTGAAAGATTTAGCAGTAAAAAGGGACTATCAGGTACACATGAAGACGATGCAGTTGATGCATCTGTTTATCATTTACAAACCAAAATTTCAGAAAGACTAAAAAAAATTGCGTTGACACTTGATGATTTTGATTGGTCTGAAAAATTAAATGATAGGTCAATATACTTCCCTTCAGGTTTTCGCGTAAGCCAATCAAAAAGAAAAGGAAATATGGTGAATTCCAAACAAGAAGTCTTTCCAACGGTTGAAATTCTCGAGCAAGATTATAAAAAATATGAACTTGACCCAGATTTTAATATTGCACTTGCATATGAAAAGGAAACAATAATTAAAGGGCGTTGGCACTTAGCACCTAAATTGAATGGGATTAGTGGTGGTCCGATTATAAGAATTGACGGAGTTAATCTAGAGCTCCCAACAAAAGACATAAAGGATTGCAAACAACTTTTAACTGCCATTACCATTGGTCAACAGTCAGAAAAATATGGAAAACCAGGAATTCTTATTGGAACAAGAATAATGGTTCATCTTGGGCTTATCAATCAATTCCTACCAGGGCTGTTTGATGACAAAACAGACGTTTTAAATAAATGAATAGGAACAATGTTCCAAGAAAGCTAAATTTGTACAGGAAACGAATAGTATCCATTTTGTAATTTTAAATAATGAGCACGATAACACAAAGATTAGAAAACGTAAAAAAACTTCAGGCCAAAAGATGGGAAAACGAAGATCACTGGGATACTTTAAACGATCTGCTGATCAGGGAACTGGATGAAATTTTACTGGTTGAGCCTGAAAACACTTCAGCTTTAATTAATATGGGTGCTGTTTATTCCGATATGGGAGAAAATGAAAAAGCACTGGAATATTTAAATACAGCATTAAATTTAGGTTCTGAAGACAAAAATCTGTTTGTCAATCTTTCCATTGTGCTTGTTTATATGGGAAAACATCAGGAAGAGTATCTTGAATATCTTGAAGAAGCTGAAGACAAAACTGAAGATCCTCTTACTTTTAAAGCACATTTTGATCCGCAATCCCTTTAAAAAATCATTTAAATTAAAACTTACAATCATGTTACTGCCCATATTATTACCCTTTTTATCTTTTATCGTCCGTGGAAAAGTTTTCACCGGAATCATCTGTCTGATTTTACAAATTACCCTTATCGGATGGCTTCCTGCGGCAATCTGGGCAGTCCTTTCCTTAAACAATGAAAGAGCTGACAAAAGAAATGACAGATTGATCAAAGCGATGCGGGAAAATAAAAAATAAAACTGCTCAAACCCATTACAAGCACCTGTTTTAAAACCAATTAACAGATATCATCTATTATTTCCTAGTTTTTGATTTATAATTTTTATCAAAAAAATTGCGAAACCGAAAAGTTGCACATATATTTGCAACCATATGGTTTCATTTAAAAATCATCGTTTATGAGAAGAGATATTTTTCAGGCTATAGCAGATCCCACACGCCGGGCTATTATTGCACTGATTGCAGTACAGGCGATGACACCCAATGCCATCGCAGAGCATTTTGATACCACCAGACAGGCTGTTTCAAAACATCTGAAAATTCTGACGGAATGTGAATTGGTAACCCAGAATCACCAGGGAAGAGAAATTTATTACTTTTTAGAAATTGATAAAATGAAAGAAATAGATCATTGGCTGGAACAGTTCAGAAAGATTTGGGAAAGCCGTTTCGAGCAGCTTGATACCTTACTGGCAACATTGAAAAGCCAGCAGAAATAAAATTCAGCAATGTAGAACCTCATATTTTCATCATTTAAGCCAAAAAAACTATAAAAAATATTATTATGAAACATCATCTTCAGTTCGATTTTCTTGCAGACAAGGAAAAGAACACCCTTACGATCAGACGTGAATTTATGGCAAACCGGCAAATGGTTTGGGACTGTTACACAAAAAGTGAACTTCTAGACCGTTGGTTTGCTCCAAAACCGCTGACCACGAAAACAAAGTCAATGGAATTCCGTGAAGGCGGACACTGGCATTATGCAATGGTAGAGCCTAATGGAACAGAATACTGGGGTTGGGTAAGCTACCACACGATAAACCCAATAGATTCTTATACATCAGGTGATGCTTTTTGTAATGAAAAAGGAGAAATCAACACCCATCTTCCTCAGGCAGAATGGACAGTAACTTTCACTGATAAAAATGAAAATACCCTTGTAGAAACAATTGTACACTATCAGTCCTTAGCTGATCTGGAAACCATTATCGAAATGGGAATGGAACAGGGAATGATGGCAACTCTTGAAAAACTTGACGAATTATTATCATCCTTAAATCAATAAAAATGAGCCACAAAATCACAGTTTCTGCAGCCATCAATGCAGATGCACAAAAAGTATGGAATTATTACACCAACCCTGAACACATCACTCAGTGGAACTTTGCAGATCCTTCCTGGCAATGCCCATCTGCTTCCAATGATATGAAAGTCGGAGGAAAATATGCCGCAAGAATGGAAGCAAAAGACGGAAGTTTCGGTTTCGACTTTGAAGCTGTTTATAATGAAATAAAAGAAGGCGAAAACTTTACCTATACCATGCCGGACGGAAGACAGGTACATGTTGACTTTAAAGAAAACAATGGCTACACCAATGTAGATGTTGCTTTTGATCCGGAAAGCGAGAATCCTGAAGACATGCAGAGAGGCGGCTGGCAGGCAATTCTTGATAATTTCAAAAAATATGCGGAATCGAATTAAAAATTTTCAATTGAGAGTTGATATAAAGCTGGATGTTCTACATTCAGCTTTTATTTTTCAGGGATCGGAAACCTCTCATCTCTGATATTGTCGTAAATTTATATTTCAAAATCTGGAATATCTGAGATTAATATCAGAAAGAACAGTAGTCTTTGATCCTTGTCAAAGTTTAAAACCTTTACAAGGATAGATAATGAAGAACCCAATTTTTTGAAGCTATGAAAGAAAATAAATACGACAACCCTTCATTTTTTGATCAATACGAGAAAATGCTCCGTTCTCAGATAGGATTAGAGGGAGCAGGAGAATGGCACACCTTAAAAAATATGCTGCCGGATTTTCAGCGAAAAAATGTTCTTGACCTTGGCTGCGGTTTCGGATGGCATTGCCGCTATGCGATAGAACACGGAGCAAAATCTGTAACCGGAATTGATCTTTCAGAAAAAATGCTGGCAAAAGCTATGGAAATCAATAATCTTGAAGGAATTCAATATGAAAGAAAAGCCATTGAAGATGTTGACTATCCTGCAGAACAATTTGACATCATATTGAGCTCTCTCACTTTACATTATGTAGAGTCATTCGATAACATTGCTCAAAATATTTATAAATGGCTTACACCCGGCGGATCTTTTGTATTTTCAGTAGAACATCCTGTTTTCACTGCAGAAGGCGGTCAGGATTGGGTATATGATAAAAATGGTGAAAAAACCTGCTGGCCGGTAGACCGTTATTTTATAGAAGGAAAAAGAAACACTACTTTTCTGGGAGAGCATGTCATCAAATATCACCGTACTTTAACTTCTTATTTAAATACATTATTAAAAGCAGGCTTTAAAATCAAAGAAGTTATTGAACCTCAACCAGGCGAAGAGATGTTGAAAGAAATTCCGGAGATGAAAGAGGAACTCCGCAGACCGATGATGTTGCTCATTTCAGCTGAAAAATAATTTTCAACCAGAAATTCCCGCATCATTCCCCTTATTATCTGATGATGTAAGAAATACTAAAAAAACAATATCATTTTCTGTTTTTCATTCGGAAGAACATCGTCCGGAACTTTAAGAATATAGATCATTACAAAAAACATACAGAGAATAGTGATCAAAAATTGGAGAAAGCCGTTCACCATGGAGGTTCTGTTTTTACCCCAAAAGAATTGATAAAAAATAGGATTTGCTGTAGCAGAGTTCGAAGACTCAGAAGGTAACAGCATTGCACTGTATGAAACAGTACAATAGCATACCATTCATTGCATATTATTTTTTTTAATACAGTTGATGCATATTTTGTATATTTAAACAACCATTTGAAATCTAATTTGGTAAATAACTATGGCGGAAGAACTATATTTCATCAAGACCAATCCCACTATTGCCAAAATTAATTTGTACAATAAACTCAGCCGTGAAGAAGAACATATTCTGAAATTTCTTCAGCCTGAAGCGAAAAACAGCCTTGAAACCATTAAAGAAAAAGTAAAAAGTTCTGTTGAAGAGCTTACTCAGGAAGAACTTCTGCTTATTTTTCAATGGTTTCACAAAGTATATTCTTCAGATCACGAAGAGACCAAAACACAGCTTTTCATCAATGGTATTGATCTTTTTTATGAAATTCCAACAACCGTTCATGCCGAGAATTTCCTTCAGATCCTTTCCGATTATGAAAAACTGCTGAAACAGGACATGAATTATATTGTGGATGCTAAAAATTTCAATCAATTTCTGATCTACGGAATATTTCTGACAGAGATGATCAACAGAAAACAAAATTCTGATAATATCCTTTGTGAATATCTGAAACCGGATAACCAGTCTTTGTACCTTCTGGCAGAAGACCAATGTGGCTTGAAAGATTTTGATCCTGCCATTATCCCGGATCTTCAGCATTACTTTACCGATCTTTATGATCTGACCAGATTTTACAAGGGATCTATCATCAAGCTTGAACAGGAATAGAAAATTATACGGTTTATGTAACATCCTGCATTCAATAATTGTCTTTTATAGTATTGAACCAGGATAAAAACTATAACATAGCCGGCAGTTTCCTTTTACGATGCGGAACTGCTTGCTTTTTTTATGAAACTTCTGACATCAGGTTAAAGAACAGCAAAAGCTTTATGAACAACTTTACATCAGATAATCAAATCATCATCAGAAAAGGAGTCAGTGATGATCTTCCGGAAATGTTACAGCTTTTTACGGCAACCATAGATGAAATATGTAAAAAAGACTATGATACTCGACAGCTTGAAGCCTGGAAATCCGGGGCTGGGAATGAAGAGAGATGGATGAAAGTGATCCGTGATCAATATGTTTTGATTGCGGTCATAAAAAATAAGATCGCTGGTTTTTGTACACTTGATTACGGAAATTATATTGATCTGCTTTTTGTACACAAAGATCATCAGCATCAAGGTATCGCAGCCATGCTTTATCGTCAGATTGAAAAACAAGTTTTGCTGAATTATGAAACGAAGGTTACTGCAGATGTAAGCAAAACGGCCAGGCCATTTTTTGAAAAAGCAGGCTTTCAGGTTGTTCAGGAAAAAACAGTCTATGTAAAAGGAGTAGCTTTGACCAATTTTAAAATGGTAAAATACCTCATCGCTTAATTTTCAGGCTTATGGAATTACATTCTGAATATAACGAGTACAGAATTTCTGTTCCTCAGGAATTTGAAAATGTATTTACTCATTTTTATTTTGCTGAAAACACTTCAGAAACATCCGTTACCAGGACTCTTGTTCCCACTTATCAAACTATTCTGCTATTCTGCTTCGGAGAAAGTGCGACCATGTCTACCCGGGAAAAAACCGTCATACAGATAGATAAATGTATGGTGTTCGGGCCGGTGAGGCAAGCTTTTGAATATACACTTCCCGCAGGATGCTCTATTTTGGTTGCCAATTTTAAGGATGATGCATTCTTCAGATTTTTTGGAAAAATATCTATTGAACAATCGGTAAAACATCCGGATGAATTACTGGAAGAAAATTGTTTTACAGACCTTTGGCATCATCTTACAAGATTAGATTCAGTCACAAAACAGGTAGATTACATTCTTGAATTCTGTAAACCTTATCTCCAGGATCGGGACATTACGGGACAGCTTTTGAGCAGTTTTGAGAATGATCTGTTAAATCCCGTTAAAGCAATTGCAGAACAGACTCAGCAGACAGAAAGAAACATCCAGCGAAAGCAGAAAGAGCAGTTTGGCTATTCTTTAAAAGAACTTAACCGTTACAATCGATTTTTAAAAGCTATACAAATCATTGAAAAGGAAACAGAAAGGCAAAACCCTGTCAGGTGGTTTACGATCATTGATGAATGTGGCTATTATGACCAGAGCCAGCTTATACACGATTTCAGACATTTTATCAACATTTCTCCGGCTCAGTATTTAAAATTCCAGCAGGAAATCTGTAATCCCAGGTCCGGATAGACCGTTTCGTTTTCTTACAATTTTTGAGAAGTACGCCACAGTACTTTTGTCTCATTAATCTTAACAACCAAAACAATGAGACATTTAATCATTTACGCGCACCCTAATGAAAACAGTTTAAATTATCATCTTTTAAACACAGTTGTTGAAACCCTTCAGCTCCGTAACGAGGAAGTTGTTGTGAGAGATCTTTATACCATAGGCTTTGATCCTGTACTTTCACTGGAAGACATGCAGGGACAGCGTGTGGGAAAAGTTTCAGATGATGTAAAAACCGAACAGGAATACATTTCGTGGGCAGAGCAGATTACTTTTATCTATCCTATTTGGTGGACCGGACTTCCTGCGATGATGAAAGGATACATAGACCGTGTTTTCAGCTATGGATTTGCCTACCGTTATGATCAGGGGATACAGAAAGGGCTTCTGAAAGGTAAAAAGACTGTGATTATCAATACCCATGGAAAATCTCATGAAGAATATGAAAAAACAGGAATGGATAAAGCATTGACACTAACTTCTGACAATGGTATTTTTATCTATTCAGGGTTTGAAATTATCAGGCATTTATTTTTTGATAAAGCAGATAAAGCTTCTCCCGAAAATCTGGAAATCTGGAAAGGCCAGATTAGAAATTTATACTCTGAACATGCTCTTAACTATTAATTTTTTTCATGAAAACAATGATAGAAAAGCAGATAATAAGCCCTATTTTAAAGACTTCTTATCAGGTGACAAAGAAAATAATAAAATACAGTTTTTACATCTTTGTCCTGTATTTTATTTTTAAGGGATTTATGGCATGAAATTAGCTTCAAAAACCGCAAGTAAAATTGTTTTGAACCATTATTTTAAGCCATTAAGATTGATGGATGGTTAAGTTTTTCTTTTAAAACAAATCTTGTTATAACCCTGCAATGCGTCTTAATGGTTTAAATATTGGATCCTCAGGAATTCCCTGTATATTTGCATCACAATGAAACATCTGAACAGTATATTACGTCTTCCATTCTTCAGTGAATATTACACTCCGGGCTATCGTTCGGGAAGACTTTCTATATCTGTAATCCAATAAAAATAATCTAACGTATATATAGAGCCCGGACATTACCTGTCCGGGCTTTTTTCATTTTAAAACTATTCAACATGATTCATCCATTACAAGAAAATGTGGCTATCATCCTACCGGAAAACGGTCTGGAAGAAAAACTGACTCTGGCCTCTAAAGAAAACAGAAAACTTTCCATCAAACTTGGTTTTGACCCCACAGCTCCGGATCTGCATCTGGGACATGCGGTAGTCTTAAAAAAATTAAAACAGTTTCAGGATCTGGGACATCAGATTATTATTGTTGTGGGAAGTTTTACAGCAAGGATTGGCGATCCTACAGGAAAAAATAAAGCAAGAAAACCTTTAAGCTCTGAAGATGTACAGCATAATGCTCAGACTTATATCAATCAGCTTTCAAAGGTAATTGATGTACAGAAGACAAAGATTGTTTTCAATTCCGACTGGCTGGATGCCCTTACTTTTTCTGAGGTGATCCAGCTTCTTTCAAGAGTTACCGTTGCACAGCTGATGCACCGAAATGATTTTAATAAAAGGTTTACAGAAAATACACCTATTGCCATGCATGAACTGGTTTACCCGATTCTTCAGGGTTTTGATTCTGTAAAAATTGAGTGCGATATTGAGATGGGTGGCACAGACCAGCTGTTCAACTGCACAATGGGAAGACAGCTTCAGGAGGTGCATCAAATGCCTGCTCAGATTGTGATGTGCATGCCATTGCTGAGAGGTCTTGACGGAAAAGAAAAAATGAGTAAATCCCTGAACAATATTATCGGACTGACAGATGCACCCAATGAAATGTTTGGAAAAACCATGTCTATTCCTGATGCTTTGATTGAAGAGTTTATCAATCTGACCACAGATTTTTCGATGGAAGAAAAAACAGCGATTTTTTCCCGGTTAAACGAAGGCGAAAACCCAATGAATATTAAAAAAATCATCGCTAAAAATATTGTCAGCCAGTACCATGATTCTGCTTCAGCTGAAGATGCAGAACAGTTCTTTATCAACCAGTTTCAGAATAAAAATTTTGAAGAGAAAATATACGAACCTGTTGCAATTGGTTCCCTGAAAAGTACCGACAACAGGATTTCTATTGTTGAGCTTTGCTACCAGCTTAAAAATGATCTCAGCAAATCCGCCATCAGGAGATTGATTGAGAGTGGAGGAATTCAGATCAATACCATTAAAATAACGGATGCTGATGAAGAAATGGAGCTGATCCCTCAAACGAAAATTAAAATCGGGAGAAGGAACTTTTTTGAGCTGGTGTAAGGCTGGAAGATCGGAGCTGGAAGATGGAAGTTTCTGGCAGACATGAAACTTCTGAAGTTTTTTGACTGGAATATTTTTTAACAAAAGCTAAAATTATAAGGCGGGAAGATGGAAGATGGAAGATGGAAGTTTCTGGCAGACGTGAAACATCTGAAGTTTTTTGACAGGAATATTTTTTTTACAAAACCTAAAATTATAAGGCGGGAAGACGGGAGCTGAAAGATGGAAGTTTCTGGCAGACATGAAACTTCTGAAGTTTTTTGACTGGAATATTTTTTAAAAAACAGAAGTTACAATAAAAAATGCAGAAGTTCTCTACAGCACAATAGTAACTTCAAGCTTCCCTTCCTCCAGCTTCCGACCTTTACAACCTTTAACCTATGCAAGAAAAAATGGGACTGAAAATTGCATTCAAGTAAGAGCTTAATTTTTTATTTTTGACTATGGATCTTAACCTGCGCTATCAACAAGCTGAGGATACTGATATTGATTTTCTTCTCGATCTCAGAATGAAAACCATGAATCCTCATTATGAAAATTCCGGGCTTTCTACCGACAGGGAAACAACTTTGCAAAGAGTTCTGTATCAGTTTGAAAAAGCTAATATCATTTTTTTAGATGACCAACCCATCGGGCTGTTAAAAGTAGACAGAACATTTACCAATATTGAGGTTCTGCAGCTTCAGATTGATCCCAGTCAACAGGGCAAAGGACTTGGAAAAAAAATCTTGTCAGATATTTTAGAAGAAGCTTCTTTAGCAGGGAAAACGGTTTCATTAAGTGTTTTAAAAACGAATAAAGCACAGCATCTTTATAAAAGTCTTGGGTTCAGAATTGTGGGGGAAGACCAGTATTCTTATTTTATGGAAACGGAAAGGCAATAGATGCTTTTTTAAGTTTTGAATAAAGCCGTTGAATGTTCTCTTTGATTTAAACACAAATCTCACAAATAGACGAACACAAATGGCCACAATCATCTGTGAGTTTCTTCATTATATTTCATTCCATTCAGAATGACACTCCGGAAACAAGCCTTGATTATCCGTTAGATTTTACTGGTTTGCCATGGTTACGTAAATCAATCTTCCGCCTTCTTCTGAGGAAAGCAGTATTTTTTTACCATCAGTAAGTTCTACCATAGAGCCTGGTGGAATTTCTTTCTGTTCTGTGACATCCTTCATTCCTGATAAGCTTTGGTTGACCAATACCCATCTTCCCTGATGGAACGTAAAATATCCTACCGGCATTTTATCCTGCATCGTCAGATTCTCGTTGCGGATCACTTTCCTGGAAACATGCCATTTGAAAAGATACTGATTATGATGAACCATTAATCTATGATTTTCCGGTTTCCAGACCTCATCATCAAATTTAAAATATAAGTCTAAAACGGGTAATGTTCCCTGATGTGGTGTTCCGCAAAACGGGCATTTGGGATTACTCGTATTATCAAAGACGTACCATTTTTCTGTACAATCCGGATTAAGACATGGTTGGATCAGATCTACGGTTTTCAATAAAGCAGTTTCCCACTCATTGGCAGTGGGACGTCTGATGGGATCATGTAATCCGTCTACGAATGTTTTCCTGAACAGTTCTGAAATATATGGCCCTGTAACGGTATATGGAATCTTTTGAGGATCTCCCCAGAATGCATCCCATTTTCTGAGATGATCTGATTTTACATGGTTGGAATTATTTTGCGGATGTTCTACAAACATCGCTTTTTCTCCCATGGACAGAATTTCATCTTTTTCAGAATCCAGATCCCATATTTTACCTCCACGCAGCGGATGCCTTCTCAGCAGATACATATAAATGAGAACCGCAAGAGCATGCAGATCTGTTTTTTGATTGGGTAAATGCCTGTCCGGATCCTGAAGTTTCAGATGTTGGGTTTTTAAAACTTCGGGGGCAATAAAATCAGAAGTTCCTATAACTTCCGGCGGAAAGAGTTTGGGTACCACAAGGCCGTCAATATCGATGATACAGGCAGATTTTGTGACAGGGTCCACCAGAATATTATTGTAAGATAAATCGGAATGTGCAAGCCCCATCTGATGCAGCTTTTTCACTCCTCTGCTGATATTGACTGCAATCTGAAAATAGCTCAGCCAATCTCCAAGCTCCGACTGATCCAGTCTTAAAGGGTATTGCTGATTCCTGAACATGGGAGCTGTAAACCACTTCCCCACTTTATCCTGTCCCCGGATATTATCCGAACCGATATATCCTTTAGCAAAATAAAATTTATGGTGATAAACAGGAACTACAATTCCTGTGAGTTTATTTCTTTCAACAATATCATAAGGCCATCTGAATATTTCGTTCAGGAAGTATTCTGAAGCATTTCCACTCTGTATACTTTGCAGATACGTGGAAACAATTCTCATGATCCTTTCTTTTTGCCCTTCATCCAGCGGATTCCGGTAAAAAGCAACTACATATTCTTTATCAGGCGAAAAATAAACATCTTTCACACCGCCCCGGATGGGGTTTTCATCTACATATTCATAGGATTTGGCTGTGTCCAGAACAGAAACAACCTTAATGGTCTTTTTCATTCGTATTAATAGATTATTGCCAATGTACGGTCATCGTGGTTTCCCCTGCTCCAGAAATCGCTCCAGATTAAAAGTTCTTTATCAATCTTTTCATCGTTGATAAAATCTACTTTCGCCCTGTCATCATTATTTCCGGCAAGGTCTTCAAAAAGTGTTTTCCAGCTTTCTGTATCTTCCAGTTTATTTTCGGTGGTAAATTTAGGATCATAAATGCCATCCGTCATCAGCACCAGATAAGAAAAATCCTTTACACAGGTGATCCGGAAACGGGAAGCTATTGTATCGTTGAAAATTTCTTTCATGGTGATGAAACGGGTACCTCCGCCAAACTCTCCTACATCCATCCGGTTTAAAAGCTTAACTTCAGAAAAATCCGTGTTAATCAGATTCATCGGGCAGTCTCCCACTCCAAAACTCAGAATGACATATCCGAAACTGAACTTTTTAAGTAAAGTAAAAATAAGAGTAGCGTGCAGATCATTTACTGAAAAATCATTTTCCACTGCTGTTTTTTCCAGTGTGTGATAAACATGTAAAACACCTTCCGATAAGATATTGATGATTTTCTGTTTAGATTCCGACTCATTTTCTACGGAAGATTGGCCGTTATACAGAATGCTGACGTTATTTTCAATCTGGTTTAAAATTTCCTGTGAGTTAAAAAAACGGTTGATCGTTTCCGTTGCCAGTCTGGAACCTTCTCTTGCAGCTTTTGCTGAGCCCGCTCCATCTGAAACAGAAATAATATTCCAGCCATCGGGAAGCCTATTTACAGCAAAATCGTCTTCACGAAATTTACCTTCATGGGCATGGGAACGTCCTCTTTTGGAAGCCACCACAATTTTTTTGTCTGAAAAAGTACCTTTGAATGATTCTTCTTCCGGTTTATAAAAGGCTGCATTTCTATCGCTTGGAATGTTTTTCCACAGGTCTTTCGGATCTGCATTGACAAACAGCTGTATTTTCTTAGTCTCCATCTGATGCTGATCGTGAATATGATAAAACTGAACATCCAGATGGTACATATTATTGGTAACCGGGATTCCTGAGATTCTATTGTTTTCAAAAGTAAGCCCTGTTTCTTCAATGTTTCCGATATTCTGAATCCTGATGTTGGGAAACTCTTCCATCTCGAGACTGAACTCATAGAACTGCTTTGCACTGGCATTCTTTAAAACCCAATGCACGTCTTTGAATTCTTCTTTTTCTTTATAAATAAGAGACTGTTCCATCGTCTTTGGCTGGGATTCTGCGACAGACTTCCTGAAAAATTTGCCCATCATTAGCCCAGCGTTCTGTTAATATCAAATCCTCCTCCGGAAAATCCGTAATAATCAGAAGTTCCACACCAAGGACATTTGCTGTACCCTTCTCCTCTCAGACAGTGAATTCCTCCACACGAGCAGGTAGCTAATGCAATGGGATTGACACAATGAGGACATGCAGTACCTCCGTCCAGTTCTTCGATATTGATTTTAAGATGCGTTTTCTGATGGGAAGAAAGTCTGTAGTAGGCTTTTTCATCAATTTTATACGCTCCGTCCAGTCTGTAATATCTTGTGGCCATTCCCGGTATGCTTGATTCTGCGAATGCTTTTTTAAACTTCATCAGATAAAGCTTTTCCGTTTCCTGGCATTTTCCGTTCAATACTACAAAATTATTATCCGGGAATCTCTGTTCCATTTCAGGATCCACTTTTTCAAGAATGAGAGAATCAATTTTTGATAAATTAATTCCTTCTTTTTTGGCTTCCGTTACGCTCTGGCTGGTTGTTTTAATAGAATCCGTTACCCACTTGAAAAACTCTTTGTAAGAATTTTCATCGGAATTATTGAAGAGTAAAACGTTATCTGCCAGAGAACCGAGAAGTTTATAGTTCGTATTTTCTCCAATAGAAACGGCAATAGTGTTAGATTTTCCATTGTATTTGGTATTCCATCTTTCGATAGCTTTGGTGGCATCATCAGTGGGCACTCCGTCTGTAAACAGGAAGACGATAGGTTTCCAGTCGCCTTTTCTTTCATACGTTGTTTTCACAATATCCCTGTCAATACAATCCATTAGTTTAATTAAACCCTGGGAAAGTGATGTTCCACTTCCGACCGGAATTTTAGGCGGATAAAAACTGATAATATCCTGCATCGGCGTAATGACTTCAGCTTCTCCCGCGAAACCAATCACGGAAATATAAACGGTTTCAAGTGAATAAGGATCTTTTTTTAATTCCCTGATGATATTGGCGATCCCTTCCTGCACCTGCTCAATAGGTTCTCCTACCATAGATTCGGAGACGTCTACTAAAAAATAAATAGGCAGTCTTCTCATGCTGTAAAGACAATTTTTTAAATAATAATAGTAAGCTCCGATGGTGGCGGAGGTAATGTGATGTTTTCTCCTGTATTCTGTGATTGTCCTCCCTGAGTAATGGAAGAACTCACCCATTTGAAAAAGGAAGAAAGGGTAATGGCATCCGTAGTATCAAGCTTCACCACATGATCTGTGAGTTCCTTCAGAAACTTTTCATCAGCTTTCGGGCCTGCTGCACATCCTACGATAGCACCAAATTCCAGTCCTCTGATCACCGGGATCATCTGCCTGTATTTCTGAATATCAGAAGGTTTTCCATCTGTAAATATAAAAAGCAGCGGCTGCCAGTCTCCCTTTGTCTCGGCAGATTCTTTTACAATTTCTTTCTGCATCAATTCTGAAACCATTTCCAGCGCTGCTCCTGTATGCGTCGGGCCACTGTCCGGACAGGTAATTTCCATGGGATAAAAGCTCGCCAGGTCTGTTAAGGGTATCATATTTTTAACATCTCTATCGAAGGTAATAACACTCAAATGCAGACTGTCCATTGCCTGCGGATCTGCACGGAGCATACTGATAAGGCCGTTGAAACCATTATTCAGTGCTTGAATAGGCTCTCCGTTCATGGAACCTGAAGTATCTAATAAAAAATAAGCTAATAATCTCCTGCTCATTATAGACAAGTATTAATTCGAAGCCGTCGGCGGAAGTCTCCGACTTCCGCCGACGGCTTTTATTATGGTTTAATAAAATTCAAGAATTTAGTTGGAATACGCGTATTGCTGTCTCAGAATATCGATAAAATTATCTGTATGATGCGGTTCTCCTACGGCGCGGAATTTCCAGTCTCCGTTGTGGCGGTATGCTTCTGCAAAAACCATTGCACACATTCCGTTCATACTTGAATCACCTGAAAGGCTGTATTTTGTAATTTCTTTTCCTGTAGCATCTACGGCACGGATAAATGCATTTTCAATCATTCCGAAGTGCTGGTTATTGGTTCTTCCCTGATAAATGGTAACAAGGAATACTATTTTCTGATAACTCTGATCCAGCTGATCCAATCTTACAATGATCTGTTCATCATCTCCATCTCCTGCTCCGGTTCTGTTGTCTCCGGTAAGCCATACATTTCCGCTTGGATGCTGCATGGAGTTGAAGAAAACCACATCTCCCTGGTAAAGCCCCATCTGTCTTCCGTCATTGGTCTGTACCGTTCTTCCGAGATTGGCTACTTTTCCGTTACCATCTAAAAGAAATGCTACTGCATCAAGGTCGTACTCGGCTTCTTTACTGAATAGTTTTCCAAAAAAACCGCTGCTTTGTTTTCTTACATCCCATCCTAAGCCGATGGTTACTTTTGAAAGATCATACACGCTTTCACCGCGGTCATTCTTTCTTAAATCTATCGTTTGTCCTTTCTGTAAATTAATTGCCATAGTTATAGTTTTTGTGAATTTGACGATTTATTTGATGATTTGTCCTTTGTAGTATTTTTCAAGAAAGAAACCAAGATCTGCTCTGTATCCTATTCCTGAAGCTTCAAACTTCCAGCTGCCGTTTCTTTTGTACAGTCTTCCGAACTCTACTCCTGTTTCAATGGAGAAATCTTCATCCAGTTCGTATTTTGCAATCTCCTGATTTGAATGGTTATCAACTACTCTGATATAGGAGTTTCTTACCTGTCCGAAATTCTGCCTTCTTCTTTCAAAGTCTTCTATGGTGACCACAAAAAGGATCTCTTCCACTCTTGAATCTACTTTATCAAGGTCTATAATGATCGCTTCATCATCGTCACCATCACTGTTTTTACCACTCGGATCATCTCCTGTATGGGTAAGGGCTCCATCCGGAGAATTTAAGTTATTGTAAAAAACAAAGTATTCTTCGCTTACTAATTTTCTGTCAGAATCAATCATGATTGCAGAAGCATCCAGGTCAAAATCGTAGCCGGTTCCTTCATTCGGATCCCAGCCTAATCCAATCGTCATTTTCGTCAATCCTATCTCGATCTTTTGTCCTTTCTGTAGATTAATTGCCATAGTGTTTTATATTATGATTATTTTTTGCATTAAGATAGAAGTGATTTACGAATTGACCAAATTTATTGATGAAAAAATGTTCCATACCGCTTAATTTTAAACTCTTTAAATCACAAAATTCTCATAAAAAAAGGTCCAATTAAAAAATTGAACCTTGTATTATATAAAAATGTATTGAATTAATTTTCAAATTCTTTATCCGAAACTGCTGTATTTCTTGCTTTGGCGAGCATAGGAATAGAGATTAATCCCATTACCAGCATAATTACAATCTGCAGCGGTAAAGAAATAAAGGAGTACGTAAGTCCCATTTCACCGCCAAAATCTGCACTTTTCCCTACTGAAATAAAAAGAGCCATAAAACCATACTTCATGGCAAGGTTATACGCTCCGATTCCTCCACTGGCAGGGATAATCATACCTAATGTTCCTACTACAATAATAAAGAAACCGTCTGCAAAGGTAAATGCTGAAGTTTCAGGAAGAGCAAAACATACCAGATATGCAGCAAAGTAATAGCAAATCCAGATTCCTAATGTATAAAGAATGAATTTTCCTTTTTCTTTTAATTTAAAAATAGAAGTAATCCCCTGAAAAATCCCGTCAATAAAGCTAACCACTTTTCCTAAAAAAGGAATTCCTGAAAGTTTCTTTTTAAAAACAAAAAATACAATTGTTCCAATTACCAGAATGGAAAGGATCAATATTATTTTATTAGAATTAATATTTACTCCTGAATTTTTATAGAATGACAGAATGGCTTCGTATTTAAACAATAATGTCAGTCCTAAGAAACCAAGCATACAGATCAGATCTACTACTCTTTCCAGAATAATAGTTCCGAAAGATTTATCTACAGGTACTTTTTCCACGCCATATAAAGCGGTTGCCCTTGCCACTTCGCCACTTCTGGGAATCGTAAGATTCATCAGGTAACCAAATGAGATGGACCAAAGCGCATTGGAATTGGAAATTCTGTGTCCCATCGGCTCCAGCATCAGATTCCAGCGGATCGCCCTGAACCAGTACGCCAGAAGACCAAATACGGAAGCAAACAATACCCAGATATAATTCGCTTTTGCCAATGACTTTTGAATGACTTTAAAATCCAGACCTCTTAAGGCAAGCCATAAAAAAAAGCCTGCAAAAGCAAGCGATATTACTATTGTAAGTATTGATTTTACCGGACTTTTTGATGTTTTCTCCATGTACTACGTAAGAAGATTTGTTTTTTCATCCGGGAAAACGATCTTTGGCTGGAAGTCTTTTGCTTCTTCCGGAGTCATCTGAGCATAGGCAATGATGATAATGATATCATCTTTCTGTACTTTTCTTGCTGCAGGACCATTCAGACACACTTCTCCTGATTTTCTTTTCCCTTTGATCACGTAGGTATCAAAACGTTCTCCGTTGTTCACATTCACGATATAGACTCTTTCTCCCACTACCAGACCGGCAGCTTCTATAAGATCTTCATCGATCGTTATACTCCCTATATAATTAAGGTCAGAGGCAGTTACTCTCACCCTATGAATCTTAGACTTGAAAACTTCTATTAACATGTTGCAAATTTATTAATAAAAATTAATAAAACAGGCGTTTATTGTCATTTTAAAACTCCCACAAACACAGGGGGTTAATTTAACAAAACACAAGAAATATAAAAATTACTTGTAAATTTAATAATCATATGGTCAAAAAAATTAATTCTTCATACACAATTTAGGATTTAATAAATACGAAAAATAATATTAACTTTTTGCTAAAGTCAATACACATAAGCATTTGGCATGATTTTAGTAACCTGTAACGTAGATTTTCTGTGAAAAGTGGAATTATCATATTTTAACTGATTTCAGTGAAATGCAAAAAAATTGCACAAGTTTTAATAAAAAAATTGCACAATTAGAAAATAGTACTATATTTGCTATAATTACGAACTAACTTTAATATTAAAAATTATGAACAAGTCTGAATTAATCGACGCAATCGCAAAAGATGCAGGTATCACTAAAGTTGCAGCAAAAGCTGCTCTGGAGTCTTTCATTGGTAACGTTACAACTACATTAAAGAAAAAAGACGGAAAAGTTTCTTTAGTAGGTTTCGGTACTTTCTCAGTAGCTGAGAGAGCGGCTAGACAAGGTATTAACCCTGCAACTAAAAAACCGATCAAAATTGCTGCTAAAAAAGTTGCTAAATTCAAAGCTGGAGCTGATTTATCAAATGCAGTTTCAGGTGCTAAGAAAAAATAATCATTCAGATTACAAAAATTCACGGCTGTTTCTTAGAAACAGCCTTTTTTTATGTCAAATTGTGACCGGAAATTCAACCATTAAGAAGCTTTAAGTGGTTTAGAATTATTAAGTTTTGGCTAGAGCCGTATCATCATATCTAATAAAAATAAGCGGGCTAAAGCCCGCTTCTATTGATATTACAAATTTTATATTTTCAAGCGCCTTATCTCCTATTGGAAACCGCCACTTCTAACTTCTAACTTCTAACTTCCCATTACGGAGCCAGTCTCGAGATTTTCCAGTCAAGATCTTCAAGCTCATAAATAATCCTGTCATGAAGGCGATTGGGTCTTCCCTGCCAGAATTCAATTTCATAAGGTCTTGCAAGATATCCGCCCCAGTGGGCTGGTCTTGGAACTTCCGTATTTTCATACTCCTTTTCCAGCTCTTTTAACTTATCTTCCAGAAATTCTCTATTGGGAATTACCTGGCTTTGCGGAGAGACCACAGCGCCGAGCTGGCTTCCTTTCGGCCTGGAATGGAAATAACCGTCGCTAAGGTTTTCTGCCACCTTTTCAAGATCAGCTTTGATGATAATCTGCCTTTCAAGATTAGGCCAGAAAAAATGCAGGCAGGCTTTATGGTTGTTTTCTATTGCTTTTCCTTTTTTGCTGTTATAATTGGTATAAAAAATAAATCCTTCATGGGTATATGCTTTAAGCAGTACCATTCTTGTTCTTGGGCACCCATCTTCTTCTACTGTAGAAACCGCCATAGCATTAGCTTCTGAGATCATCGGACTCTCATTGGCTTCCAAAAACCAGTCTCTGAACTGTTCAATTGGATTTTGTTTTATCTCACTTTCAATAAGTTGGGATTTCTCGTACACTTTTCTTCTGTCGTGCAGGTTTTCCATAAATATTTTTTATTAAATTTGAGTATGAATCACTCATACAAAGGTAAAATATTAATCTCGACACCCGACATTTCCGGCGATATTTTTTCAAGATCGGTAGTATTGGTTATTGAACATAATGAAAGTGGTGCATTTGGTTTGATATTGAATAAAAAGAACAGCCAGATGAGTAGCAAATTCAAAGATTTTTTTGACTTTAAAATTGAGGTATATGATGGAGGACCTGTAGAAAACGACAAGGTATTTTTCATTGTAAAAGGCAAAAGAGTTACAGAGATCTATACAGACATTACTGATGAATACTATCTTACAGAAGATATCGAACGTATTATTAATGCGGTTTTAAGCAGTGAACTGGATATCAACCATATCAAAATCTTTTCAGGATATTCCGGATGGTCTTCTCATCAGCTGGATACTGAAGTTCAAAGAAAAATGTGGACGGTAGTGGATGTTTATAATCTTGATTATACGCTTCCCAATGATCAGACACTCTGGAAATCTATTATGCAGAATCTTGGAGGAGAATTTCTTCTCTGGGCCAACTCCCCTGAAGATATTTCCCTGAACTAAAAGTATATTTTTCGTATCATTCTGATAATTAACAAACTTTAAGATTCTTTTAACCAATTTTAAAGAAAGTTTTTCCGTTCTTTGAAAAACTAAAATCACTGATATGAAAGGTATTACACTACTTGCTTTATCAATATTTTCTACAGCGTTTTTATCATTTACTCCTATCAGCAAAAAATACATTGTCATTGATGCCGGACATGGCGGAAATGATTTTGGGGCTGCTTATGGTGAAATTCTGGAAAAAAATATTGCATTAAGCATTGCTAAGGAAATCCGGAAAATCAATGAAAACCAGGATAAGTATGAGGTCATTTTAACAAGGGATTCAGACAGTTCTCCTACCCTTGCTGAAAGAACAGATCAGATCAATAAGCTGAACCCTGAAATGGTCATTTCTCTTCACGTTAACAGTTCTCCTCAGAAGGAGAGATCTGACAACGGATTTGAAGTTTACGTTCAGAATTCTGACGTATCAAAGGAGTTGGCCGGAAAAATCTATAAGAAATTCAATGCCCGTAAAATTGAAGAACGCCAAAATCTTCACATGCTAAGAGAAACCAAAGCACCTGCTGTATTGGTAGAACTTGGTTTTATCAATAATTCCGATAACAGGAATTATATTACCAGTGAGAAAGGGCAGAAAGAAATCGCACAAAAATTTGTTGAGATTATCAACGAATATTAAATAAAGAAACAATTTCTGATTTTACTCAGAATAAAACCCGGTAAAGGACTTCTGGAACTTTGTTGTTTACCGGGTTTGTCAATTTTTATGAATTAAAACTTTTCTTCCAGCTTTCTACCAATCCGGAGAAACGGGAAGTTTCAAAAGTCTTGTTTCTTATCTTACCTACAGAAAACATACCTTTCTCATCAGAAATCATTAAAATTTCTTCAGCCTTCTGAGATTCAAATGCGATAATCTCGTGTTCCTGAATATCTGCAAGATTATTTTTATGTAAAAAAGTAACAAAGTTTTCCATCAAAGGAGAAATGTAAGCTCCTTCCGTCTGCTTTGGTACTTTGATAATATCACCTTCTAAAAAGAGAAGATTTCCGGCAGTGGTACGCGCTATTCTTTTGTTTGGATTCAGAAGGATCACATCGTCAAGATCATTTTCCTGCGCATAGATCACTCCGTAAATGTTTTCCGGACAGTGAACCCGGATATTGCTCAAAAGGTTGTTATTAACATTAATTTCCTTAATCAAATCCAATTCCAGAGGTCTTTGATGAACAACAAGCACATCAGCCATTTCCGTCACCTCGTAAAAATAGGAAACTGAAGATTTTGCCAATGTCATTCCATCATTATTTCTGAACACCTGGAAATTGATAATTCCATTGCTTATTCCTTTGCCTTCAATAATTTCTTTTTGAAAAAGGGTCTGGAAAAACTCCAGCGTGTAAGTCAAAGGAATATTCAGTCTCATCTTTCTCATGGAAGCCATCAGAAAAAAATAGCATTCTTCGTCCATGATCAATCCACCATTTCTTAGAAAGAAAGAAACTTTTACTGAGTCTCCCCAAAGAAAAGCTCTGTTCTTTACATGTAACTCGTCTGATGTAAAATATTGATTTTCCAATTTTTGATGTAATTTATTTACAAAAAAATAATGAACGATAAATCGTTCATCAGTTTTATCATTTCATATAGCCCGGTATTATGCCGCACCTAGTTTTATTCTCAGGTTTTCGATAAGATTTTCCCAATACATTGCATTTTCCTCTTCATCACCTTCTTCACAGAAGTCTGTAATATTTAAAGCCAGATCTTCTGTAATATCATCGATAGTGATCGTCATTTCAAAGAAATTTTTTGTTCCTTCATCTTCTTCCCATCTGAAACGCACGAAACCTTCAGGCTTATATCTGATCAAAGTGGCCTTCTCAGCAGGACCTCCACCCCAGCTAAAAAAGAAATCATCGCCTTTCTCTGTTACCTCATCCGCAAACCATTCAGACAATCCCTCTGCAGTCGCCAGATATTCGTACAAAATCTCTGATAAACAGTGCATTGGAAATTCGTAATGGACTTTATGTTTCGCCATATAATCTTTGTTTTATCGTCCCGCAATATATAAATTAATTTTTTTATTACGCAAAAAAACAATTACTTTTTTATAGAATCTGCATGATATTTATCACTGGCTTTACATCCCTGTGATGGTAAGTTTTAAAGCTAAAAGTTACCATGCAAGACATAAAAAAATCTCTCCTTTCCGGAGAGATTTTATCTTTAGTTTTCATTCAGTATGTCGATAATAATCTGACATCCTTCTCTTATTTCATCCAGAGATAATGTAAGAGGCGGAGAGATTCTCAGGTATTCATTTCTGTACAGCTGCCAGAAAACAATAAGTCCTCTTTCCATACATTTTTTAGCTACTTCCAGAGTATATTCAGGAGTTCCGAGATTGACAGCCAGCATCAAGCCTTTACCATTGATATTTTTGATTTTTGGGTGAACCAAAAGTTCTCTGAACAATTTCTCTTTTCCCTCTACTTCGTTCATTAAACCGCTTTCCAGCACTTCTTTCAATGTAGCATAACTTGCCGCTGCAATGAGTGGATTTCCTCCAAAAGTAGTAATATGCCCTAATTTAGGAGAATGTGAAAGCGTTTCCATGATTTCTCTGGAACTCATAAAAGCTCCTACAGGAACACCGCCTCCCATTCCTTTACCCATGACAAGAATATCAGGAACGATACCAAAGTGCTCGAAAGAGAATAACTTCCCTGTTCTTCCAAATCCCGGCTGTATTTCGTCTAAAATTAAAAGCGCTCCTACTTCTTCACATCTTCTCTTCAGTTTGATCAGGTAATCGTTATCCGGAACGAGAAACCCTGCTGCTCCCTGAATGGTTTCAAGGATAACACAAGCCGTCTTTTCTGTGATTTTATCGAAGTCTTCTTCATTATTAAATTCAATAAAAGAAACCATCGGTAATAAAGGACGGAATTCTCTCTTGTGAGTTTCATTTCCTGAAACACTTAAAGCGCCGTGGGTATTTCCATGGTAAGAGTTTTTAAAGGAAACAATTTCTTCTCTTCCGGTATATCTTTTGGCTAGTTTTAAGCTTCCGTCAATGGCTTCTGCACCGCTGTTCACAAGGTAAGTAACTTCCAGCGGATCCGGAGTAGCTTCTGCAAGCAGTTTACATAACGCAACAGGTTTTTCCTGTGCATATTCACCATACACCATGACGTGAAGGTATTTATCCGTCTGCTCTTTGATAGCATCCACAACTTTAGGGTGTGAATGTCCCAGCGTATTGGCAGAAACTCCTGCTACAAAGTCAAGATATCTTTTTCCGTCTGTACCGTAAATATAGCTTCCTACTGCCTTCTCCACTTCAAAACCTGCAGCAAATTTTGTGGTTTGAGCCTGATATGTAAAAAAATCTTTATGCATTTCCATTGTCTCCAAAAATTTCAGCAAAGCTATAAAAGATTCATTAAACGCTAAAATTAATCCACAAAAAAGACCAGTACTTTACTGGTCTTTTCTGTTATTTTCTGGTACGTTTAGGTTTTTTGGCTTCTTCTTTGGCCTTTTCATCATCTATGGCTTTCTGTGCTTTATCGAAGAGCTCATTATCTGCTGTATATTGTATTTCTTCGTTATTCGGAGTGTCTACAAGGATATCCTGCCACTTCCGGATCCGGTCTCTGGTATTCCAGTTAAAATCCGGGAACTTTCTTTTCGACGGTTCTATCATACTCATCGGATAGGTATCGGAAACAGCTCCGATACTGCAGGAAATAATCTGTAATGCTCTTTCTTCAAACAATGCTCCGATAATTCCGCAGGTAGACAAGGTAATCCCTATTCTTTCCGGTTTTTTGGTTTCCTGATCGGTATCATCAACATAAACGATAGATTGGGCGTTTCCAACTACTCTTGCTTCTTTAATAGCATTTTTCTCATAGTACACCGTCATGAATTTCCCTTTCACCTGATTGAACTCATCTTTCAGGTTCAGGGAGTCTACTTTACTGATGGCAAAGGCATTTCCAATTACTTTTAAGGAATCAATATCTTCCGTTTTGGTATTGAAGTAGGCTTCTACTTTATCTCCGGTTACCTGCTTTTCACCGCTCCAAAGAATCGGGTTGGTATACATATGCATGATTCCGTCTGTTTCGTTGAAAGCAATGGAATCTGCTCTTCCCTGTGCATTGGATTTATAAATACGGGCTTTTTTGAAGGCTCTAAGATAGCTTTTCTTCACTTTGATATCCAGTGAGTCCGGTCTTTGATAAGAGATGATTTTTTCTGCAGCGAAATAAATGGAGTCTTTTTCCATCACTTTTACAGCATACGGACTTTTAGTCATCATTGCGGAGTCTTTTTTCTCGAAAATCTCTCCGTATCCTCCTTTTATGTATCTTCTTTCTTTAGGATCATCCAGGGTTACATTGCCTGTTGCTTTACCAAACCCTGAAATCTGATTGTAGTACATATCATCACCGGTAAGGATTTTTTCATTGTAAAATATCCTTGAGTTTTTGGTTAAATATGCCTCCTTGGAATCCATTTTATAGGTTCCTCTTTCCGTATAGATTCTGTTTCGTGGATTGGTTTTGCTGGTAATGGTTGTAGGACCATTAAAATCGGCAATTTTTGTATTTTGATTCTGCTTGATATTTGGACCCTCTATAGTATACTGAGGGGTTTCAATCTTTACATTCCCTGTAAGATCCACCACTCTTGTATTGAGAAAATAAGTTCCTACTTTAGCATAGGTAACATTCTGGCCGTCCGAAATTGTTCCTCCTGTATTAAAATAAGCCTGATTTGCCAGTCTGTCGTAATACAGAATATCTGTTTTTATGGTCTGTTTAGGATCCGTCAGGACCACATTTTTTCTGGCAACACCTTTCTGGGTATTGGCATCATATTCCATTTCTCCTGCTGTGATTACAGAGCCGTCTGTATTTTGAAGTCTTGTATTGCCTATTGCTTTTACAAAGTTTTCTTCATTATACAGAACTACTTCATCTGCAGTAAGAATGGATCCCTGATGTTCTATCTGAACATGACCGGTAAAATATTGATTTCCGTCATATTTTTCAGGATCTTTCTTGATTTCGTCTGCGTGGATGATCTTTACTTTATCTTCAGGTCTCACCTGTTGAGGCTGAGTGGGTGAAGGAGCCTGCAGATAAGGATCTCTCTTCACAGGAGTTTTATCCTGCGCAAAGTTGAGCGTAGAAATAAAGAGTAACAGAAAAAGGGCTATTCTCATTAATTAGTCATTCTTAGTGCCATAAAAATATAGCGAATGAGAATCAATTTTTACGCCAAATGCTTCTTCAATGGCTTCTTTGATTCCTTGGATTCTTGGGTCACAGAATTCAATAATTTCCTCAATCTCTTTATCAGAGTCTTTTTTGTAGATCACCAGATGGTCATGCTGTTTGTCAAAATAAGACTTTTCATAAGACGAAGAAGTCAATGTCTTTTCTCCGAACTGATGCTTACGGATTAAACCTGCATCAAGGAAAATTTCAATCGTGTTGTAAATCGTTGCTTTGGAAACATGATATTTTTTCTGCATCATCAGAAGATACAGATCATCAACGTTGAAGTGATGATCCATATTATAAATTTCTTCCAATATCGTATATCTTTCAGGTGTGTTTCTGAACCCTTTTTCTAATAAGTAGTTTCTCAAAACATCCTTGATCAAAGCTATATTTTTTTCTTTTTGTATTGTATCCATTAAAAAAATTATCTACAAATTTATTGAATTTTATTTAAATAGATAGTATGGTTAATACGAGTGGCTACGAGTTGTGACGGAAATATCCGGACTGCTCGATCTTATTGTCATAAACTGTTAATTCTGTGATCGGTGCAGATTCTACCTCAACATTGTGCGAAGATACTCCCCAGGCCTTAAAGTCGTCACTTCCGATATACTTCACAAAGTTGTAAATGTTAAGAGTAATCTTCTGTTTAACAGTTAAAAGGATATCGTTGATATAGGTGTTATCTATGATCACATATTTAAGATCCGGTGGTATATCATGAGCTCTTAAAGATGGATGGCTGCTTCTTGAAGGAATGGTTCCGTCCGCCATTAAATCTTTGAGGACCATATTGAAATAATCGTTGATTCTTCGGTCTACTTTAAATCCTAAAAGGAAGTTGATTTTATAAACGGTTCCCGGAAGAATCTCGTCTACAGTATATCTGAAAGTATAGGGATCTTCCTGATTGACAATACTCAGGATAAAATAATGATCTGCTCTTTTCGGCTGTTTTTTGATGATGGAATAGATAATTTTTGATTCCACTTCATCATTTCTTTTTGCCCTGCTCAGGTAAGCAAGGTTGGTAGCATATTTCGGAATAGTTTCGTCCAGCTTCATGTCTTTAAGGATAGACACATATTTTTCTATTTTCACAAACTGAATAAATCTTGTTTTGATCAGTCTTCCGTTGTACCATGCATACATAGAAACTCCGATAGAACCTGCCAATACAACGGTAATCCATCCACCTTCCATGAACTTGATGATGTTGGCACTGAAGAATCCTAATTCGATAGCCATGTAAACCATTGCGAAAACCAGAATCAGTACCTTGCTTACTCTGTGCTTCAGCAGCCAGAATACTAATAAAACGGTGGTCATCAACATCGTTACGGTAATGGAAAGTCCGTAAGCGGCTTCCATTTTTCCTGATTCTTTGAAATGCAGAACAACAATGATACACAGGATAAGAAGTCCCCAGTTGATTCTTGGAATATACATCTGTCCTTTTACTCCGGAAGGGTAATCAATTTTCTGATTCGGCCAAAGGTTAAGAGACATTGCTTCTGAGAATATGGTAAAAGAACCCGTAATCAATGCCTGGCTGGCAATAATTGCAGCGGCTGTTGCTAAAATTACTCCCGGAATGATCATCCATTCCTGCATGATTCCGAAGAACGGGTTTATTACAGAGAAACCAGGTTTGTTATGATTGGTCAGAAGCCATGCGCCCTGTCCAAGATAGTTTAGAATAAGCATGATCTTAACGAATGCCCAGCTTACTCTGATGTTTTTAGCTCCGCAGTGTCCCAGGTCAGAATACAGCGCTTCTGCTCCGGTAGTACAAAGGAAAACCGCTCCTAAAATAACAATGGCACTCGGAGAGTTCACAATAAGCTTATAAGCGTAATAAGGGTTGAAAGATCTTAAAATCTCAAAGTTTTCACTTAAATGCATTACTCCAAGACCTCCCAATACCAAGAACCAAACTACCATTACCGGACCAAAAAACTTTCCGATAAAGCTGGTCCCGAACTGCTGTACCACAAAAATAGCAATCAGAATTCCGATGGTGATTGGAACAACAGGAGTATGGGGATTATAAATTTCAAGACCTTCAATAGCTGACATTACCGTCAGTGATGGGGTAATTACTCCGTCTGCAATAAGTGCCGCAGCACCAATAATTGCAATGAGGTACAGCCATCCTTTTTTAAGGTTTCTTACCAGTGAAAACAAGGCAAGAATACCTCCTTCACCTTTGTTGTCTGCTCTCAAAGCAATGATCACATATTTGATTGTGGTCTGCAAGGTAAGGGTCCAGATAATACATGAAAGAGCTCCTTCTATGTATTCATTGAAAGGCATATTGCTTCCCTGAGATCTTGCATTCACAATTGCTTTCATTACGTAAAGCGGAGAGGTACCAATATCTCCAAAAACAATTCCTAGAGACACTAAAACTCCTATGAAGGAAAGTTTCTTTATGTCGAAGTGGTAGCCATCTTCTGTAACTTCTGCCATATCAGCTTAATTTATTTTAAAGGCGCAAATTTATACTAATTTTATGACGTCAAGAATTTTTCTTCATGAATATAATAAATGAAAAAACTTCCTTTCGGAAGTTTTTTTCTATAACTATTTTACGTACATCGCTTTTTTGATCTCCTCTTTTACTTTTTCAAGTTTTGGGAACCATTCTGCAAATAATGCTGCAGAGTAAGGTGCAGGTGCATCAGGAGTAGTAATTCTCTTGATAGGAGCATCTAAATAATCAAATGCTTTTTGCTGTACCATATAAGTAATTTCTGAAGATACTGATCCGAATGGCCAGGCTTCTTCTAAAATAACCAGTCTGTTTGTTTTCTTTACAGATTCTAAAATTGTATCGAAGTCAAGAGGACGAACAGTTCTAAGGTCGATAACTTCTACAGAGATTCCTTCTTTAGCCATATCTTCTGCTGCCTGTAAAGCAAGCTTCATGATCTTTCCGAAAGAAACCAGAGTAACGTCTGTACCTTGTCTCTTGATATCTGCTTTTCCTATTGGTAAGTAGTATTCTTCTTCAGGGATTTCCATTTTATCTCCATACATCTGCTCAGATTCCATGAAAATAACAGGGTCATTATCCTGGATTGCTGTTTTCAACAATCCTTTTGCGTCATAAGGGTTAGAAGGTACCACCACTTTAAGCCCAGGGCAGTTGGCAAACCAGTTTTCAAATGCCTGAGAGTGAGTAGCTCCTAATTGTCCTGCAGAAGCAGTAGGACCACGGAAAACAATTGGACAATTCCACTGTCCACCACTCATCTGACGGATTTTCGCTGCGTTATTGATAATCTGATCAATTCCTACCAATGAGAAATTGAATGTCATAAATTCTACGATGGGTCTGTTACCATTCATTGCGGCTCCCACAGAAATTCCTGTAAATCCAAGTTCTGCAATCGGTGTGTCAATTATTCTTTTTGGACCAAATTCATCCAGCATTCCTTTTGAAGCCTTATATGCACCATTATATTCTGCAACTTCCTCCCCCATCAGGTAGATGGATTCGTCTTTACGCATTTCCTCGCTCATTGCCTGTGCAATTACCTCACGAAAAGTATATTCTGCCATATTTTCTTGAAAAATTTAGACTACAAAAGTAGTGTTTTTTTATTATACACATCATAAAAACGCTCTTCATTTCCATGAGAAGTCATAATATTAACTGTATTTAAAATAAATTTTTCTTCCTGATGTCCCGTTCTTGTGGATTTTCCCGCTTCCTGAGATTTTTTGTTCATAAAAAATGACATCTCATTTCTGAAATGTCATCTAAAATTCTATTTAAACTTAAATTAATTAGCTTTTTCCCAAATCTGGGTTCTTCCTAATAAAGATAATCCCAAATACCCTCTTACGTTCAGTTTATCACCGCTTCTTGTAATGGTACATTTGTATGTTTTTCCTGTTTTGGGATCCGTGATAGTTCCTCCTGTGAACTCATCGCCGTCTTTTTTCAGCCCTCTGATGATTTCCAATCCTAAAATTGGTTTTCCTTTTCTGTCATCTTTACAAGCCGTACAGTTTGATTCAGCTGGTTTTATTAATAACTGAGAAACTTTCCCATAGTATTTTCCGTCTGATTTTTTGTACACTTCAACAATAGATTTTGCCTGTTTTGTTTCATCATCTATCGTTTTCCACTTACCTTCTATCTGTGCAAATGTAAGTACGCCACATAAAGAAAGTGCGAACGTTAACAATATTTTTTTCATATTTTTTATAGTTTTAATTTTTATACAATACTTTTATCTACGTATTGATAAAAATATAAATTAATTTTCAACGAACAAAAACTTTTATTATACAAAGCATAAAGAGACAAAGAAAAGTAAAAAAACAATCCAAAGTTGCCTCTTTCTCATTAATAAAGTTTCCTGTTGATCACCCTATCCATATAATCCTGATACCAGGCTTTTGCAGTTTTCTTTCCTTGTTCTGTTTCAGGATTTCTAACTTCATTCATGATATTTTTTTCCAGGCTCAGATCAGATTTATCATAGACTCCGATGATTTCTTTTCCGTCAAAACGGTAAATATAATTTCCGATCATGAACTGATCCGTACTTCCATCTGAGTTGACAACGATGAAAGGATATTTTTTATCACTCACAAGACTTCTTCCCCAGCTTCTGATTGGTTTATTGTACCCGATAAGGTCAGCCAGTGTAGGATAGATATCTGCCTGCTGCGCTATTTCCTGACTGACTCCTTTTAACTGATAGGCAGGATTCGGAGAATAGAAAACCAACGGAACGGCATAACGGTTCATGGCTCTTTCATATTCAGGATAATATACCTGGTTGGTGTGATCTCCTGTGAAAACAAAGATTGTATTATTATACCACGGCTGTTTTTTAGCCGTTTCAAAATATTGTTTGATTGCATAATCCGTATACTGCATAGGCTCATGGATTTCAATTTTTCCTTTTTTAAATTTACCGTTATATTTTTCAGGGATTTTAAAAGGGTGATGGGATGATGCCGTAAATACAGTAGTCATAAAAGGCTGCTTCTTTCCGACATTTTTCGCAAAATACTGAAGGAAAGGTTCGTCCCAGATGGCCCACATTCCATCAAAATCTTCATCATGATTATATTCTGTTTTCCCGAAATAATGTTTAAATCCTAAGATATTTCCGAACCCAAGGAATCCCATAGAACCATTGGGCGCCCCATGATAGAAAGAAGTATCATAGCCAAGATCATTACATACGGAAACAATAGACTGAATTTTCTGATTGGAATACGGAGACCCTGTAAACGCATCCGTCAGGCTCGGAATTCCGGCCAATACACTGCTCATCCCGTGAATCGACTGTCTTCCGTTCGCAAAAGTATTCGGGAAAATAAGGCTTTGGGTAGCCAGGCTATCCATAAACGGAGTGTAAGAAACATAATCTTTGATATTTTTATCTTTATTAAATGCTCCGGAATATTCTCTCCCGAAAGATTCTACGATGAAAATAACAATATTCGGACGGTTCTCTACTTTTCTGTCGTATACTTTATAAGGCTGAACATTTTCTTCAATAAACTTTTCATCTACAAAATGTACTTCCTTGAAATTATTGGTATTTAAAGTCCTGAAAAAGGAAAACGTACTATTGAGCACCATATTGCCCTGCAGAGGATTGGTTACAAAACGGGTTGCATCCACCATATTAATAGGTCTGGTACTGTGTTTAAAATCTCCTCTGATTCCTCCCACAACCAGCACTGCTGTGATGCATAAAGTAATAATGGAGGTAATAAAATAAGGTAGTAATTTCAAAGGTTTCACCTCTTCTACTTTCACCTTTTTGTAAAGGAAAACCCATAAGATCATCAGAATCACATACCATATCAGTACAAAAGGATGTTGCCCGATAGAAATCATCAGCACTTTAGAAACGTTAGATTCGTGCTCTGCCACCTGAAACACTGCCGAAGTAAGCCTTGCCTGTGAAAATTTATAGTAAATAAAATCTCCGAAGTTCATGGCATAAGCAATCCCGTTGGTAATAAAATACAGCCAGAAAAGAACTTTCTGAAAAGTTTTCTTTGTGTTGATGACCAATGGCAGTAAACTAAGCAATATAAACAGTGCATTAACATACAAAATGGCTGTGGTATCAAAAGCAGTACCATGGAAAGCAAGCTTTATATATTCTGAAACGGAGTCTACTTTAATCAGGTCTTTATTAAAATACCAGAATAAAAGTCTGGCAATCTGATAAAAAACATAGGCCAGAAAAATCCTGTAAACCAATGCCAGAACTTCCTGTTTTCTAAATCCTTTTAAAAATTTCATGGGGCAAATTTACATCAAAATCACTTTAATGCCTTTTTTAGTTCAGATTATTTTGAGTTAGAATTTTTAAAAACTGTAATTTTGTGTTTATGGATTTTATAAAGAATAATCTGGCCAATGCTTTAACTCTGGCTAATTTATTTGCAGGCTGTGTAGGTGCAATACATTTAATATTAGGAGATTATCAGACAACGGCAATCTGCCTTATTCTCTCTTCGGTTTTCGATTTTTTTGACGGCTTTGTAGCCAGAGCTTTAAAATCAAATTCCAATCTTGGCCTTCAGCTGGACTCGCTTGCGGATATGGTAAGCTTTGGAGTGATCCCGGGACTTACGATGTATAAAGCCCTTGAACCTTTTGGAGCTGAGCTTTTGGGAATGCATTACCCATTTGAGATCAAATATCTGGGACTCATTGTCACTGTATTTTCCTGCCTGAGGCTTGCCATTTTTAATCTGGATGAAGAGCAGCGTTATTATTTCAAAGGGTTGAATACACCTACCAATACCGTTTTACTGTTCGGTCTTTATTATGCCTTTAAAGAAACCGGAAATTTCAGCTTTTTATTTGATCATGAATTGCTATTAATCCTGCTTACTCTTCTTACGTCATGGCTTCTGATCAGCCCGATCAGGATGATGGCTATGAAATTCAAATCAAAACAATTAAAAGATAACTACCCTAAAATTGTATTACTGGTGGGAGGAATTGTTATTCTTGCGATATTCCAGGTTGTTGGAATTCCAATGCTGGTTATTTATTATATGCTGGTGTCACTCATTTTTCAGGGACAGCTAAAATAGTTATTAAAATAAAACACATTTCAAATTATTAATCATTAACATGAATTTAAAACTCCATAAACCGCTTTGTATTTTTGACCTGGAAACCACAGGAACCAATATCGGAAAAGACAGAATTGTTGAGATCTGTATCTTAAAAGTAAACCCGGATGCCTCAAGAGAGAGCAAAACATGGCGTGTAAATCCTGAAATGCCGATTCCAAAAGAATGCAGTGAAATCCACGGGATCTATGACGAAGATGTAAAAGATGCTCCTACTTTCAGAGATATTGCCGCTAAAATTATGGAAATGATTTCAGGAAGTGATCTGGGAGGATTCAATTCCAACAGGTTTGATGTTCCGCTTTTGGCTGAAGAGCTTTTAAGAGTAGGAATGGATTTTGATCTGAGTAAGTTCAGACTGGTCGATGCACAGACTATTTTCCATAAAAAAGAGCCCAGAAATTTAGGTGCAGCTTACCAGTTCTACTGTGGAAAAACATTGGAAAATGCCCACTCTGCAGAAGCTGATGTAATGGCAACGTTTGAAGTTCTTGATGCTCAGGTTGGAAAATATGACGATATTCCGAATGAAATAGCACCGTTAAGTGAATTTACATTCCATAATAAGAATGCAGACCTTGCCGGATTTATCGGATATAATGAAAAAATGGAAGAAGTTTTCAACTTTGGAAAATATAAAGGACAAGGCGTGAAAGCGGTATTCCAAAAAGACTTAGGATATTTCGGGTGGCTTCAGAACGCTGATTTCCCGTTGTATACCAAAAAGATTTTTACAAAAATTCAATTATCAAGCAGGTTTTAAAAATGTCTGATCTGGTTCGTTTTAAATTTTATGAAACTGCCCTTGAAGCTAACAGGGATAAGCAGATACTGGCTGAAAACGGTATCAACAGTTTCATTGCTAATGAGCAGCTTATCCAGTCGGATTGGCTTCTGTCTCAGGCGGTAGGCGGCATACAGCTTCAGGTATTTGAAGAAGATATGGAAAAGGCCCGGCAGATCCTGCAGGACTATAAAGACAATGAACAATACTCGCTGGAAGTAGAACATACCATTGAAGATCCCGAGTTTGATTTTGTCTGCCCGAAATGTGGCTCCAATCATATTTACAGGGATGACAGTGCTACCAGTTTCTTTGGAATTTCATTTCTGACGAGCCACAAATTCAAATGTTATTATTGCGGGAATGAGTTTACGCATTAATCTATTCAGGAATCAATAGTCTTAAACGATCTAAAAGATTGCTTCGTCCCTCGCAATGACGGGGTTAAAAAATATAAAAAAAGAGTTATGAAAATAATCTGCATAGGAAGAAACTACAGTGAGCATGCAAAAGAATTAGGAAATGAAATTCCTGAAAATCCTGTTATCTTCATGAAACCGGATACGGCAGTTCTAAAGGGAAATGATTTCTACATCCCTGAATTTTCCAATGATATTCACTACGAGCTTGAAGTGGTATTAAAAATTTCAAAGGGAGGAAAATATATTCAGAAAGAAACAGCGCACAAGCATTATGAAGAAATTGGTCTTGGAATCGATTTTACAGCCAGAGATCTTCAGAGTGAACTGAAATCAAAAGGGCTTCCATGGGAGCTTGCCAAAGGTTTTGACGGCTCTGCTGTGGTAAGCAGTTTCTTCAAAAAAGAGAAGTTCAGTCTTGAAAACCTTCAGTTTTCGTTATTAAAAAATAAAGAAAAAGTACAGGATGGCAATACAAAAGATATGATGTTCAATTTTGATGATATTGTAGCTTTTGCTTCTCAGTATTTTACGTTAAGGGTAGGTGATCTTATTTTCACAGGAACTCCAAAAGGGGTTGGCAAAGTAGAAGAAAATGATATTCTGGAAGCTTATCTTCAGGAGGAAAAAATCCTTGATATCCGAATATTATAAGTATTTAATATCAAAGTCTGACAAATTTTTCCTATCTTTAGGTAACAAAATTAGAGGTTATGATAAATATTGTATTACCCGTAGATTTTGGCGACAAGACAGACCAACTGGTAGACGGTGCCATAAAATTTGCAAAACAGCTTAACGGCAGAATTTACCTGATCCACGTAGCGCCATCAGATATCGGCTTTGCTATTGGTGACATGGGATTTCAATATTTTCCGGAAGTGGAAGCCAACGAAATCAGGGAAGAGCTGGTGCAGCTTAATAAAATTGAGCAAAGAATCATCAGCCATGATATTGATTGTGAACACCTTTTAAAACAGGGACTTGCAAAAGATATTATTCTTGAACATGCAAAAGCCAAAAATGCTGATTATATCGTGATGGGATCACACGGCAGAAGCGGAATTTATGATGTATTCGTGGGAAGCTTAACCAAAGGGATTACGAAAAGTTCAAGCATTCCTGTGCTGGTACTTCCGATTCACGACTAAGAAAAAGAAAATTTTAATCGTTAGTAATAAAAAAACCGATCAAACCCTATTGTTTGATCGGTTTTTTACTATATAACCAATTAATTAACCTTCTTTTTTATAGATATTCGGATCGTAGTAAGGGTGCTTACCTTCCGTTGGAGAATAATAGTCTTTATCTTTATCGCCACCTAGTGTAACCACCAGTACGTAGCACCAATAAGTGAATAGTACACAGCAAACTATAAATAGAATCCAGTTTAAAACATTACCGAAAGCATCAAAGAAACCGAAAGACCATTTGAAAACTTTGCTTAAGAATAGAAAGAAAGACGTCATTATTTTCCTTTTTTAAATTAACTTTGTACAAATTTATAAAAAATGTTTAAATTACTTTCAAAAGAAAGCAATATTTTTTCAATTCCTGTTTATATTGGTTTTCTTCTTTTAGTAGTCATAATATTTAACATACTGAATTTCAATACTTACGAAGCCATAGTTGCCGGAATAACTTTTCTGGGAATTGCTTTGGGATATTTTTGTTTTCACAGTGTTGCCCTTAATTATCAGACCCATCTGCCCTTATTTTTATACACGTTTTTTATTTTCGGGCTGTATCCCGGAAATCTGGATATAGGAATTGCAGTTTCTCTGCTTACCAACTCTTTCCTTATCCTGCTTCTGACGAGTGCAGATGAAGATATCAGGAAAAAATCCTATGTATTGGTAGGATCTATTGTAGCCCTGAACTTTATTTTTCTTCCTACCACCTGGCCAATGGCTGTTTTTGTGATCATTCACGTGATTGCCACCTCTGCCAAAATAGGGTTGAATCTTTTCAGATTCCTTCTGGGAATTGTTCTGATTACATTCAGTTATTTTTCTGTCATGTATTTCGTTCAGTTCACTTCATGGAATATCGATTATTTTCCGTTTGGAAAAATGAAGCCGGTAACAGATTACACGGAACTTCTTCCGCTGATTCCTGTGATTCTGATGCTTATTTATGCAGTGTATGACCATTTTAAAAATTATAACAAGAAAAGTCCGATAAGCAGATATAAATACACTTTCCTGCTGGTCTTTTCAGTAGCACAGCTTGTTACCATCATTCTATATATGAATAAAAGCTATGAGTATTTGCTGCTCCTGGCATTTCCTTCAAGTATTATTCTGAGCAGAATGATGAGATTTTTACCTAAATACTGGATGCGTGAAGCCAGTGTTTGGCTTATTATTATTAGTTTACTGACCTTCAAAGCGGGTACAGTTTTTGATTTATTTTAGAAAATTATGATTCAGATAGACGATAAATTGATTTCTGAGGAAATTTTTTCCGAAGAATTTGTTTGCAACCTTACGAAATGTAAAGGTGCATGTTGTGTGGAAGGAGATGTGGGAGCTCCGTTGGATAAAGACGAGCTTGAAATATTGGACAGTATTTTTGACAAAATAAAACCTTACCTTACTCAGGAAGGTATTAAAGCCCTTGAAGAACAGGGAACATGGACTACTGATCCACACGACGGAATGTATGTTACTCCAATGGTGGAGAACCGCGAGTGTGCCTATGTAACCTTTGATGAAAAAGGAATTACCAAATGTGGTATTGAGAAAGCATATGAAGATGGTGCAGTAGACTGGCAGAAACCTATTTCATGCCATCTTTACCCAATCCGTGTTACGGAATACTCTTCATTTACCGCATTGAATTATCATGAGTGGAATGTATGCAGCGATGCCTGTACGCTTGGAAAAGAACTTCAGGTTCCTGTGTATAAGTTTTTAAAAACTCCACTGACGAGAAAGTATGGTGAAGAATTTTATACTGTTCTGAGCGAAGCTGCTGAAGAATGGAAAAAAGAGTATGGTTCTTAACCGATACGCATTCGAATGAAATAATAAAAACCGCAGATCCCTCTGCGGTTTTTTATTTTTGTTGTCAATAAAAATGAATTAGTTCGTTGTACCTCCTTTTTGGATTTCATTTTTTTTAGCATTCTCCCAACCGTCTTCAGGCATAAGTATGGCTACATTTTTTTCTTTTGTCAGATATTTTCTGGCAACATCCTGAAGGTCTTTTACCGTAAGTGCTTTTACTTTATCCAGGTAATTCAGAATATTATATTGATCACTACCGTCTAATTGATTTTGAGCAATTCCCTGTAACCAGAATCCATTGTCTTTAAGACTTGTTTTATATTCATTGTATTCTCCTTCTTTGTATTTATCGAGATCTTTTTGTTCAGGACCCTTGTCTATCAGTTTTTGTAGTTCGGCCACTGCACTTTTTGTAAGCTGATCTACATTTTCAGGACCACAAGGGAAATTAATGCTAAAATCATAGGCACTGTAAGGAATTTTACTGAAGCTTCCGCTTGCGCCTCCGCCGTAAATACCGCTTTCGTCTTCTCTCAGTTTTTCGAGAACTTTAATCGTAGCGACGTCTCCAAGAGCTGAAAGCGCCATAGCTTCCTTCTCATTATAAGGCGCTTCTCCGCTGTAAGAAATGGTGACAAGGCTCTTCGGTTCTTTTCCTTTTTTATAAACCTTTGTATATCCTCCTTTCACTGGTCTGTAGCCCGTATCTTTAAATGTAGACGATTTTCCTGTAGCAGGAAGGGAAGCAATATACTGCAGGATCTCACTTTTAAGCTGCCCTTCATCTATATTCCCCACAAAATAGAAGTGGAAATTACCTGCATTGGCAAACTTATCTTTGTAAATATCATATGCTTTTTTATAATCTGTATTCGCCCAGTCTTTTTCGGTAGGTTCTAGGCCGGTAAATCTTGGATTCTTCTGATTGATAAATTTGGAATATTCACTGGAGAAATAGTATTCCGGATCAGAATCCACATTCGCCAGCATGGCAGATTTCTTTGTTTTATAGGTGTTGAATGATTCCGGGTTATAATTTAAGTCTGTAAAGCAGGCATAGATCAGTTCCATGGCAGTCTTCAGATCTTTTTTCGAACTTGTTCCTGAAATACCTTCTGTAAGGCCACCGACATAAGAGCTTACACTCACCTGTTTTCCTGCAAGATAGTGAGCAAGATCATTTTTTGAAAGCCCTGCTAATCCGGCTTCCAGTAAAGCATCAAATGCAAATTTTGTTTTATTGTAATCGGCATCCGGAATGACAGACAGTCCTCCCAGGCTTATTGCTGCAAAAACAATTTCATCATCTTTAAAATCTGTTTTCTTGAAAGTAACTTGAGCTCCGTTGTTCAAAGTCCAGGTGGTCGTTCCTAATTTGGCGTCTGCTTCTGTTTTAGTAATTTTCCCTTCGGATTTAAAAGGCTTTACTAAGCTTTCAGTTTTCGTTTTTTCTTCGTAAGGTTTAAGATCAGCTAGTTTCACAGCATCAAATGTCTTCAGAACCATCGCCTCTGTTGGCATGGTTATACCTTCCTTTTTTGGACCTGTAATAATAATGACCCTGCTGTCATCCTTTACCCGCTTTTTGATAATTTCATTGGTCTGTTCCAGCGCTATGGCCGGAAGAACTTCTTTAATATGTTCATATCCCCAGGTAATTCCAGGTATTGGTTCCTGTCTCAGGAAATGGTTCACGTAGCCATCGATAAGTTCACCGCTTTGGTTTTTGTCTTTGTTGTTGTAAGCCCATTCATAAGAGGAAAGCATCCTGGCTTTTGCCCTGTCCAGTTCAGATTGGGTAAATCCGAATCTTTTGGCTCTTTCCACTTCTTCCAAAAGAACTTTCAGCGCATTCAGCTGGTCGCCGTCTTTTGTAGCTGCGGCACCCTGAAATGCTTCTTTGTTTCTTGCGTAAGTTCCTCCATGGTATACTGAACCATAAGTAAAAGGAGGATTCGGAGAATTAACCAGTTCTGCCAGTCTGCTGTTCAGCATTATATTCACAAGGCCTTCAACAATACTTTTATCATATTGCTGCACTGTTACATCCGGCTGGTATACTTCAGAATCTTTGATGATGAACTGCACTCCCGAAGCCGTAGCATCAGGATCTGTCTCAATAGCTACCAGTGCTTCTTTGTGATTCGGAAGATCAAATGATTTTCTTTCTCTGGGTTTTGAAGGGTTTTTATATTGGCTGAAGTTATTCCTGATCTTTTTTTCTATTTCATCCACATTGATATCTCCTACTACCACAATTGCCATCAGATCCGGACGGTACCAATCCTGATGGAACTTCCGGATAAGATCAGGTCTGAAGTTTTCCAGCACTTCTTTTTTACCGATAGGAAGTCTTTCTGCGTACTGAGATTGGTATAAAAGCTTTGGCAGGTATTTATCCATCATTCTCTTATCCGGTCCGAGACCTAATCTTAGCTCTTCCAGTACTACTCCCCTTTCTTTATTGATCTGTTCGTCAGAAAGTGTTGCATTAAATGCCCAGTCTTCCATCACTTTCAATCCGGCATCCAGATTTCCCGGTTTATCCAACGGGACAGGAAGCATGTAGACGGTTTCGTCAAAGCCGGTGTAAGCATTAAGGTGCTGCCCGAATTTCACTCCGATCGATTGTAAAAAGTCTACTAATTTATTGTCAGGAAAATTTTTGGTTCCGTTGAAGTTCATATGCTCCATAAAGTGAGCCAGTCCTCTCTGATTTTCGTCTTCAAGAATAGATCCGGCATTGATTGCCAGACGGAATTCTACTTTTTTTTCCGGTAAAACATTTTTTTTGATATAGTACTTCATTCCATTGGAAAGTGTACCGATTCTTACGGACGGATCCACAGGGATGTTTTGTCCATAGATATTAACAGACATCAGAAAGATGGCTGAAAACGAAGATAACATTCTTTTCATCTACATTATTTTTTGACCTTTCAAAAATATCAATTCTCCCAGTGACCAGGCTTTAGTAGAGGGTTAAATTCAAGTTAAAAAATTTAATTATTATAAAATGAAAACAAATTGTTTCTTTTATATTACTTATATTAATTTTTAATTAAAAACATTCATCGATTATTTAAAATAGACTAATTAAAAATAAGCTCATCTGATTCATTTTTCTTGAAATTACGGTTAATACATCAATATATTCTTCTTTTAAACCAAAAAACCGTTGTAAAACACAAGAGTCTTATTGTTTTGATTAAAAAAAATTCAGTTATTAACCCTGATTTCTGACACGCTGAAATAGTACATTAAGAAAACTTATCAGCATTCGGTTCATATTTTCTACCATAAAAAAACCGGGAATTCCCGGTTTTGATTACTTAAAAAGTATTTTCTTATTTAAAATCAGCATCCGTCACTCCGGAGTTGATGACTACTTTTGTAGTTTTAATGGTCATTTTCTGACCTCCGCCTTCGGCTTCCACTTCAGCAGGGAACTGTATTCCGTCTACGGCCATATAGCTTTTAATGGTTGCTTTACCTTCTCCTGCATCTGTCTTGTACAAAAGTCCTGTTCCCGCATCGAAATAGAATTTTCCTTTGTCTGAAGACAATACATTATAATCTTTTCCGTCAAGTTTTTCTGTGGAAACAGTCTTGAAATTAGAAGCATCAAATGCTAAGGCATCCATTGGCTTTCCTTTTTTCAGGTCGGCAATTTTGTCAGCAGGAATATCTGTTTTAGTTCCCATCTGATCAAAATATCCTTTCTCACCGTCAAAAAGCTGCACCATTTCTTTTCCCATGAAGGATTGTACAGATTTGAATTTATTTCCTAATTTCTTAGTTGTCATTTGGATTTCCATTCCCTGCACAGCAACAGTGTTATCAGTAATGGTAGATTTTACAGCGTCTAGTTTATCTTTTCCACCTAGTGCTTTGAAATAATTATCAACAACCTCTTTAGGTGTAAGTTTTGATTGTACGGCTTCTGTTTTAGCAGATGCAGCCCCTTTCTTCTGAGCTGCTGCAGGCACTGAGAAAAGTACAGCGCAGAAAAATGGAATGATGATCTTTTTCATATTTATAATAAAGTTTAAAGGGTAAATATAGGAATATTGGCGGACATATAAATAAGTAATGAGTAATGAGCAATTAGTAATGATTAATGAATGCTCTATAAGAACTTTGAAAACAAAAACCCGGCCAATTAGTTTACCGGATACATCTGACGTAATTCTTAGAAAAGATTTACAACAAAAAAAACCGCCAAAGAATTGACGGTTTTCAAATATTTATATCTGAGTATAATTACTTCTTAAGTTCTTCTAAAAATTCGTCGTGAGAAATTTTAGTTTCTTTTTTAGTCGCTTTTTCAAGAATTACATCTTTCAGTTTAGCCATCGCTACTTCAGAAGAAATTTGTCTTACCTGCTCCTGGTCTTTCAACATTTCAACAGCATATTTCTGGATTTCTTCATCCCCTAAGTGGTGGATTCCGTAGATAGCCAATTGGTTTTTCACCAACTGTTCTGCCTGAGCCAATACATCAGCATAGTCAAGGCTGATTTCGTTCTCAGTCATCAATTTACCTTCGATGATCTGATATTTCAACTGGTTTTTCTCAGCTTCAAGAATTTCTTTAGCCTGTTCTTCAGACTGGATATTCTGGTTAGAGAATAATAACCACTTCACAAGGAAAGATTCAGGAAGTTTTACTTCTTCTTTCTCAGTTACCTGCTCCAATACTTTATTCACAAAGTGAACATCAGCATTCTGCTGGAAATACTCGTCTAATTCAGTTTTTACTTTATCTTTAAGCTCTTCTTCAGACTTGATGTTTCCTTCTCCGTATACTTTGTCGAACAGATCCTGGTTAAGCTCAGCTAAGTTTAATGAATAGAAATCTTTTACTTTAACTTCTACCTCATTGTGGTGCAGGTGCTCAACTTCTTCTTTGCTGAATCCTAATTCTTTAGCTAATTCTTCGTCACCTGCAAGAGTTTCTTTAGTCACTTTTACAGATTCATCCATTTTCAAACCTTTTACCAACTTGAAAGCTTCTTTGTTTTCAGCTGTAATAGTAAGGTTTTTTGGGTGGTGGTGGTGCTCACCTTCAGCATCTTCTTCCACAACCTGAGAAACTTCTAAAGCAATGTAAGAATCTTTAGTGATTTTATCTTGAGGAACCTGCTCAGCGAAACGCTTCTGCATGTTTTCAATGCTCTTACCGATTTCTTTGTCAGAAGCTTCTACTTTGTAGTGAGGAGCTTCATATTTAGCTAAATCTATAGTGAATTCAGGCTCAAATCCTACTTCGAAAGCAACTTCTAATTGATCAGCATTGTAATCGAATTCGTTTACTGGCTGAGGAACAGGCTGACCAACTAATCTTAGTTTGTTTTCATTAACATAGTTGTTTAAAGCATCAGAAACTTGTCTGTTGATTTCTTCAAATGCAATACCTGCTTCATATTGTTTTTTAACCATACTCAAAGGCACTTTCCCTTTTCTGAATCCAGGAACTTGCGCATTTTTAGCATAATTAATCAACTGCTTCTCTACTTTTTCTTTGTAGTCAGATTTTTCCAATGTTACTGTAAGCAATGCACTTACATCATCATGGTTTTGTGCGGTAACCTTCATTATTGATTAAAATTTTAGGTTGCAAAAATAGGAATTTTTTATGAAAAAAACTCATTTAAAATCAACTTATAAAGCCAAATATTGTTAAATAAAAAACCACCGGAAAATTCCGGTGGTCCAAACAAGATTAAAGGTATATTAATTAACAATATTATAGTTGGCCTCTGCGTCTGTTTCTCCTCCTGTATGAGTTCCGTAAATCACTCCGTTTCCACTTACAGCAGAAGCTTCAGAAACCGTTACCGGCTCATGGAACAAGGTAAGAACCAGCTGACTAGGTGCAGAAGCATTTTTTACAGCAGTATTGACTACCCATTTTGTTTTCAACCCAACACGGTTTCCATCATCTCTTTTGGAAGATTCATCATCTGTACGGGTTAAGGTGATATCAGAATTGGGAAAGTTATACACCAGGAAATGTGCATTTTTTGCTTCCTTAATTTCCTGAGTAGTATCTTCATCACCATTCTTGAAAATAACTTCCACATTATAAGTATGTCCATTGATCAGTTTAACATTAGGGTTCGTGGTACTGTTCACCTGATAATCATAAACTACGGGAACTCCTGTAGCTTCATCCGTTACTCTTAAAAGGACATCTGACAATTCTTCCTGAGGAAGGTCATCTGCTTCATCATCGCTTCTGTTACACGATGTTAAGCTTAAAGAAACAGCTAAGAATAAAAGTCCTAAGATAAGTGTTGTATTTTTAAAAATATTTTTCATGCTTTTGATTTTAAGTAATTAAAATTGATATTTAAGAGTTAAAATGAAGTTTCTTCCCATTTCGTTGGAAAAGAAACGTAGTCTGTTCAGATAATCTCTGTAAGACTTGTTGAATATATTTCGGACTGAAAAATCAATTCCGAAATTTTTAGACAGATTTACCCCTGTCTGAAGGTTCCAAAGGGAATATCCGTTTGGAGGTGTAGAAATATCCACTTCTTCATTGTAAGGATTTCCGTCTGAATCAAATAATCTGATCGGAACGTTATAAACAGGAAATCTTGTCTGTTTCAGATAAGTATTGTTACTCACTGTGAAATAGAAGTTTTTCCATTCTTTTTTACTGAATTCCAAGGAATTGTTAAAATTCGGCGGCATCATTAAAATAAGCGGTACATCATGAGTAGTATCCTGTCCATACACATAGGAACCGCTTCCTTTGTACGTCAGATTATCTGTAATTTTAAGCTGAGCATCGATATCCAATCCATACATTTTTGCATTGATCTGCTGATAACTATACTCTACAAAAGCTCCACCCCATTGTGTATTCAGATAACCTGTAGGAATCTGATTGATGAAATTCTGAGTATAAAAAAAATATGGGTTTACAGAAATATTCAATCCTTTCAGGACATTTACTTTTACGTCTGCCACCAAATTAAACTGATTTCCGGTTTCACTTTTCATTCTCATATCCCCTCTCTCAATGATCGCTGCAGAATGGTGAAGTCCGTCTGCAAAAAGTTCTGCGATATTCGGAGATCTCGAAACCCTGGCATAATTGAATTTCAGGTTAAAATATTCGGATGGATGATAAACAATTCCCCCGTTTACTGAAATATTATTATAACTTAAAGACGGCTTGGTAAGAATTCTGTTTTGGTTGATTCTTACTACAAAATCTGAATAATCTGCTGCATATTTTTTATTCCAGTCACTCAGATCAAACCATTTTGTTACTTCGTAATGATCATAATCGTATCTGCCTCCCAGTTCAAGATCCAGCTCCGGTGTAATTTTATATTTCAATACGGAATAAATTCCTGCATAGTATCTGTCATAGTTCGGAACAAGACGTCTCGCCTCGGTCTGGGTATTGGAATAATTGTTTTGATATCCTGCATTAATTCCTGTTTCAAGATTCCAGTTTGCTCTTTCTATCAGGTGGTTTACATTCAGATCATTGGTGATCAGTTCAAGGTCCAAAGCAGGTTTTTTACTTAATGCTTCTGTACGTCGGATATCATATTCTTTTCTATGATTGTACTGAAAGCTGTAAGTAGCCGTTATTTTCCCAAAATTTTCAAACCTTTTGTAAGCCGAAACTTTAGCAATATGATGTTCAATTTCCTGTCGCGGGTTATCGATATCATAACTAAAATCTCTCTGATAGATTGGTTCCGGAGATGTAAGGGCATTACGAAGATCTGCTGAATTCCCCACGTGAGAACTTCTAAGAATTCCTACGGTACTTTTGGTCAGATAATAATCAAAAGAAAATCCTTTTTCAAATGTCATTTTCTGCACCCCGAAATTAAATCCCGAGCTCTCAAGTCCTGTATTCATCAGGCCGTAATCCGGAGCTTCAAGATCTCCAAGTTTTTTATAACTTCCATTGGTTTTTATAGCCCATCCGTTCTCCCATGTTTTTGCAAGTTTTACATTAAGATCAGCACCTCTTCCGTTTGAAATCCCGGAAAGAGAAACATTTCCCATAATGGTATCTTTCTTAGGCAAAACCTGAGGCTGTAAAACAACGACTCCACCTACGGCACCTGCTCCGTATTTCAAAGCTGATGCCCCTTTGATGACATCAATATGTTCAAAATTGTTGACATCTACGTTAGGAGCGTGCTCTACTCCCCATTCCTGTTCAGCAAGCTTTACCCCATCATTAAGGATGGAAACCCTGCTTCCATAAAGACCGTGGATAATAGGCTTAGCTATGTTATTTCCTGTTTTCAGAACATTGACACCAGAAATATTGGTTAATAAATTTCCTAAGTTCTCAGTAACATTTCGTGAAAGCGTTGATTTATCAAGTGTTTTCACCACCATACTTCCATTATTCTTATGACTTCCATGAATAGTCACAGTTTCGATATCTTTAATATGGTGTTCCAGTGTAATCACTAGCTGAACATCCTTATCAACTCCTATATTTTCAGTATAATCATTGCAATCAGGATGTTGAGCAATGAGTGTATACTTTCCTGCAGGAATTTTGTCAAAAGAAAATTGACCTTTCTTATTGGTTTTAGCTGTAAAGTTCCCGATTTTAATCACTGCATTTTCCAGCCATGTTTTATCATGGAAATCCTGAACGGTTCCCTCTACAGTATAAGTTTTTTGTGCACTTGTAAATACTGATCCACAAAAGACCAGCAGCAGGCAATATATCAATTTCATTGTAAACAGATTGATTGCGCACCCTTTTCAACAGGGTACATTTTCGTTAAAATTTGTGAGAAGGGCTAGTTTTAAATGTACAATGTAAAAGTCTAATGTCTGATGAGAAGTTAGAGGTTAGAAGCTAGAAATTAGTAATTGAACATTATTTAAATACCAATTACAAATTAACAGTTGTTTTTCCAGCAACTCTAAACCTTAAACTTTAAACATTGAATTTTAAAGTACAGAACTTTAAACCCTATAGAATCTATGAATTATGCCAATGCGGGCGGTCCCCGAAGCTGGAAGGTGAATTTGGTCTGTGACCAGATTTTCTCCTGAATGGCGATGATTTGTTTTACTTCATGGCTGTAATGCTCAAAAGTAAAGTTGAATTCTTCAGGAGCTAATGTATGTCCGGTAACCAAAAAGTGGCAGGCCAGACAGTCGCCAGCTTTCTCTTTAGTAACGGCTTTCGTCATTGTATTCTCTGCTTTTTTAAGATGAAAAGCCTTAAAATAGTCTACAGAATCATGATGGTGAAAGCTTTGAGAAAGCAGGGCAAGGAAATACACTCCAAACAACAGTTTGGAGATAAAACTCTTTAGGTTTCTGCTTTCTTTAAAAATCATGGTTCAAAATTATGAAAATAATTTAATTGTTTCCTTAAACTTTTATTAAATTACTTAATAACTGTTGACAATAGGTAGAAGTTAATACGGTTTTGTTACAAAAAAAATGCTTCATCATTTTAGTTGATAAAGCATTTATATTTTGGTTTAATCCAGTTGGGTTCCAAGATATTCCCACTCCTGTAAAGCTGTATCCAGCTCCTCCTTAGCATTGTTGTATTCTTCTAAGGTTTCATCTGAAGGATTTTCTTTGGCAAAAGATGCTTCCATCTGCTCTACTTTTGTTTCAAGCTCAGAAATTTTCTCTTCCACTTTCTTGATTTTATTCTGAATATTTTTCTGTTCTTTACTTACAATATTTGAAGACTGGCTGCTGCTTACAACAGGTTTCTCCTCTACTTTCTTAGGTTCCACCTTTACTTCCGTATGAAGTTTGGCTTTTTCTGCAGAAATCTCTCTGATGGTTTCTTTCTGTCTGTACTCAAGATATTCGTTGATATCACCAAGGAATTCTTTCATTTTCCCGTCACGGAATTCGTAGATTTTATCACAAAGTCCCTGAAGGAATTCCCTGTCGTGAGAGATTACGATTAAAGTTCCTTCAAAATTCTGCAATGCCAGCTTGATAATTTCCTTAGACTGGATATCAAGGTGGTTGGTAGGTTCGTCCATGATCAGCGTGTTGAAAGGACGAAGCAACAGTTTACAAAGTGCCAGACGGTTTCTCTCTCCTCCGGAAAGTACTTTTGTTTTTTTAGTAACGGCATCTCCCTGGAAAAGGAAAGATCCTAATAAATCTCTTACTCTTGGTCTTGTTTCTTCTGTGGCGGCATCTTCAGCTTCTTCCAGAACCGTTTTGTTAGGTGTCAACACTTCTTCCTGGTTCTGAGCGAAATATCCGATATTGACATTATGGCCAAGATTCCATGTTCCTGAATAGTCTTTGATGTCTCCCGCCAGGATTTTAGCCAGCGTAGTTTTTCCCTGACCGTTTTGCCCCAGAAGAGCAATTCTGTCTCCTCTCTGAACGATAAAATCTACATCATCAAAAATCTGCTTCTGTCCGTAGGCTTTTCCAAGATTGATGGCTTCGAAGATCACTTTCCCCGGAACCATAGACTGTACGAAACGGATATTGAATTTTGAAACGTCTTCGTTATCCACTTCGATACGTTCGATTTTATCTAATTTTTTAATAAGTGACTGCGCGAAAGAAGCTTTGGTTGCACTTGCACGGAACTTATTAATATTATCTTCCATCTGCTTGATCTCCGCATCCTGATTCTTTTTAGCCTGAATCAGTTTTTCACGGCGGTCTTCTCTCATGATCAGATACTTGGAATAGTTGGCTTTGTAATCGTCAACTTTTTTGTTGTTGATATCAAAAGTACGGTTACATACCGCTGTCATAAACTGTTTATCGTGGCTTACCAGAACAATAGCTCCGGGATAATCCTTAAGGAAGTTCTCCAACCAGATGATAGATTCCATATCCAGGTGGTTGGTAGGCTCATCGAGAAGCATAATGTCGTTCTTCTGAAGAAGTAATTTTGCCAATTCGATTCTCATTCTCCATCCTCCGGAAAATTCATCGGTGATTTTCTGGAAATCATCTGCTTTAAATCCTAAACCGAATAATACTTTTTCCATGTCACCCTCAAGATTGTAGGCATCATGGTTCATCAAAAGGTCGTTCAGCTCGGTCATTTTATTAATCAGATCCGTATAGGAATCACTTTCGTAATCTGTTCTTACAGTCATCTGGTGGTTCACTTCTTCAAGCTCATTCTTCCAGGCATTGATCTGTTCAAAAGCCTGCATAGTTTCTGCCCATACCGTTCTTCCTTTTACGAAATCAAGATCCTGCTTCAGGAAACCAATGGTAACACTTCCTTCAGTGACAACTTCTCCCTCGTAGAAATTAATTTCTCCGGAAAGCATTTTCAATAAAGTGGACTTTCCTGCTCCGTTTTTACCCACGAGCCCCACTTTATCATCCTTTTTAATGGTGAAATTGACATTTTGAAATAAATAATTTCCTGAATGATGTAATCCTAAACTTTGAACCGAAAGCATCTTAATTAATAATTAGTAATGAATAATGAATTTTCGGGTGCAAAAATACGGAAAAAGAAATGAATAGCCGAGAAATAAAAAAACAGGCCAGAATTTAGCAGTTTTTCCTTATCTGTACTACATTAAACCAAAAAAGGAGACACCATGAGATGTCCCCTAACCTAAATTTAAAACTGAGAAGTATTTTCACGAATGCTTCTATTCATTTACTCTAACAGCTGCCGGTGTTTTTACAATAGAGCGAAGCCAGATATCATTGTTCGGAACGTTTGTTCCATAAAGAAAATCAGCAACAAAGCTGTCTTCCGGCAGATGAAGTTCTGCGGAAAGCCTTTTTGTCCGGCTTGTTTCATCAACGGAGGTACTGCTTGAGACATTTAATCCGTTATTGATCAGCTCAATATTAATTTCACGCTGGGTTCTATACCGGAAACTATCACTATACAATCCGAAGTTTGATGAAATATGCGTATACTCTGCAAATCTTCCGAAATCATATATTGGCTTTTTGCTTACGGAGAGGTCCCTCAGATATTCTTTCATTTTCAAATAATACCTGTTGAGAAAAGAATGTTTATTATAATCTGTCCCGAAGTAGGCTTCATTTTCTGCACTAAATACTGACAATATGGTATTGGTCTCATCCATCATCAGTTTTCCATATACTTTTGAGAGGTCGTTATATACTTTATCACGGCACACAAATGCCTGCGAAAGTCCATTCACCGTTTCCACTTTATATCCTGAGAGCAATGCATCCCAGATTTTATTTCCATCAGCACTGGTTTTTGCATTTCTGATATCTGAAACATAATTATGCAGATCATCAACATTCGTGAAATCTGTAGAAATATAAACAGATTGCGGTCCTTCAAGATAGCCGCCTCCAATATCGGCATGATCTCCGGGGACAAATACTTCTTTCCAAACTGATGATTGTTTTTCTGATTTCTGATCCTGCATTGTTTTTGAATTCTCAAATAAACCGGTAAGCGGAAAGAAAAACCTGCCCTCATTAACTGCACAAAAATGCAGAGCATTCTCTATCTGTACAGACATATTCATATTATAGGTATTAAAAGGTTTGGACTCTACCGTATCAAAAAGCCCCAGAAATTTTATTCTGCAATTTCCCACAGCATAATGAGTCAGAAGCTGATTACAGAAGGTTCTTGCCAACATACCTCCCCGGCCGAATCCGTATATAAAAAAATGGTATTCTTTGGTGTCATCATGGGTTATTTTTTGCACAAATTCCCCGGCTTTCTGAAGTTTATCATCAGATGAATAACCACTTCCATAGGGTGGGTTTGCACAGGTTGCCATAGCAAAATTATTATCTTCATGACCTTTTACAGTACCAATTCCTTCAATATATATCTTTTCATCTCCAACGAACAAACTGTATAATTTATAGATATTGCTGAAAGTCCCGTAATAGCTTTCATTATTATTCAGCGGTTTATCCGGAGAAAGAATATTGCCCCCATTATTTCCTGTGCCGTCAAAGAAAATCCCGACGGAAATCACTCTGTTACCATCCATGTTTCTACTTTAATTTTTTATTACAGATCCTGTTGTGTTTTTTTCAACTTATATCCCTTAAAGAGACATTCCAAAATAACAGAAGAAAAACAAGGTTAGCTAGAGTGAAAAGTACCAAATAAAAAATTCCGTATTTCTACGGAATCAATTTATATTTTTTCAAGGGAGTAAATATTGTTGACAATAGCATAGATGACTATTCCTACTGTATTTCTGGCTCCGATTTTTTCGAGAATACGCTGTCTGTGGCTTTCTACAGTTCTCGGGCTGATAAAGAGTTTTTCTCCGATTTCGTTGTTGGTCAGTTCCTGGCAGATCAGTTTTACCACATCTTTTTCTCTTTCGGATAATTCATCTTCTGTTTCAAAAAGAGAATTTTTCTTGGCAGAACTGTTCATATAAGTAAACAGCATCTGATGATCTTCGGCCGTAAAAAAAACTCCGTTTTTATCTACCATTGTAATGGCATCAATAAAGGTTTTCTTATTCGAATTTTTCGGCAGAAATGCAGATACTCCCAGCTTGACCATATATCCGAGAATTGAGGTTTTATAATGGGATGACAGGATAATAATTTTGAGATCAGGATATTTTTCTTTGAGGATTTCTACCAGTTCAAAACCGTTCATGGGTTTCATCTGAACATCTACAAGAGCAATATCAGGGAATTCATCTTTTGAAAGTTTTCCGAGGTCTTCGATAAAACCGGGGCCATTATCTGCGGTAAGGGTTACCGATATATTTTTCTCATTGGACAGCAGCATTTTTACCCCTTCGAGGATCAGCTGTTCATCATCAATCAGTGCTAGTTTGATTTGGGAACTCATGATATTTTGGAATTTTTATGATTAAACGACTTCCTTTGTTTGAAAATGTTTTTTTCCATTTGTGTGTGGCATTCATAGATTTGATGCGGGATTCGATATTTTTTATCCCCATTCCTTTTTTCACTTCTTCATATTCAAAGCCCTGCCCGTTATCCGAAATCACTACAGCCATATTTTCAGGATAATCTTTCATGTAAATCCAGATATCCGTTGCGTCCGAATGTTTGATCACATTGGTAGTAAACTCCTGAATAATTCTGTACAGCTGTACTTCTACAAAAAGATCTTTCTTTTCATATCCCTGCATCACCTGCAAAGAGATATTGATTTTGTGGGAAAGGTTGGCTATTAATTCTTCAACATATAAAACCAGCCCTACCGACTCCAGGTTTACAGGGTATAATGAATGGGAAATACTTCTGGCAGCATCAATCAGGGAAGACATCTGGCCGTAGATATTTTTTTTGATCAGCTCATCGCCCTGAGTATCCAGATTATTTAACCATAAGGAAAGGATATTGAGACGGTTTCCGATATCATCGTGAATCATGACCGCAATTCTTTTTCTTTCTTCTTCCTGGGCTTTGATGTTTTCCAGTACTAATTTCTTCTGATGGAGAACTTCCGCCTCATGCTGTACATTTTTCTCCTTAATGATTCTGGTTATAAAAGCTCTGTATGCTAACAGAATAAAGGATACTATAACTGTTATGGTAACAATTATAAGGATCAGCAGATTGATATTTAAAGTTACTTCTTTAATCTGATAAAAGTGTATAAAAATGAACAGTACAAAATACCCGAAAGAATATTATTGGCACTGAGAATTGTATAGTAATCGTTTTCCGACAGATTGGCAATCTGATGCTGGACGATAAAAATAAATACCGAAACGGAATAGTAGAAAAAAATACTGGCATCTACGAGAAGAAAACGATTCTGTAAAGAGGTGTTCTTAATCTCACGGATCAGCGTAAACCCGGAAAGACAGATGATGATGATATTGGAAACTACTTTTGCAATATCGGCATTGGCAGGATAATCGAATCCGTATTTCGAGATCATAAAACCCGCTGCCAATGTACCTGTAATCCACAGAACAGCTTTTGGCCAGTCCAGTTTTCTGACAAATAAGCCCGTCAGAAGGAAAAATTCTCCTGCGATATATAAAGGATAGAGGAATGAGGTATCATTCAGTCTGAAGATATAAGGCAGCGCCAGATTCAGCAGCTCAATAAAAAAAAGAAAAGCAATACAATGAAAATATTGCTTTTCTTTATGATTTAATATGCGGTATTTTGCTGCTCCCAGCAGTATAACAGATAGAAGCAGTGCATAATTCAGGAATAAAATTGCCTTATAAAGTCCAGCCATTCCTCAGTATATCATTTTAAAACTCGCATCCTACATCTACATCCGGAATACGGCAGATAGGAGGACACGGTTTTGCCCAGTCATAAGTATTGGAAATCACTTCTGCTCCCAGTTCTGCATTCCTGAGATTTTCACGGAAAGAGATAAAAATAAGGGTTACCAGCATTTTTCCATAGATATCATTGTATCTGATACCAAAAGAACAGGTAATACCGGCCAGCCCTTCATCTGAAAGGCAAAGATCTGCTATAGGAACATAGAATTTTCTGAAAATTCCGCTGCCTTCATTTTCTCTGCTCTCTTTATAAAACCAGTCCATTCCCTGGTTTCTCCAGCGTTCAATGGCATCTACAGCTTTGTCCTGCTCAAGAACCGGTGTATTGGAAACCGGGAATCCCATATTGGCATTCTTCTCCATACTCTCAAGATCTCTGGAAAGAACCGCATTTCTGATGACGGTATATTCCTGGATTTCCTGCAGCCTCAGATCTTTATCAAGTTCGGTAAGGAAGCTGTATGGATATTCTTTTACATCTATTTTTTCCCCGTCGTTATTCATAGGATAAAAAATAAGAATCAACCGGTCTCTGTAAATTCCTACTGCAGCACAGAAGTCTTTATAATCACTGAACCCTTTCATCCATTCAAGGTGTTCTCTGGAAATATTAAAAACATAGTTGGTAGGGATAAGCTTTTGAATCCTGGAAAAGTCTGAAAGAGATGCTTTCCACTCATTTGATGCTGTCCTGCATTCTTCTACAGGCAGCATATAGTCTACAATGTTTAATGTTGACATAAGCATAGTTTTTAGTCGTATAAAAATATAGAAACTAAATATGCTACGCAAGAGGATTTTAATTAATAATTTTTCACAGTAATATGATAACAGCTCTGTTGTTTCTCTTTGATGAAATATATTCTACCGGCTTTCTCATAGTACTTTAAAACTTTCTCCAATGCCAATTCCATTTTCGGATTGTACTTTAAAACGTTGTTGAATCTTACATAAGAAATGTCAAAAGAATTACCATAATTGTGTGAACTAATCCCTAGTGAGGCGTTGGAATTCACTCTTCTAAGCCTGCATTGGTCTTCAAGCGTTCTGGTAATGGATGAAACAGTAAATGTACCGCCTTTTGTATCCTTGCTGAACTTAGAACCTATTTTTTCCAGCGTGGTTTTTGCCTTGGATACCATATAAGCCCTGCTGTAATCAAGTTTTTGAACGCGATATCCTTTACCTGATTTTTTTATTTTGTGGAATTTGCCGCTATTGATGTATCGCTGCACTGTTTTGGAATCTTTCAGCAGCTGTACCCCAAAACTTTTTGAGGCATCAAGATGAGATTTATAAAGCGGCGTAGGTTCAACCTTCAATACAGTGGCAAGATCATAGCAGGGAAAAGCTTTTTTAGCTGCCTGCGAATAATGTAAACTATAAATAAAAGGTACAAAGACCACACAAAAAAACTTTCTCATTCACCATCCTTTTAAATTACAAATGAAAGATAAAACATTTATGTTATATCTTTCAAAACCGACTATTATACTCTCTAAACAAATCCCAAACAAACTTTACACCAAATTACAGATTTTGTAATTTTTGTTCTCTCTTTTTTGAAATATTTTTCAGATTTATCTTTTTACTTTAAGATTTAAATTTTACATTTGAGATACTTTAAACAATAAACAACATGATAAAAAAACTTTTCGCTGAATTTTTCGGCACATTTTGGCTTGTTTTCGGAGGATGTGGAAGCGCTGTTTTCGCAGCCGGTGTTCCAGATATTGGCATCGGACTTTTAGGAGTTGCTTTAGCCTTCGGTCTTACTGTTCTTACCATGGCTTACGCTGTAGGACATATCTCAGGAGGGCATTTTAATCCGGCAGTTTCTTTTGGACTTTTAGCAGGAGGAAGATTTTCTGCAAAAGACCTTATTCCTTACATTGTAGCACAGTGTCTGGGAGCAATTGTAGCAGCAGGATGCCTGTATACGATTCTTAACGGAGCCGGAGCGGTAGAATTCTCAAAACCCGGAGATTTCGCCACCAACTTCTACGGTGAAGCCGTTTATAACGGAAAAGCTTTCAGTATGGGAGCTGCATTTCTTGCTGAGTTTTTATTAACCGCTTTTTTCCTTATTGTAATCATGGGAGCTACGGATAAGTGGGCTAACGGTAAGTTTGCCGGTCTTGCCATCGGTCTTGCTCTTACGTTGATCCACCTGATCTCAATCCCGATTACAAATACTTCTGTAAACCCTGCGAGATCACTTTCTCAGGCAGTCTTTATGGGAGGAATTGCCATGTCGCAGCTTTGGCTGTTCTGGGTTGCCCCTATTTTGGGAGGAGTTGTAGGAGGTTTAATCTACAAGTTCTTACTTCAGAGAGATACTGCTGAAATTGCAGATTAATTTAAAATACCATTCAATGATAAAATCCTGTCAGGCGGCAGGATTTTTTTATTTTCTGATTTTGAATAATTGTTTTGAAATTCTTTGTAAACGCAAAGTTTTTATAAAGATGAATTTTTATTTAAGGGAGCAAAGTGGTTATGACTACGTCGTTGATGAAGTGATACGTTTTACAATCGCTTAATAAAAATCAATGAAATTGATTCCTTCTTTGCTTTCTTAAACTTTAAATATAGAAAATAAGTCTTTGCGTTAGAATAAGAAACCTCCTTAATTTTATTTCAGTTTTTTGATTTCAAAAGGATTTTTAAAAATCAGTTCCTCATGCTTTCCTTTAATTTCCATTTTACGCTGGAGAAGATTCAAAGCCATCTTCCTGATAAAAAAATCTTTGTCATTCAGTTTCCAGTAAGAGTCTTCATGCAGCTTTTTAGGCTGGCGGATCAGATAAAATTCGGTATCCCAGGTATCCGCATTGTGATAGAATTCAATGATTCCGCAATGTTCCGGAATTAAAGCAGCATCTACCATTCCCATCGGGAGCAAAAAACTGAAAGAATTACACATATAATCCCCACAGGAAATTTTATCGTGTTTCAGAAATTTTTCTCCGGTGTCTTTATTCAGGTATGATTTTTTGAAATCATTTTTAAAATCACTTTTTGAAAGCTTAATTTCAATTTCATGACTTCCACCTTCCGAATCTATGATTAAGATGTCTGCTTCCCAATCTGCCTGAAAATAATTCGTCAGTACGATTTCTTTTTCAAAATCGCAATGGGAATGGATGTAGGCGTGTATGAGTTCTTCTATTTTGATCATTTTTTTATGATGGTAAAAATATTTTAATAAAACGCAATGCCCGCAAAGTTTTTAATAGCCAAGTGTTTAAAGGCTCGCAAAGGTGTTTCACTCAGCAAAAGCCGCACACTATTTTATGATACAAAAATTGACAAGTGGAGTGAATTGACGATTCACAATTGCTTTCTTCGGTTTAAATCATCAGCTAACCAGTAAACTACATCCTCTGATATCTGAATGGTCTATTCTTCCTAACACCTGAAATTTATCACCGATTATTTTTCCTAAATCCTGTGTGGCAATAAATGAGCAGGAATGGGTATTGGCAAGATCAATAATATTAATAGCTCCTGTGCGGCCTTCTTTTTGGTACGTTAAGGGATCTTCTGCATTGCGAACCATAATTCTCATCCAGTTGGGACACTCATATTCATTATTTCCAAGGGAGTAAGCCTGTGAAAGTAACTCTGTCATAGAATATTCTGAATAGATTTTCTCCGTTTTAAGGCCTTCCTGCAATATTTTAAGCAATTCATCCTTGGTCATTTCTTCCTTCCGCCCCTTCATACCGCCGGTTTCAATCACTATTAAATTTTCAGGAAAATTCAGGGATTCTTCGCTTTGTTGAGAATGACAGTAATCAAGAAAATCAAGAAGGGCAAAAGAAACCCCGAAAAGAATCACTTTTTTATCCTGCAATGTGTTCAATAGTTCAAAGAGTTCAGCATGATTATAAAGGAAATATCCGTTTTCCGGCTTGGCAGATTTTTTCATCAGATAATCTACCATATAGATGAGTGATGAATTCTGTCTCTCAAGATAACTTGGAAGCAGACCCAGAAAAATAAAATCTTCCGGTTTTCCGATGAACTGTTCAAAGCTTTTATAAATACTCTCCTCATAAAGTTCCGGATCTGCGATGAAATGTTTGGAAAGGTTCATCTGGGTGGTTCCGGAACTTTGAAAAAAAAGATCCGTATCCACATTTTTATCCAGAATCTGATGATTTTTAAACATTTCAATAGGAAGAAACGGAATCTTCACCAAGCTATCTACCTCATCGGGATTAACCTTCAGAAAATCAACAAATTTCCTGTATATTTCAACATTTTCATATTGATAACGAAATGTTCTCAATGAGGCATTCAGGAAATCCTGTTCAGTCTGTATGTTGAATATATTTTTCAGTTCCATAATTTTTTGAGTTTCTTAATCCCCGGCTGCAGGGCAATTATAGAGATAGAATATTTTTTTAATAATTTTTTAATGCATAAAACCTATTTTGGTAGACTTATTGCAATGACTTATCCGGAATATGGATTAAAAACAAGAGTGGGTTTTCCACCCGTTCGAAAGTTACCTCTTTTTAGGGGTAATTTTTTTTGCTTTATTTTTCAAAAGTTTTCAGTTCAAAATCTTTTTCAAAAACCCCGTAAGTGAAATAGGAAATCCAGTCTCCGAGGTTGATATATTTTGCATTCTGTTCCAGATCCAGTACCATAGGCAGATGCCTGTGTCCATAGATAAAATAATCAATCTTCTGGGTTTTCAGCTTTTCTTTGGAATAAATGATGAGAAACTCTTTATCTTCTCCCAGAAAAGCCTTGTCCTCTTCTCCTGAGATCATTTTATTTTTTTGGGACAGATACAATGCCACTTTCATCGCAATATCGGGATGAAGCCATTTGAAGAACCATTGTGCCACAGGATTTGTGAATAATTTTTTCATTCTTTTATATCCTTTGTCTCCAGGTCCCAAACCATCTCCATGGGCCAGCAGAAACTGCTTCCCTCCCATTTCAAAATATTGTTTCTGATAGAATACGGTACATCCGATTTCTTCTTCCAGATAATCTTTCATCCAAAGATCATGATTTCCGACAAAGAAATAAATATGAATTCCTCTGTCTTTCAATTCTGCAATTTTCCCAAGCACCCGGACATATCCTTTGGGAATGACATGCTTCCATTCGTGCCAGAAGTCAAAAAGATCACCCATTAAAAACAAAACCTGAGCATCTTCCTTGATCTCATCCATCCAGCGTATAAATCTCTCTTCGCGCACCTTGCTTTCCTTTGGTGTAGGGGCACCAAAATGCTGATCCGAAGCAAAATATACTTTTTTTCCAGGTTCTAAATTAATTGTTGTTTTTAACACCTTCCAAGTTTTGTGAAAAATTATTGATTATCTTCTGCAAACCACTCTCCATAAGAATTTTCTGTCTCATGAAGTTTAAGATAGGCTAAAGAAATTCCTTCGGGAAGTCTCGATTTGATTTTAGCAGCAATGGCATACAACATGTTTTCACAGGTTGGCTGGAAGCTGCAATAGATTACTTTATGTCCTTTCTGTTCAAGGTCATCTCCCAGTTCTTTATGTGGAGACAGCGCATTGACAAGAACCGCATGGTCCCAAACGTCTACGATCTCAGATTTTACGATACTTTTGATATCTCCGAAATCTACCACCATTCCATTTTTAGGATTTTCAATATCATTAATCGGTTTTCCTTTCACTGTTACAAACAGTTTATAGGAGTGCCCATGCATATTTTTACACTTCCCATCGTAGTTGTAAAGCACGTGAGCCGTTTCGAATGTAAAAATTTTTGTAATACGTATCATAATACAAAGATAGGATAAAACAGCTTAACAAAGAAAAGACTGTTTCTATTACAGCGATTTTAAAATATTCTTTTTAGAAAAAACCTGAAAATAATATTATTGAAATAATTACATTACAGGAAAAATTATTCATTATATTCTGGTTTTAATTGATCGGTTTGAAAGCCTAATTCACTCAAATAATCAAGTCCATTTTGTATTGCTATTAAGTTAGTTCCTGACCATCCATCTTTTAATCCAAGAATAATAAGTTCTTTAATATATTTAGGCTCATTAAGATTAACTTCCTCTTCAGTATTCTTTATTTTATTAAATAACTTTACCCCCGACTTTAAAGGTTGCCCAATAATATAATTATCAACTGTTGAAAATTTGATGACTAAAGGAGTTTGTTTTTGTCCGTTTAAAAACACTTTTACAGTCAAAGTATTAGTTTTAGTTTCAGAATCATATTGATCTGTGACCAAATACAAGTAATCTATAGCATTGACAGTTATTTTTCTTAACTTATTTTTCATTACCCCGTTTTTCAATCAAGCTATTCTAGCTATTCTAGCTATTATTTTATCCTTTTTTCAGATCTGTTAATGATTTTGTATTCTCTGTCTCTAATCACAAAAATTTTTCCAGCCAGTCACTTTCCAGGCGCTTGATCTTTTTAGTTTCAGGATCAAATAAAATCCAAAGTGTGCCTGAGTCTACCACCAGCTTATCATTACAGTAAAATTCTACTTTTCTTGGCTGTTTGGCACCTTCCGGAGCCATTGGATAAGTTCTTACCGTAATGATATCACCCAGATAAACCTGTTTTTTGTATTGAATATGATGATCCAGAAGCATCCAGACATCATTCACATATTCTGTTTTATGTTTCAACAGATCCCAGTGCTCTGCTGCCACTTCTTCCACCCAGTGTACATATTGTACATTATTCACATGGTTATTCTGATCAATATGCTCTTCTGTTACTTTGATCTGTTTTTCGTACATCAGATTCATTCTCCTGAAAGTTTACTCAAATGTATCATTTTAAAATAAAACTTTCTTCATCCAGCCATTCACTTTTGTCCATAAAAAAACGGAATCATCGTTCTGATTCCGTTACAATATTCAGTATATTGAAAATTCTTATTTAGATTTCCCGGCTGGCTTGGCAGTTGTAGCCGTAGCCCCTAATTTGGTTTTCACAGTAGCAGTGATATCTTCGCTTCCGTCTGTGTAAAGAAGGTTATTAGATTCCTGTGATGCTACATCAAATACAAAATTCAGGTTTCTTTCTTTTGCTACAGCATAAATAGCATCTTTTACTTTCTTTTGTAAAGGACTAAACAATTCGTTTTGTTTGGCAGAAATATCTTTAGCAGCCTGTGTTCTGGTTTCCTCTATCTTCTTACCTAAAGCCTGTAGTTCTGTCTGTGCTGCAATCAGTTCTTTAGTCACAGCTTCTTTATTGGCCTCGCTTAACGTTTTTTCTTTATCCTGTGCTGCTTTCAATTTAGTCTGATAATCACCGATAAGCTTCTCAATTTCAGTCTGTCTGGTCTTAGTCAGGTTATCAATAGTAGTTCCTATAGTTTTTACTTCAGATAAACTTGCAAAAATGTCCTCTGTATTTACACTTCCAATCTTCTGTTGAGCATTTACAATATTTGCAGTAAGTGTTAATCCTAACGCAATAAAAATTGTCTTAATTAAATTCATTTGTAATAATATTTTTTTTCGCTTCCAAATATAACTCAAATTTCAATTACTTATCATGTAATTGTTAATTTGAAATTAAATGATGTAAAAAACAGGTTTAAACAGCTTCAGACAAAGAAAAAACCTCCTCAAAGAGAAGGTTTAACATCAAAAAATATGGAAAAATGACTAATGGAACTGTGCTGTTTCTGTAGAATCTTTCATCGCTACAGTAGCTGAGGAACCGTTGGTGACAATATTCTGTACTTCATCAAAATATCCTGTTCCTACAAAAGACTGATGCTTCACCGCTCTGAATCCTTTCTGCTGTAGTGCAAATTCACGCTCCTGCAGTTCTGAATATCCTGCCATTCCTCTTTCTTTGTAAGCCAGTGCCAGTTCAAACATGGCTGTATTCAATGCATGGAATCCTGCAAGGGTAATAAACTGGAATTTGTACCCCATTTTAGCCAGCTCTTCTCTGAAAGTAGACATTTCTTCCACACTCAGTTTTGCAGCCCAGTTGAATGAAGGTGAACAGTTATAAGCAAGCATTTTTCCAGGGAATTTTGCATGAATTCCATCTGCAAATCTTCGGGCTTGCTCCAGATCAGGATTGGAGGTTTCCATCCAGATCAGATCAGCATATGGCGCATAAGACAGTCCTCTGTCGATTCCCTGCTCAACTCCGTTTCTTACCACGTAAAAACCTTCAGAAGTTCTTTCCCCGGTTACGAATTTCTTATCTCTGTCATCAATATCAGAAGTCAGTAAATCTGCGGCATCCGCATCTGTTCTTGCAATGATAAGACTTGGAACTCCCAGCACATCGGCAGCCAGACGCGCTGCTATCAACTTATTGACCGCTTCCTGAGTAGGTACCAATACTTTCCCGCCCAAGTGGCCGCATTTTTTAGCGGAAGAAAGCTGATCTTCAAAATGTACGGCAGCTGCTCCGGCTTCAATCATTTGTTTCATCAGTTCAAAAGCATTCAGATTACCTCCAAAACCTGCTTCTGCATCGGCAATAATAGGCACAAGATATTCTTTATTTCCTGTTCCGCTTACAGACTGCACCTGATCTGCTCTCAGTAAGGCATTATTAATTTTCTTTACCACAGAAGGCACTGAATTGGCCGGGTACAATGACTGATCCGGATACATCTCCCCTGACAGGTTAGCATCTGCAGCCACCTGCCATCCTGAAAGATAAATTGCTTCCAGGCCGGCATCCACTTCCTGTACCGCCTGATTACCTGTCAGTGCACCCAGTCCCGCCACATAATCCTGGGTATTTAATTTATCCCAGAATTTTTTGGACATTTCTGTAGCAATAGTATAATCTATGGTATAAGAACCACGAAGTTTTAAAACTTCTTCAGCGGTATAAGGTCTCTTAATGCCTTTCCAACGTGGATTTGTCAGCCAATCTTGCTCAATAGCCTGGATTTGTTCTTGTCTTGTTTTCATAATATTTGGATTTTGTTTGATTAGATTTTGGGGTTCGGGGTTCGGGTTACGAGGTTACGAGGTTCGGAGGTACGAGATATGATTCTCAAACTTTCGGACACTTCTACTCTCTCACTCTCCAACTAGATAAAAGGGTATGCTTTAAGGGTTAGAAATTCTTCAAAATTTTCGCAGAAAATCAATTCATTGAAAAGTTCTTTGGCGAGGTTGAATTTTCCGCTTTTGAATCGGGTTTCACCTACATATTTTTCAATATGATCCATTTCTTCTTTTTCCCACTGCAGTATCATGCTTCGGGTTAATGTTCTGTCATCACTCAGAACCGCTTCATTTTTCAGCCATTGCCAGATTTGTGTTCTTGAAATTTCTGCAGTAGCGGCATCTTCCATCAGATTATAAATAGCGGCAGCACCAGTTCCCATCAGCCAGCTTTCAAGATAAAGAATTCCTACATTGATATTTTTCCGGACTCCTTTTTCTGTGATTTCTCCTTTGGGAATTTCCAGCAGCTGGCTTTCTGTTATATGGTATTCAAATTTTTTATCGATCTGATTTTGGGAAGGCATATACTGGTCAAAAACTTGTTTTGCTACAGATACCAATGCCGGATGTGCAACCCACGTTCCGTCGTGGCCATTTTTCACTTCCCTTTCTTTATCATTTCTTACTTTTTCAAAAGCAATAGTATTGGCTTCGTCATCGTCTTTTACCGGAATTTGAGCGGCCATTCCGCCTATTGCATGTACATTTCTTTTATGGCAGATTTCAATCACTCTTTTTGAATAAGCACTCATAAAGGGAGACGTCATGGTTACCTGATCTCTGTCCGGAACAATAAATTCGGGAAGATTTCTGAATTTTTTAATGTAAGAGAAAATATAATCCCATCTTCCGCAATTCAGTCCGGCACTATGTTCTTTTAATTCAAATAAAATTTCATCAATCTGAAACGAAGCGGTAATCGTTTCTATTAAAACAGTCGCTTTAATGGTTCCCTCCGGAATTCCGAGATAGTTTTGCGCAAAAACAAAAACTTCATTCCACCAGCGTGCTTCCTTATAATGTTCCAGTTTTGGAAGATAGAAATAAGGACCGCTACCGTTTTCCAAAAGCTGTTTTGCATTTCTGAAGAAAAATATTCCAAAATCAGTCAGTGATCCGGAAGCTTTTTCTCCATTGATCTCAATATGTTTTTCAGGGAGATGCAGGCCGCGTGGACGAACCTGTAAAACAGCCGTTTTTTCATTAAGGGTGTATGCCTTTCCTTTTTCGTTGACAAAATCAATAGTCCGGTTAATGGAATCAGAAAGATTGATCTGTCCCTGAATACAGTTTTCCCACACCGGCGAGCTGCTGTCTTCAAAGTCTGCCATAAATGTAGAAGCACCGGAATTCAAGGCATTGATAATCATTTTGCGGTCAACGGGGCCGGTAATTTCTACTCTTCTATCCAGCATATCTTCAGGAAGCGGAGCACATACCCAATTTCCATTCCGGATGTCTGCAGTTTCTTTCAAGAACTCAGGAAGATTTCCTTTATCAAAATTTTGCTGAGTCATTTTTCTTTCTTCTAAAAGTTCAAGTCTTTTATGATTAAAGTTCTGATGAAGCGAAATCAGAAAATCTGTCAAATCGGGAGTAAATACTTCCTCAAACTGTTTCTGTGACTTTATTTCTAATTGAGTCTTTGTTTCCATAACTTATTGATTTTGTGATTTGATATTACAAACATAAATAAAAATTTTCACAAATAGCGAACGTTCGCTAAATTTATTTAAAAATTATTATGCGAATAATCGCATCTAATTATTTATATTTGAGTAATGAATTCAGAAAGCGACTTTATCAAAACAGTTTTCGGGCTAAAACTGAAACAGCAGAGACAAAAGAAAAACTGGTCTCTGCAGGATCTTGCTGTAAAGACAGGATTATCAAAATCTTACCTCAACGAAATTGAAAACGGGAAAAAGTATCCCAAGCACGATAAAATCATTCAGCTTTCTGAAGCACTGAGCTGTACTTTTGATGATCTGGTTTCTACCAAACTTGATAAAAGCCTTTCCCCTTTCAATGAAATCCTGCAGTCTGATTTCTTTAAAGAAGTTCCTCTGGAGTTATTCGGAATTAATAAAAACAACCTCATCAGCATTATCAGCGATGCACCGAAAAAAGTAACGGCTTTTATTAATGCCTTGATCGAAATTTCTCAGAATTATAATCTTGGTAAGGAAAGATTTTATTTTGCCGTCTTAAGGTCATTTCAGGAATTATATGATAACTATTTTCCTGAAATTGAAGAAAAGGTTGATCTGTTTACCCAAGAAAATCAGTTACAACCCGGAAAAGATCTAAAGTCTGACATCCTGGAGGCAATTCTTGCAGAAAAATTCAGTTACACCATTCAGTCTGAAGATTTTGAAACATATGGGACTCTGGATAATCTCCGTTCTCTTTTCATTCCTGAAAAAAAATTATTACTGCTGAATCAAAAACTGGAAAAGGATCAGAAAACATTCATTCTGGCTAAAGAAATCGGCTTCAATGTACTGGAATTAAAAAACCGTCCCAATACATATTCATGGCTTGATTTCGGAAGTTTTGAAGAAATTCTGAATAACTTTTACGCGTCTTATTTCGCAGGAGCATTGCTCATTTCAAAAGAACCTGTCATTGAAAAGACCGCAGAATTTTTCCAGCAAAATACATGGGAACCTAAAAGTTTTGAGAGCCTTATCAGCAGTTTCACCCACTCGCCTGAAACATTTTATTACCGGCTGACCAACATTCTCTCGGCTGAAATGGGAATCAAAGATCTTTTTTATTTATGTCTGGTCAAAAAGAAAAATTCGGATAAAATCCAGATTTTAAAGGAGCTTCATCTTAATCATCAGCAGGCTCCTCATGCCAATGCAATGAACGAGCATTACTGCAGAAGATGGATTGCGGTAAAAAATCTTGGTGATTTAAAAGAAAATGAAACCCTGACGGATGCTCAGGTTTCTCATTATAAAGATCAGGGAATAAGTTATCTGGTAATTTCTACTTCACAAAAAAATCCTTTCTCAGATGGAAGCAACAGAAGTTATTGCCTGGGGATTTTACTGAATTCCCAAACGATTAAAAAAATAGGTTTTATCAAGTCTCCATCTTTAAAAACCATTAATGTAGGCGTTACATGTGAATCCTGCAGTATTCCTGACTGTGAAGTAAGACAGGCACCACCGGTAAGACTGGAAAAGGAACATTTTAATATGAGTATGAAGAATGCTGTTGAGAAGATCAGGAAGACGTTTGATGATATTTAAAAGTGAATCGTGAATTGTCAATGCGCTTCGCTTGTGAATTTTTATGTGAGGTTCGGGATGCGGGATTCGGGTTTGTGAATAATCGATTTGCTGCTGAAATTTACTGGTAAGTTATTTTTCTAAATGCAGATTTTGCAAAGTTTTCTATACTATTTAATAGCTTTTTCAGGCGCTATGGCGTTTCACTCAATAAAGAAAAAATTCTTTTTGCTATATGAAATAATTAGCTCATAAAATTCGCTAACAATAATAATTCACTATTGACTTTGGGAAGCAAAAATTGACAATTATTTCCATATCTTAGTAAAAACACACTATGATATTAGATATATTGTTTCCTAACCGCTGCATTCACTGTAACAGAATCATCGATCCTGAACTTTTGGTTTGTGATCTTTGTTTCAGCCAGATTCACTTTACCCATTACAATTATTTTGAAAATAATCCGATTAAGGAAAAATGCAGTTTATTTTTTCCGGTTGAAAACGCATTCGCTTTAATACAGTTTGAAAAGGAAGGTTTAAGCCGGCAGATTATTCACGATCTGAAATATAGAAGCAGGGAAAAAGCAGGAAAAATCTTAGCCGATTGGACAGCAGAACGACTTGATTTCAAAGATAATTTCCCTGACCTTTTAGTAAGTGTACCGCTTCATCCAAAGAAACTGAAGAAACGGGGATATAACCAGCTTCATTTGTTTACCGAAACTTTATCTTCATTTTATACCATTCCATTTGATCATACATTAATCAAACGAAATTATTATTCTAAAGCACAGGCCTTAAAAGACAAGAAACACAGGCTGGAAGCCTCCAATACGTTCTCTGTAACCAAGCCTGTTACCGGAAAACATATTCTTTTGATTGACGATGTTTTCACGACAGGAAATACAGTTTCATCTGTGGCGTGGGAGATTTTAAATGCCGGAGATAATAAAGTAAGTGTTTTGGTGATGGCTGAGGATGTTTGATATGGGAACGGGGTGCGAGGTGCGGGGTGTGGGTTTCGGGATTTTCTGTAAGGAGAAATAATCAAAAATATTTTTAAACCCGAAAACTCTCAGACACTCTTACACTTCCACCCCATCCATTTTCACGATTCATTTCTTTTTCCTAATTTTCAGGAAACTATACAATTATGCCCAATCTGATTTTACTGCACGGAGCCTTAGGTCACAGCGACATTTTCAGACCTTATCTGAATGTTCTGTCATCCTATTTTACAGTTTATACTCCTCTTTTTTCAGGACATGGAGACCAGGAACTTCCTGAAGACGGCCTCAATATTAAAAAGTATGTCGAGGAATTATCTGAATATTGTAAAGTGAATCATATGACAGACGTATCAATTTTCGGGCACAGCATGGGTGGTTATGTTGCGCTTTGCTACGCAATGGAAAATCCTGACAATGTAAATTCTGTTATAACACTGGGCACAAAGTTCGACTGGACTGAAGAACAGGCTTTAAAAGAAAGCAAGATGCTTAATCCGGATGTTATTCTTGAAAAAATTCCGCAGTATGCCCAGCTTTTAGAATCACAGCACGGAACAAAGTGGAAACAGCTTCTTCCTGCTATTGCTGATTTAATGATTGATTTAGGTAAAAATCCTCCTCTGGAAAATAATTTTGCTACGATTACCACTCCGGTTCAAATCATGGTGGGTGATAAAGATAATATGGTAACGCTGGAAGAGAGTTCAAGGGTTTACAGAAGCCTTCCAAATGCAAAACTGGCCGTACTTCCGGATACAAGGCATCCTATGGATAAAGTACGACCTGATTTATTATTGAACTTAATAAAAGATTTCTGGAATCTTTCTTAATTTATCGCTGAAGTTTTTCTCCGTAGCTCAAATCTCCGGCATCTCCCAATCCTGGTGTGATATACCCTTTTGAAGTTAAGTGTTCATCAATGGCTCCTACCCAGATATGAGCTTCAGGATATGCATTCTGAACAGTTTCTACTCCCTGTTTCGATGCAATGGCTGCAACAATATGAAGCTGGGTTGGATTTCCGTTGGTCAGCAAATCTTTGATGGCTTCAATAAGAGAAGCACCAGTTGCAAGCATAGGATCAGCTACAATAAGGGGTCTGCCTTCAATACTTGGGCAGGTAAGATAATCCTGTTTGATTGAGAAATAATCGTTGGCATCATGTTTTCTGTAAGCTGCCACAAAACCGCAGTCTGCTCTGTCTAAATAGTTCAGGATTCCTTCGAATAACGGAACACCTGCTCTTAAAATGGTTGTAATAACCGGCTGCACAGCTATTTCCCTGCTTTTTATTGTATCTAAAGGAGTTTGAATTTCAACTTCTCTGTACTCCAGTCCTTTACTGATTTCAAAAGCGGCAATCTCCCCGATTCTTTCCATATTCCTTCTGAATCTCATTCGGTCATGCTGGATCGTAACGTTTCTAAGTTCGTTAATCCATTCGTTGACAAGAGAAAAGTGTTGCGATAAAATAGTAAGCATGAAAATTTTATTTTTAATTTCAGTTAATTGATATTAATTGCCGCAAAATTACAACTAAAAAACGAATTGAAAGATCGGCCTGAAAGAGAAAGTCTGGTTGGGTGATATAAAAATCTCCGGCAAGCTTCGCTTGCCGGAGATTTTTGATGAACATTTGTTCTTATTATTTTTGTCTGAAATACACTTCAATCGGAACTCCGGTAAATCCGAATTCTTTTCTCAGCTGATTTTCAGTAAATCTTTTATACGGTTCTTTCACATACTGTGGAAGGTTGCAGAAAAACACAAACTGTGGTGACGGTGTAGGAAGCTGAACACAGTATTTGATTTTGATATATTTTCCTTTCAATGCCGGCGGCGGTGTATTTTCGAAGATCGGAAGCATTACTTCATTCAGTTTTGAAGTTTTAATTTTCTTCTTACGGTCTTCATAAACCTGCATAGCTACTTCTACAGCCTTCAGAATTCTTTGTTTCGTTAAAGCTGAAACAAATAAGATTGGAATATCCTGGAACTGACCGATTTTATCTTTGATTGATTTTTCAAAATCACGCATCGTATTGGTCTGCTTGTCCTCGATCAAATCCCACTTATTCACTAGGATTACGATTCCTTTTCTGTTTTTCTGAGCCAGTCCGAAAATATTCATATCCTGAGATTCCCATCCCTGTGTAGCATCAACCATAATGATCACGACGTCAGAATATTCGATAGAACGGATCGATCTCATTACAGAGTAGAATTCAAGGTCTTCGTTTACCTTAGACTTTCTTCTCATCCCCGCAGTATCTACCAAAACAAATTCGTGTCCGAATTTGTTATATAAAGTCTGGATACTATCTCTCGTAGTTCCTGCGATATCGGTTACAATATTTCTTTCAACATCCAATAAAGCATTGGTCATCGTGGACTTTCCTACGTTTGGACGGCCAGCAATCGTAATTTTAGGCAATCCTTCAAATGGATCTTTATATTCTGTAGTAGGGAAATCTTTAACGATATCATCTAACAAATCCCCTGTTCCTGAACCTGTAGCAGAAGAAAGGGTGTAATATTTATCAATTCCTAACTGATAGAATTCTGTTGCAGGAAGTTCTTCCTTGGAAGAATCTACTTTATTGATAACAATATAAATAGGTTTGTTGGATCTTCTGAGAAGTCTGTAAATTTCGTGGTCCGTATCAGTAAGCCCTTCTTCCACGTTCATCATAAAGATAATAGAAGTGGCTTCATCCACCGCTAATTGTACCTGCTTACGGATTTCTTCTTCGAAGATATCATCTGTACCTACATCATAACCTCCGGTATCAATTACCGTAAAGTCTACTCCGTTCCAGTCTGATTTTCCGTAGTGACGGTCTCTGGTAACACCAGCTGTAGAATCTACAATAGCTTCTCTTCTTTCTAATAAACGATTAAAAAGCGTAGATTTTCCTACGTTGGGACGTCCAACGATTGCGACAATATTTGACATAAAAAATGTTTAATAATCCTTTTGCTTTGCTCAGGATATGTTATTAATGGGTTACTCCAACTTTTGGAGCCCAATTTTTTGCAAAGATAAGGTTTTATTATTTAACTGAATTTTGAAGGATGGGAGCTGGAAGAAGGAAGCGGGAAGTTATTATTATTCGGATAAATTAATGTAAACCCTGTTTCTTCAAATCGAACAAATAATATCCACAAATCTACTGTTTATGGGTAGAAGAAGATTTTTTTTAAATTTTATTGAAAAATAATTCTTTGGATATCAATACATAAAGCTGTCTTCTTACTAATTATGTTAATTAATCTTTAATTTAGATTTTCATATTTAAAATAATTTCTATAATTTCGCGGCATAGAAACAGACCCATGGTGTAGCGGTAACACTACTGATTTTGGTTCAGTCATCTGGGGTTCGAATCCCTGTGGGTCTACAAACCATCCTTGAAAAAGGATGGTTTTTTGTTTTTTCTTTTACAGATTCCATTAAGCGTTAAACCTTATTCTCGGGTTGCCGGCTTTATTTGAGCCTTTTACAAACAAAAAAAACACCGCAAAAATAGCAGTGGTTATTATTACTTCACCACACGAAAGGATTGGTGCGATAACTTGGGGCTATTTGTTATTTGTGGGCACGAGTGAGACGCTCGCGCCCAATGTCATTAAGTTAACGGTTTAACATTTTGAATTACAGTTATTTATGCTTGTTTTTAAGATTTATTTTTCGTATATTTAACAGTGAATCAATCAGTTAAACCGAGAAGAAAAAATACTAATGCCA